>CAIZJW010000051.1 GCA_903933385.1 uncultured Silvanigrella sp. | reverse complement strand
TCCAACTCCAGCTTCAAGAGCTGATACTGCCAGTTCGGCATTGATTCGATTGCTTGTTGCCCATCCAACCACTCGTCTCGAGAATAAATCAAGAAAGATGCACAAGTAGAGCCAACCCTCATCGGTGCGAATATATGTGAAATCTGTCGACCAAACTTTGTTTGTTGTCGACAGCGCCAGTGGCTCGAGCATAGACGAGCACTTTCGCCTCATCGGCAGTTACTGAATGTCCGGCAAAGCGTTGCAACCATTTGTGATCATCCTCGGACAAAAAATGATGCAAAAATAAAATGATTTTGAACTCATTTGACCGGCGATCCGAATATATTTCAGGGATCGGCAGACAGCCGTCGCATGGCCCGAATGCCAGTTCCTTTGGCTTCAGCCAGCTGCAGGTCATGAAGCACCGCCGCAATGGCCTCTGCCTGAGGCAATGCGAGCAGCAAAGGCTTTGGAATATCGACTGACTGAAATCTATCTCTTTTTTTGTTTTGTCCCTATTCTGACTGCTTGGGCTTTGCTCTCGCTCCGAGGAAGTATTTCTTTTCTCGAGGGGCTTAGCTCTTTCAGTTTCTCAACGACCAGCTTGTCGAAGTCGCTGAAAGGTTCCGTTGCCTCTACAAGACGGAGCTGTTCTTCATATTTTGCAAGCTCTTTCTCCGAATGCTCTTGAGCCATCTGATGCGATATTTTTCCGGCCTGCATAAGAATGTTCTTTTCATTGAACTGCAAGAATCCATCGAGTTTTTTCGCCCAATCGACCATGTGCATGGGCTTTCGATTTGCAGCTTGATCCTCGGCATAGTCAAGGTACATGGATACGATACGATTGAGCGCAGCGAGTTCCGCTTCAGAAAGATAGTTTTTTTTGCAATTGAGACATCGCTTTTGCGAATTGGGCCGTCGGGAGAATTCTTCCAAGAAGTAAGCCCCATATTCTTCTTCGAGGCATCCGCTCGGCTGACAATAACTTCAGCAGCAGTTTGTCCATGAATCGCCCAATGCAGTTTGTTTTGAACCGTGGCGTAAAATTCTTGTGTGGTCGGGGAAGCCGAATTGTAATCAAGACTGGTCGCATAGATGTCGGTCACTTTTTGATAAAATCTTCGTTCAGAATTCCTGATGTCACGAATGCGAGAAATCAATTCTCCAAAATAATCATCGCCGACGTTTTTGCCTGCCTTCAGGCGTTCATCATCCATGACGAAGCCTTTTCTGAGGAACTCTTCGAGCTGATTCGTCGCCCATTGACGGAACTGTGTGCCTCGTTGGCTTCTAACACGATAGCCGACAGCTAAAATGGCTTCCAACCTATAAAAGTTGGTATCGTAGGTCTTACCGTCCGCGGCAGTTATCCGGTTTCGCCGGATAACTGAATTTTCGTCTAACTCACCCTCATTGAATATGTGTTTAAGGTGTTCATTAACCGTCTTCACCGAGATTTGGTACAGCTTCGCCATCGTCTTCTGAGTGAGCCAGACGCTATTTTCCTCAAAACGGACCTGAATCTTTGCGCGCCCGTCGTACGTTTGGAAGAGGATTATCTCGCCGCGTGCTATGTCATTGGGTGCTTCAGGTCTTTTTTTCATGCCGCGCGATCCTTGTTGTTGCTGTCACAGTTCACGACCATTTGAGGGTGTTGCTCAGGTTTTCACCAACGCCAGCCCCTCAAGAGATTGTGTCACAAACGGGTTTTTAAAATTTCAGGCAATCGAGAGTCAAACCGAATTGAGGTGGGAGACAATGATGTTGCTCTCGCAATATCTTGTTTGTTGAGTCCCAGAAATTCGGTGACTGTTTTGGGGTTGTCAAAAAGTCCAAGGTAATTGTGATCTGGAATGTGATTGAATGCAGTTTGAGGCATATCTCCCCCTTTTGCTAAGATTCTTAAACCACATATCGACCATGTTTTAACCAAATTTAAGCCAATCCTTAAATAAGATAATACTGAGCAATTACAGACAACTAGCTGGAGAAAATCTGCCTGATCGGTTGGCTAGTAGACTCCTGAAAGCACATTTTGCCGAGCGCACGAAAATAAACGAGGTTGCTCGGCAGTGATGGAGTTCATGCTTCAACTTCTAACTACCGCCAAGCAGGGCTTGGAAGATGATCGAAAATAAGTCCGATTGGGGGGAATATTTTACCGCTCTGCTTGCCAACTTTTGCTTGATGGTTGTGTGCGGATCATTTCAGCCCGACCATTTTGAGGCCTTAAAAAGGCAGCCGAGGAGCGCGGCGTTCCCTATCAGGTCTTGCTACGAATGTTCATTATTGAAGGATTCAAGTCATGGCAAAAGAGTGCATGAAGCAGGCAAGCGTGAGTTCAGTGATTTCTTTTTGAGTCGTTTGGAATCGAGCTTTAATTATTTTGAAATCAACTTCAAAAGATACTTCCCATACTGCGAATTCTTCATCCCTCGAGCCGTCTCTTCCACCTTCTCTGCGCTAATCCACCCTTTGTGAAATGCGATTTCCTCAGGGCAACAAATCTTCAAACCTTGGCGGTTTTCCACTGTTTCAATGAAGGTTGAGGCCTGCAATAGGCTCTCGTGTGTGCCCATATCAAGCCACGCAATGCCGCGGCCAAGCACTTCCACCTGCAGGCGTTCGCGCTTTAGGTACTCTTTGTTCACATCGGTGATTTCGAGTTCGCCGCGCGGGCTGGGATGTGAGTTTTGATTAGGAGCCGTGGGGAAGATGCGCTTTTTACCAGGCTTCAAGATCGGCTGGTGAGGCGAATTTGAGTGACGCGATGAGCTTGAGGAATTTCAGTTGCATCCCGATAAGAATGTGATTAATATTCTTATGATAGTTAAAAACAATCATTTTTTAATCTCGACTTGAGGTTCTATGTGACTGAATCTTCGAAGAAAAATGGAAGACCAAGGGGTGTTGTCGCGGGCTCGACTGTGCTATCAGGACTGACTGGGTCGCAAACCGCTGAAACCGTGCTTCTGTTCATCGCTATCAATGGTTCAGGCTATGCTGCCGAGATCGAGCGCATCACGGAAATGAACAAAACAGCTGTCTTTGCTCAGCTTAGGCGAATGGAAGGCGCGGGCCTTCTCGCGCGCCAGAGCATCGGACGAACGGCGGTTTTCAGCTTCTCTCGACAACCTGTCGCAGCTGCATTTCGTAGCTGGGTGGAGCAAATCGCAGCGCAGTTATCTCCCGAAGAGAGACGTCGCTTTTCGGCCCGACGCAAGCCGCGTTCAAGTGGAAAGAAACTCACCTTCGGTGACAAAATGCCAGAGGAGCGAACTTGAACTCGAGCAAATACCAGGCAATTGGCAACATGGAAGACAAATACGAGTTTTTCGCTGAACTCGCTGACCGATTTCGCGCACTGACCAAACTCGAGGCTGTGCTTGTTGGAGGCTCTGCTTTCGAGTGGCATTTCCCCTCACTTCATGCGTCTGAAGATCTCGACATTGTCATTCAAGCGACATTGCCCAAGACGCGAGAGTTCGAAACGCTGCTCGTGGAACTTGGCTTTGTGAGAACTGGACGTTGCTGGGCGTCTCCTTTGGTTCAATATACCGTTGAAATTGTGGGCTCAACACTCGCATTGGCACCTGGCGGCGTTGGCGCAGATGTTGTTGTTGTCCAATCCCCTTTTTCGAAAAAAACCTTCACCTTGCTCTCGTCAACGATGATGTGGTGTGATCGTGCTATAGCTTGGGAGGCGCTTCCTTACAGCGAGCGTGATGCGCGGCACACGCTGCTCGCCATCAAACAATTTTCAGAAAAGATTGATTTTGTGCGCGCACGTCAGGTGTTGAGAGCTGCTGGAATATTAAGGCGATTGCGTCAGAGAGTTGCCTCTATTCCTGAGTGGAATGGACATGACGATATATTTAACGAGCGATGAAGTTAGCCTACGGTTTCAGATTTTTGTGCGATTTCTCCCACGCCTCGAGGTCGGCTGGGGAGGTGAAGTCGAGTGCCGCAGCGAGTAGTGCTTCGAGTTCGGAGGGGGAGTGGTGGCTAAGGCGATTGGCCAGCGCGTCCCGCTTGATGCTCATCTTCCGGGAAAGAATGATGTGAATGCTGTTGAGCAGGGCTTGGCGGGTGCCTTCGGCCTTGCCCTCAGCTTTGCCCTCAGCCATAGCTGCTTTCTTGGCATCACTCATTTCTTCCGCCCGCGCGCGCTGGTCAATGATTCTGTCCATTTTATTCTTCTGAATCAGTTTGACGTAATTTTTTTCCGACGACATAAGTTTTAATTCCGTCACGAGAGTGTTGAGCTCGGGGGCTGCACTCGCCGCCTGCTGTAAGTCTTCAGCAGATTTTGCGCCAAGAAACTGCACCCAAGCTGAGAATAATGGATTTTCCTTGGGGTTCAAGCTCGAAAATTTCCGCAACTCAATGAAGTCAAGGCGCAGGATGTCACGCTGGAGATGAACTCCATC
>CAIZJW010000050.1 GCA_903933385.1 uncultured Silvanigrella sp. | reverse complement strand
TTGAAAAAATCACCCTTCTGGAACCGCGAGGCACAAACATCCTTCGTGTTACGGCCCGTGTCGCCCGCGGAAATTGATTTTTCAACTGCTCTGATAAACTCGGATTTGATTTTTTCAGCCCGCGCAAGCCTGTACTTTTAAGTCAAAAATCACTTCTCAAACATTCATGAGAACGAGCACTTCTTCAATTTCTCCACGTTTCTGTGCAACGGAATTAATAGCGCGCCTTGCTTTGATTTTACGAATGTCCCACTCTGAATACAGCTCAATGACAAATGGTGCTGTTGAGTTAGAAACAGCGACACTCGCGCCACGTTCAACCGCAGAAATACATGCATTAAGCAAGCGTTGCTGCTCGGCTCGGCCAAACCCTCTGCCCGTGTAAGAGTTGAAAGACGAAGTGGCCGATAAAGGCTCATAGGGTGGATCGCAATACACAAAATCCCCCTTCCCGGCTTGAGCAAGCACAGATTCAAAATCGGAATTCAACAGCTGTGCTGCCGAAAAACGCTCACCAACACTGTGCAGATTTTCGAGTGTGCACAACGATGGGCATTTCTTTCGATGCCCAAAAGGCACATTGAACAGTCCACGCTGATTTTGCCGATAAAGGCCGTTGAATCCTGTTTTGTTCAAAAATACTGTGCGTGCCGCCCGTTCGATGGGATCGGCGGGGGTTTCTGATCTTAGCTGATAATAAAAGTCTTTAGAGTATTGCTGTGTGTGCTGCCGAAGGAGTTGAGACAATTCAAGGGGCTGATCGCGAATCACACAGTAGAGATTAAAAAGTTCAGGATTGAGTTCATTGACCACCGCTGGCAAGCTTGGATTCAAACTCAAAAAAACTGCGGCTCCGCCAAGAAAAGGTTCGATATAACGATCAAACCGAACAGGAAAAAGTGGAAGCAATTGTTCGAGGAGTGCCGACTTCCCACCAGCCCACTTCAGAACGGGACGAGCCCGACTCCTGATGTCGAAATGCATGAGTGTCTCCTTGCAGGCAGAGTCACGCGCCTGTGCAACTGTGCAGGGAGAAGGCTCTGTTATGGACACTTTGTACCCGCTGCACCCTGAATTTCAAAGGGCAGCAGAAGAGTTTTGATATCAAAAATGGCATCGTTGTAATCTATTCCCAATTCTTTAGCTTTGCCCGGATCCATTTTGACTTGATCAATTTTCTGGGTTGGCTGATCTTCGAAATAAACTCGAATTAATTTGCCGCCACCCGCTTGCGCAGCCTCGCTTAATACAAAATGAGCCCGATCTGCTGGTTTATCATGGCTGCGAACAAATGTAGCAAGCGATTCAAAGGGCCCGTTACAGGTTTGTCCGAGCCGAGCTTTGTCCGCGCAGGCAGTGCCAACATTCATAAATGTTTCAACCTTGAGATTCAGAGTTGGGCAACTCACCCCCTCAGGCATTGGAATGCGAACGACCTTGCCTGTCACGTTTTTATCTTTTGTACAGGCAATGGAAAAGGATTTGCCACCAAGTTCAACTTTTAGACAGTTGTTCCACCATGCTTCGGGCTGCAGGCCAGAGATTTGCAACTCCAAAGAACGCCTCGGATCAATTGACGCGTCTTGTTTTGGTCCTTCTTGCTGACCATCTCCGTTTTCCGGAGGCGACGGATTTTGCTCAGAATCTTTCACATTTGGGGGATTCGGATTTGCCGGTGCCGTGCCGCGAAAGCTGCTTGAGCCGCAAGCCCAGAGCGCAAAAGCGATAAATCCTGTCATAGCTGCAACGACAAGTCGCGAAACTGAAATGGACAGACGTCTCGATGCTTTTGCTTTGATTCCGGGTCTCAAATTGATGCGAAACATAACGCACCCCCTCTCTCCAGAGACAAGGGACAGCAAAAGCTATGCCTAAGAAAAAGGGCTCCCCCATTGAAAATGAAAGACGCTCTGCGAGCAAATGAACGGCGCTTTCACAATCAGTTTAACAAATGCGCACAAGAGGCCAAGGTTTACAAATCCTCCCGCGGGAACGACCGGGGAACTGGGTTTCAAACCAGAAGATGAAAAATAGGCACAACGAAAAAGAATTCATACATCAGATGGGAATTTTTTGCCTCGGTAACGCGGATATTGATCGTAGAATGTTCGAGGAGCATTCTATGATAAAGAACAATCTTCCAAGGGACATTATGATTTTCAAATCCCCTGTTCGACATTTTTTCTCCGTCGTCGTCATTTTTATTTTTTTGTCTGGGTGCATTCAAAGAAAATTCAACAGTCGTGGTTCCTCGAATGGCTCGGAATGGGGAATGAAGGAATATTCGGTGGCGTGTTTTCAGGAACTCGGCCAACTGCCCGAGGAAATTGATTGCGAGAAAGCGACAGAAGTGCCCATCACACTCAATGATGAAGCTCTAGATAGCAAAATTTTCGCATCTGCAAAAACGAAGTCCTCGGAAAAAATTCAATGTGATAATCCAATCATGTCGGTGCGTGATGAAACGCTTGGCGGATGTATTCCGGGAACTCGGATTCGGCGAATGTCGACCGCCACGACCGATTTTGTCTTTATCTGCCGACGCAGAAATACCTTCCTCGAGGGAAAAACATCAGAGCAAGGTGGCGGGAACACCCGCCTGTATGACGCGGTTGCGTTCATTGGCCACAATCGAGAGTCGAACAAAGTTTGCTTTATTGAACGCTCCAACAAGGTCGAAGTGAAGAACAGCGAATCCGGAAAAACCTATTTAGCCGCTGCCGGACGCATGAACAAAGACTATATTCCTCCGCTGCTTGCGCCGTCAGATTCTCGGTTGCAGAACGTTGCGAGCCAGTGGGAACCTATGTCAATCGATTGCACAACCTGCCACTCAACGAAGCCGTTTGCCCATTCGCCCGCTGTCAGCCGACTCAAACAGACATTTAAAAAGGACAATTCCGATTCGCTAGAATTGATTCTTCCGAGATCGACACGTCTCAGTCGCTCTCGTGACGGAACCCTTTCAGCAACTCCCTACACGCTTGTCGCGGAAGAATTTCTTCGTAATTACATCCCCAGCAAAGGCTATATCACCGAATTGCATCCAAGTTACAGCGTCGCTGTTGTTCCCGATAAGTTGAAAGTTCTTGGTAAACCGCGCATTTTAGACAATCCCGAG
>CAIZJW010000049.1 GCA_903933385.1 uncultured Silvanigrella sp. | reverse complement strand
TTCCCTTCCGGCAGTGGGGCATGATCCCTGTTCGAGGAGCGTTGCATCACCCACGAGTATGGCTGACCAACCGCTGGTCTTCTGGCTATTCTAAAATGGTCAACGCTTACCTTCAACATGAATATTTACATATGAATTTCGGATATTTATTGCTCGCTTGAACTATTCTATTACCTATTCTAAGATAGGCCTATAAATATTCGGAAGTACCACCCATGCCACGTCGAGCAATCAACCGCACAGCACTCGAAGAGGAACTTATTGGAAAGCTAAAGACCTCAGGACCCCAATCCCGAGCGGAGCTTCAGCGCGCTATAGGTGTCAGTCAGCCAACCCTCTCGAGAATGCTTAAAAAGCAAAGAGAAAAACTCCTCGTCGTCGGTCAACCAATCTCGCCACGTTATGCGCTTAAAGCAGTCCACTCATGGCCGATTTTTGAAGTGGACGCCAACGGTAAAGTTCAAGAGCTTGTTGAATTGAAGGCTGTTGAGCCACATTATTTTGTCATCGAAAACCAGCTCTTTGCCGATCTGCCTTATTTCCTTGGCGACATGCGGCCGTCTGGTTTTTTGGGTCGACTCGTACCCACGCTTCATCCCGAACTCGCTCTCCCGCGAGACATTCTAACCTGGAGCGCGCAAACGACACTCAAGTATCTCAGCCATGCAGGGTTCAATTCACCTGGGAATTTGCTGGTTGGTGAGATTTCTATGCAGCGATTTTTGAGCATGGATAAGCATTTATCCGCGACTCCTCGAAGCAAATATTCAGAAATCGTAAATGATGTTCTGGGACTCGGAAGTCCCGGATCCTCTGCAGCTGGCGAACAACCAAAATTCTTGGTGACGAATGAAGATGGCGTGCACTTAATCGTAAAATTTTCTCCCCCACACAACGAGAGTGTTGGAGAACGCGTGTCCGACATTTTGATCTGTGAGCATATTGCCATGACAAGCCTGCGCCAATCAGGAATAGCAGCGGCAAAAACTCGTATTTTACGGAACGTTGATAGAACATTTCTTGAAGTTGAAAGATTCGACCGCATCGGACTGAGAGGACGGAGAGGTGTTCTCTCGCTTGGAGTCTTGGATGCGGAATTTATAGGTGGATCTTCTTCATGGAGCGACGCCGTTGAAAAACTGGTTCATGACAAACAGGTTTCGCAACAATGTCATCAACAGGTTCGCATTCTGGAATTGTTTGGGAATCTGATAGCCAATTCAGACATGCATTTATTCAACCTGTCTTTTCTTTCTGAGCAGGGAACACGAATCATAGATATTTCTCCGGTGTATGACATGTGCCCAATGGCTTACGCACCACGCTCGAACCAGCTCTTTCCTCATCAATTTTCCCCACCCATACCTCGAAAAAGTGATCAGCACATTTGGACCGTCGCTCTTCCGCTTGCAATCCGCTTTTGGAGAGAGGTCGCAAGCGAGCAAATGATCTCCGAGCAGTTTAAAAATATCGCAAAAGAAAATATTCGCTTGTTGGAACGTCTTTGAATCTCGCGCGCGCCAACCGCCATCGACTCTACGGACGTCGACGTAGAGTTAGGCGATGGCGTGATCTGTTGGTCGACGCCCTCTCCACAACAGGGTGAGCTTCATTTCCGACACCGTCCAAACAATAAACACGGCGGACCCAGTTTATTAGGACACAAAGTTCAAGAATCCCTTCAAAATGCCTCTTGGCATGAAAGATGCATTCCCTGCCAAAGAATGATGAACCCCTCGGGGATCATCCCTCGACTCAGAGCTGTTAGGTGCAAGCAGATTCAAATGTGGAGACAGAACACATGAGTGAATAACAGTTCTCACAGACATACTTTTTTCACCTTGAGGAGTATTAGGTATGAAGAAGATTTTTGCCGCCATTTTAGCTTTTCCAATGGGACTTATCACCGCATGTGGCTCTGAAAACGAAACAAAAAAGGAAGAGAATAAGGAAAACCACAACACTGTTGGAAGCAAATCGAACTCTGAAGACCAGAAGATACAGAAACTAAAAGACCTCGGCGTCTACACGGAGACTCGAATGAGACCAGGTGGTGAATGTGACGGTGTTCCCCGAGAATGTTACAGTAAGTAATCACTATGAGAAAACTCGGTAAAATCGGAGCGATTATTACGTTTTCGGTTCTTTTGGGGGCTATAAATTTTATCATGACTATAAATGATAAATCAGATGCAGATTCAACATTGCGACTCTATGCAGGTTTTGCGGAGCCAATTGAATTAGCCGACCCCCGAAGGGTTCAATACAGAACAGAATTCAACTTTCTGCGAATGCTATACAGCCCGCTAATTTCGTTTGAACCCACGGGAGCCTTAAGTTCAGGGTTAGCAGAAGACTTCTACTGGAAGGGCGATGAAGCACACTTTCATCTGAGACCCAATGCTCGAACGTCTAAAGGGCAACCAATTACTGTCGACGATATCGCGGCCACATTTGCAAGGCTTGGCAGTACCCAGGGAGGAACACACGGCAACTTATTTGACCTTATGTGTGACACCGAGACTAGTCATGAAAAGTGTATCAAGATCAGCAAAGTCTCTGATTTACATTTCTATATTAAATTTCCGCGACAATCTGAATTCCTATTCAAACTCCTGAGCTCCATGGATTATGTAATAATTCCCAAAATTGCTGTTGACCCAATCACAGGTGAGATAATTGACCACTCGAACACCACTGGACCCTACTGGATAGAAGCCAGAACAGCCGAGAATAAGAGCGCATTGAAGGCAAATAAGTTACATTGGCAATGGAATCAAAAAATGCCCGATGTGGTCGAGATCATCTACAACAACCCAAACAAAGACAAAATCACACCTTTGGAGAAAGTATTTGAAAACCTACTTTCGAACGAAATTTCGCTCATTCCAACATACGCTTTCGTGCCACACCATAAACTCGCTGAGTTCATAGATTCGCACCGAGAAAAAATAAATATTCATCAAACAGAGCAAATCTCGATTGAGCATCTCAGAACAACCAAAAACGCAAAAGAATTCGACTCGGCAACACTCCGGTATATTCTCAACCGAGTTAAAGCAGAGTACACAAAAAATTTACTCAAGACCAATTTTGCCAGCCGATCAAGAATTGAATTTGTTGCTGCAACTGATCAGTTCTTTCATCCACGATCTATTGGAGGCTTAGAACAAGCACAGATTGAAATTCTCAATTCCATGCCAACGAATCTTCCCACAATGACGAATACCCGAAAACTTAGAATCGGCTGCAGCCAGAATCTAAAAGCAAGATATGAAGAAAGGCTGGGAGATTCACTTCGTTTCGTTGAGGTCATTGAATTAACTTCGGTCGCGGCGAGAAGCGAAGTCGATGCTTATTTTGCTGAAACAGACTCTTCATTTTTTGAGGACGTTTCCCAAATCTACTTCATTGCAAATACGGGATTGCTACCCCTCAACAAGACAGAAACGGATTCGTTCGTCAAGCGCTATGTAAACGAGTGGAATATTGAAAATAGAATTCGTTTGATTCGAGAGATGCATCTGCAGATGCTTAAAGAAATGACCGTTATCCCGCTTGTGATTAAGCCGTATTTCGCAGTCACAAACAAGAATTGGCAAATGACCCTTCCCACCCTCCAGGCTGGTACTCCAATATGGGGAATCACGAAATCAAACTGATTGACTGGTTACTGTTAAACTCTAAACAAGCCGGAATCAGTCTTCAACGCCATGACTGGACCGATAAATATATTTTCGGTCTGCAACACATCACAGCAGAATTGACGCAGTTCTCTGGACGAAAAATTGCAGGCTCTGGCAAAGACTGGACTGAGGAAGGCGCAATTCAAAAAGCAGTGGCTGAGCTAGCCGAACGTCTGGCTTGGTCTTCATCGAACGAAGAAACGACAAACGGCTTCGCGGCGCACATTGATGTGGACAGGGCGCAAAGAGCTTCCTTCCGAGAGTTATTAGAACGGGACCTTTTTCTGGGCCACTGGTTCTCAGGGTTACCTTTATCTCAAATCAATTGGCGGGAGCGTCTTTGGCTTACGAAATCGGGCAAAAGAATACTCAAAGCTTTAGATCATGAAGACCTAACAGCCTTCAAATTCTTTTGTGGATACACCTTAAAATGTTCTGGTCTCCGTTGCATTGCTGCGGCAGCATACCATCCTGTTCATGGCATTCACATTAGTTTGGCTCTTGAGGACGACATGAACGAAGCAATAGAAAAGTGCTTTTTGGAAATTATTCATAACTGCATTTACAAATTATCGTCAGTCATGAGTGCAATAAGTCTTCCAGATTTTCTGGCTCTCACGACAGTGAACGTCGATGATCATAGAAAACTCTCTTGCGACCCGGTCTATTCGAATATCGCTATCAAAAGGATGTTTTTTTCAGATGTTTCGTATACGTTATCGAATGCTGAGGTTCTACTGCCCGAGGTTAAAACTTCGCAGATTAGAATAGAACATCCATTTTCCGATGCGCCGCTCGTTGTCTGCAGATCCTATAGCGTAGAGATGCAAAATTTATTTTTTGGTTCAGACTGGAAAAATATTTTGTCTGCAAGAGTCAATATGTTTAATCAAAGTATCTATTCGGATGGTATTGGTTCACCAATTCCACATCCTTTGGTTTAGTGACAATGTTTAAATCAAAGCTTCTTTTTTTCACATCTATTGCAACCCTCATTGTCTCAGTTCTGGGCTCCTTTCTCGTGCAAAGGCAGATTCTGAGTTCCACTGCACAACAGCTTACAAATGCGGTGTCGACTGATCTTAGAACAGGATTCTATTGGAAAGTGACCGAAACACTCACCCCTTTAGCCGGTGGACAGTTTCAACAAATATACTGGGAGCGGACGTCATCGATTCAACACGCACTTAGCCTTCTTCCAAATCGCAGTGTGACGACGATACGCATCGCTGGTTCTCTGACGATCAAACTTCAGGATGCAAACAAGACGATTGGCCGATTGACGTTTGATTACGATTCCCTACCCGGTCTATTCGGTGGCCTCTTTATTTGGTTTATTCAGATGTCAGTTTTGCTTTTATTCGTATTCCAGAGGTCAAATTCTGAAAGACTCAGAGAACGACTCAGAATTGACGCCGCCATCGCCCGTACAACTCAAATGCTCGCACATGACGTGCGTAAGCCGTTTGCTTTGTTCCGGATGACAATCGACAGAGTCAAAACGGCTGGCACGCCAGAGCAGGTTCAGCAGGCTTTGCAGGAAGCCTTGCCCGAAGTGGAAAGGTCTCTGGCCAATGTGAATGGCCTGATTTCGGACGTTCTCAATGTGGGCGGTGAATTTAGGCTCGTCTTAAAGAGTGTTAGCCTCGCTCCGATTGTCGACGATGTGATAGGCGAGCTCCGCAAACTCCACCCCACTCGGTCACTGAAAGTACAGGTCAGCATTTCTCCCGAGACGTGGGTTGAAGCCGACGACACGCGCCTGCCAAGAGTCTTCCTCAATATTCTGTCCAACGCCATTGAGGCCGTTGAAAGCCCAGATGTTCACTTATGGGTATCAGCTCAACCAGACCCAATGGGTGGGGTTGAAGTGCGGGTTGGAAACCTTGGCAGCTTTATTCCGGCTGAAGCGTGCAGTAAGCTCTTTGATCTCTTCTACACCAGTGGCAAGAAGGGCGGAACGGGCCTTGGCCTCGCCATCGTGAAAAAGATTATTGAAGGGCATGGAAGCAGCGTTCAGTGCACAAGTGAACGCACGGATGAAGTGCCTCAGGGTAAAGTCGAATTTGCATGGAAGCTCAGAGCTGCTGGCGCCCCCTCTGAGCCACAGGACGTGGCGCATTCTGATTCCAGCGTCCAGTTTTCGAAGCCTGTACCTTTGCCCATGCCAAGCAGTTCAAACCAACCATCTGTTTCGCATGAAGTTCCACAACACGTTCGTCCCAACGTGGTTTTTCTCGACGACTCACCGCTTGCCCGCTGGGTATGGGAGGCCAAGCTCAAAGCGAAGGCAGAGGTGATCTCCTTCGCAAGTCCGGGCGATTTCTGGAAGGCCGTGGAGAACAATGCGCTCGAACTAGAAAGCCTTCACACAATTATCACCGACCACTACTTCGCTCCTGAAGAGAAAGTCACGGGTGTTGAGTTTGCAGCTCAATTGCGCCAGCAAGGCTTTATGGGGCGAATTCTCCTTGCATCGAATGGAGAATTCGACGCTGAAAGGCTCTCTGGGATTGTGGATAAAATTGTGGATAAGCAGCCGGTAGAGTGGGACTTGTTGAACAGTTGAGCTATGTGACCGAGATTCTCTTCATTCGTAATCGTCTTATTTCCGATCGTCCTGGCCGGCAATTTTCAGGCAAAAGTGCTTGCATTTGAAATCATCATCTCAACCATGAATACCGTCCTTCAACATCTAGAGAGGACGGCCCGCCCATGAGCGTGAAAAAAATAGATCAGATTGCATTCGCCACTGCCGACGAAACATTTCAAATTCAACA
>CAIZJW010000048.1 GCA_903933385.1 uncultured Silvanigrella sp. | reverse complement strand
CCCCACTCTTTAACGCCTTCAAGGTTAAAGATAAGGCCAATAGCCACAATCACAATATCAACATCATGGTTGCTGATCACTTTGCTGCGAGTGTCACGCAATTGCACTCGCTGCAAACAATCAGTTCCCTCAATAGCAGCCAGTTCAGCGAATGTCCGTATTTCAGCATTCGATGAATAAAGTTTTTTTACAGTTTCCTCATGTGCGTTGAAGCGATCGGAGCGGTGCACGAGAACCATATCCTTGCACACTTCCATAACGGTTAGAGCTAGATCGAGCGCACTATCGCCGCCGCCAACAACCATCACTCGCTTGCCTTTGAAGTCGTTGAGTTCATGAACTCCATAAACAACTCCACGGCCTTCAAATTCACGCAGGCCAGGAACATCCATGCGGCGCGGAATATGTGCGCCCATACCCAAACTAAGAACGATGGTTTTGCTGTGATAAACATGTCCGTCGCGAGTTTCCACGCGCAGCATGTTGTTGCGGTTCTTCTGAATCATGACCACTTCCTGGCTCACACTCACAGGAATCGAATAGGGTGCAATCTGGGTGAGCAGATTTTCGAACAAAAGCTTGCCGCGGATGGCTGGAATTCCGGGAATATCGTAAACCCATTTCTCTGGGTAGATGGCTGTGAGCTGCCCGCCTAGCTCGTGCCTGCGGTCAATGAGACGCGCCTTCATGTCGCGGAGTCCGGCATAGTAAGCCCCAAACAAGCCCACAGGCCCGCCCCCAACAATGAGCACATCGTAACATTCTGGATTTACCATCTGCGACACAAAAACCACCTCGTTCTAAGAAGCGCCGGGGCGCGACAGGGTCAATGTCTTATCTTCGGTCTGAATCCGGCTTCCTCAAGCACCTCAAGTAGCTCGTATTGGTGCTCAAATCCACGGGTCTCAAGTGCGAGTTCAACCTCAACATCGCCCACATTGACTTGAGCATAGGTCCGGTCATGATACACCTCAAGGACATTGGCATCCACGCTCGCAATTTTTTCGAGCAGGGCCTTAAGCTGTCCTGGCCGGTCACCAATTCTTGCCGTTAAACGGAGCATTCTCCCGGTGACGCCGAGGCCACGTGTAATCACTCGCGAGAGCATCTGCGGGTCGATATTGCCGCCGCTCACAGTGATAATGACGTGTTTTCCGGCAAAGATGCTTGCGTTTTTACGCACCGCGGCAAGAGCCGCTGCACCGGCTGCCTCGGCAACCACGTGCTCGCGTTCTACAAGGCCCAGCAGGGCTGCGACAATGTCGTCGTCGGATACGAGCAACATTCTCTCAAGGGTTTTGCCCAAAATCTCGAAATTGACGTTACCAATCAGCCCAACAGCAATCCCGTCGGCAATCGTGCTCCGGCCAGCCTGCGTAATGGGCAGCCTTCTGTTTTCATGCAAACTGCGCGCAGCGGAATCAAAAAATTCCTGCTCAGCCCCGAAAACTCGCCCTGCCCCTGCTGCTTTGAAAGCGAGGCCCACACCTGCCGCAAGCCCCCCTCCACCAACGCAGCACACCATATCGACGTCTTTGAACGGCACTGAAGGACATTCTTCAGCAAACTGCGCTAGCACCTCGACAGCACAGGTCGCTTGCCCCATCACGACATCGAAATCGTTGAACGCATGCAAGAACTCAGCATCTTCTCGATGGGCAAACTGAAGCGCCGCTTCAAAAGCTTCTTCGAGAACGTCGCCTACGAGATACACCTTAGCTCCCAATCGCTCCGTAGCTGCGCGCTTCACAAGTGGGGTGCGCTTAGGGAGAAAGATGTGAGCCTCGCAGCCCATTAAGCGTGCAGCCAGAGCAACCCCTTGCGCATGATTGCCCGCAGAGGCGGCGCACACTTTTAAAGGTCCACGGCTCGTATCGTGCAATTGCAATCTCTTGTATATCGCTGAGAGCGCACCACGGACTTTGAACGAGCCATTGGGATTCAGGCACTCTAATTTTAGCCAAACCGGTACGCCGAGTTCCTCGCTCAACCACGAGGAATAACGCAGCGGGCTAGGCTTTATGTAAGCGTGAACAATCGCTGTGGCTTCCGCAATGCGCTCTTTCAGCAACTTCATGTCACTGAGGTCGGGCATGACGGCTTCACCCAACACTCGGGCGAGCTCTGGCGTCATGGTTGACGTTCCCTTCGACTTGCTTTTCAATTTTCACAAACCCTTTACTTGGCGAGAATATGAAATTAGCAGAGCTCTGTACAGCCTACCCTTCGAATTGGAATGCTCCCGCGATCGTTCACCCCGGCGATGCGATTCCCATGGCAGTGCGCTTAAAGCTGCGCGCGCAGAGAGGTTGGCTGCAAGCGGCCCTTGATACGCATGTGCAAAGAAGCTCAAACCGAAGCGGACTTGGATTGCGCCCATATATGGCCGGCGATTCACTTCGCGCAATTTCAAGCCGACATTTACTTCTGCAAGAAGAACTGCTCACTCGCACTGATGTTTCACCTGGCCGTTTCCATGTTGCAATCATTGTTCACTGCTATGAGAATATGCAGTTTCACTCAGATGTTCAGGCTCCCAACAAAATGCAAGCAGCATGGGCCACAGCTGGACTCCTGCAAAATCTTCATGAACAGCAAGCGCAAAAAGTTGAGATCGTTGCTCTGCAAGGAAAAAATTTGAGCGAAGAAATGCTCAAGCATGCTGGTCGACTCAAACGAGCTCATTTTTGCTACGTCATCACTGATCTTCTATTCGATCCATCGAACACACACGCTGCTACAAATGCACTTGCCACGTCACTCAAACATCTTCGAGTTCCGCGCGGAATGGTTGTGGTAGTGCGCGATCCACTCGAATCGCCAGACATCTCTCAGAGCGATTCTTATTCGCAAGGAGAATCTCTTGCCTTCGCTGCTCCCGACTCTACACCTGCATCTCAAACTCAAGAGAGCAGATCATCGGAATTTCACTCTGGTCAGGAATATCTGATGAACGTCAATGAGCAACTTAATTTTCTTGAATCAAATCTCAACAATCGAGGCTGGAGCTCAATTTGGCTCACCGCCGAGCACGAAGTCGATTCACTTTCACAACGGCTGACATCACGATTGTCTGCACTGAGGGTTGGCTCATGATCAATCTGATACTTCTGTCTGCCTGCGTCTCACTCATCACTTTAGGAATTCTTTTTATCCAGAGAATTCGACCCCAGAAAATGAAAATTCCTAGCTACTTTTTGGGCGAGGCCGGACAAAAAAGATTGTTCAATTTGCAGACCATACCGCCTCGGTGGTGGGAGTGGTTGCTTGTACTATTGGCAACGACCGGAATCGCGTTTGCTTATTATTCACATTTGAAACCTGAAGATGAATCACGCAGTCAAGGTGAAGGGCTTGTTTGGTTCGACCCAACACTCTCTCATGTCGCCGCCCTGCAGGGTTCAGTCGAGGCGCGTGAATCGACGCTCGATGCTCTTCGCGCTATGAGAGTTAATGAATATATATTCATAGAACTCAACTACTCTTCGAACAGCTCAAATGAAACACAACCTCAATACCAATTTAAGCGAGTGCCCGCATCTGCTCTCGGCGAATACCTTCAATTTGTGCAAAACAACCCTACAGCGCTCTCTCAGCCCCTCGATCCCAGCTTACTCCTGCAATCGATCAAAAAAGAACTGACCGTTGAAGTTGGGCGCACGACCCTCACACTTGTGACCGACGCGCAAGCAGAGACGATGCGACCTCTTGCAAGTCTGTCTTCGAGTTTCGAGTCCGTGAACGTGCTGCGCACTCCTCGAACTCCAAAACAATTAGTGGGGCGAAGAGTCTCCATAGTTCCTGAAGAGCTGGCTCAGGTTTGGACTTCTCGAGGTAGCGAAAGCAACGAACCAGGACTTCCAGGAACTCCTCAGTTTATTAGAGTAGAAGACAAACTAGCAGGAAATATTCCTCCGCAAGCGCGACCCACACTCAGCCTTGAAGAATTTATTGAAGAAGGTTCAACAGAAAACCCAAAGCAGCCAACATTTTCAATTTTTGTGGGGGAAGAAACAACCTCGGACAGTAAAAACGCTCCACGAAGTCCTCAACCCCTTTTAACAACCTGCTCCTTGGAATTTGCTGGCCCAGCTGAGCTCGACGGCATGTCTGATTTACGCGCTTACGCCCAATTTTTTCGAATTCCCGTGCGTCCCATGGCCTGTCGTTCAACAGAATCAGCGACGAGTGCCAAGGCAGCAGAAACCCTTGACCCTTGGAAATATCGACGTGCATCGATTTGGGTCATTCCTG
>CAIZJW010000047.1 GCA_903933385.1 uncultured Silvanigrella sp. | reverse complement strand
GTTCCGATTGATATTTTCTCAATTGATGCCGATTTTTACACTGGAAATTTGCATAAGTGGTTCGGTGCTCCACGTGGCAGCGCATTTCTCTGCGTGAAAAAAGACTTTCAATCCGTCATTCGACCTGAATCTCTGAGCTATTCAGGTGGAGTGACTCATCATCATCACGATACCAACTTCTGTGGTTATTTTGATTGGACGGGGACGCGTGATTTTAGCTCTTGGTTGAGCGTTTCCGCAGCTCTTGAATTCAACGAAATACTAGGTTGGAATGAATTGTTCAAAAAAAGAAAAGATCTTCTTCTTGAGGCAAGGGATCTCTTCGAACTTTCTCTCGGATTGCAGGAGTTGAGATTGACCCCGGAATCGATGCTTTCAGCAATGTGTACGATCGAGTGGCCGTTGCGTCATGGAGTACAAGCTTCAGTGCAGCTTGCTCGCAATTTATCTGAGGAACTGTTGAACAAAAATAAAGTCGAAGTGCCGATTTTTTGTTTCGGCAATCGACTTTATTTCAGAGTTTCTGCGCAGGCGTATAATCGAATTGAAGATTACATTCGCCTTTCTGATGCTATTGTCGCGCATCGCTTTTCAGCGGTGCGGAAAAGGTAGGGGAGAGGGCGGATAGGGGGCTGGCGGATACGGCGGATTTGATGGCGGTGGGGCAGGGCGCGCAGAACGAGTGCAACGGAATTCTTCATACGAACCACTGAGTGAGAGAACTGCTGTTGGTCCGTAAGGATGGCTCAAATAACCGATCGTCAATTGAGCGAGACCATAGGGTGTTTGAATCTGTAGAAGCATGCTGTCATTGATTCGATTCGAGACAAATGCCTTTAAATTTGAGGCTGAAATGCCCAGTGCGTTGAGGTCAACCCGATAGTCGGCGCGACGGCCTAGGGTCGATCGAATGTTCACGTAATCGTACCCTCCATAAATATCGCGGCATGCGAATGTCTCGACGTCAGGATAGGGGTTTGGTGGGTATCCAGGAGGTGGTGGGGGATAGCCGTTGCCTGGTGTTGGATATCCGGGGCCATGACCAGGTTGAGGGTATCCAGGGTTTGGATTCGGGTACCCAGGGCCCCTTCCCGGTCCGTGTCCAGGGGCTGGAATCGGAACAACCACAGGTCCATTTCCTCCCGGAATAGGGCGGATATCTCCGAGCGCATGAGTCGCGCTCAGTGTTGCTACAAGGGAAGCAAGAACTCGAACGGGTGCGCTCATGGGAACCTCCTAAAGAGTGATACGCAAAAAATAGTGTATCTGAAATTTAGATAACACATAAATTTGTGTGAGGTCAAGAGAACAGTCCTTTTCCCCTGCCGTTCTCTCCATCCTGAGTCAGGCTTTGGGTTGTGGTCTGACGAAAGCCGGTTCAAACTCGTATGAGAACTTTTTAGGGCAATCCAATGTTGGAACAATTTCTGTCGTTCGATTTCGCAGATCGTCTCGTGCACGCTCATGATGCGAGCTTGTATCGCATGGTCCCCAAAGCAGTTGCCAGGCCTGAAAATGTTCATGATGTGCTCAAACTGATCTCGTGGGCCCGTCAAGAACGCACGGGATTAACTTTTCGCGCTGGTGGCACAAGTTTGTCAGGGCAAGCTGTCACTCACGGACTATTGGTTCTTCTTGGGCGCACTTGGGACGTTCTTAAAATTGAAAATGAAGGTGCAACGCTCACGTGTGGTCCGGCCTTGCGGGGCGGTGTCGCGAACGCGCATCTTGCGAAGCTTCAGCGTCGAATTGGGCCAGATCCTGCATCCATTCAGGCAGCTTGTATGGGTGGCATTGTTGCCAATAATGCGAGTGGAATGTGTTGTGGTGTTGAAGAAAATTCTTATCAAACCCTTGTGGGTTTAAAAGTTGTTCTGGCCTCAGGGCTCGTTATTGATACACGCCAAAGCGATTGTGACGAGCGGCTGCGTGAGATGGCACCATTGCTTTACGGTGGCCTTTTGTCTCTTCGGGAAAGAATCCTTGCCTCACCTCGACTCGCAGAACTCATTCGTCGAAAATCGGCAAGCAAAAATACGACTGGATATGGTTTAAGAGCTTTTCTCGACTTTGCCAGTCCGAGCGAAATTTTGTCGCACATCATGGTTGGTTCCGAAGGAACTCTTGGCTTCATCGCAGAAATGACCCTGCGCACAGTTCCTTTGCGCCCACATCGAGCAAGTGCTCTGCTTTCATTCAGGAGCATCGAGGATGCGTGTCAACTCACACCAGAATTGCGAACCGCGGGCTGCAGTGCAATTGAGCTCTTTGATTATGCCTCGGTTCAAACTCTTTTGGGGCGCCCCGGTATTCCTACATTTTTGAATGACATGTCGCGCGAAAGTGCATGTTTACTCGTGCAGATTCAAGCTGAAAATGAAAATCAATTGTTGGAGTCACTTGCTCGCAATCAGGGCCTCACGGGGCACAAGTCAATTCATCACCGAACCGATTTCTTTGCCGATCAAAAGCAACAAGATCGACTCTGGGATCTGCGCAAGGGCATTTTTCCAGCTGTAGGAGCGCGTCGTCCCAAGGGAACTGCCGTGATCATTGAAGATGTTGCATTTCCTCTTGAGCGGCTTGCCGAGGGAACTCGCGATCTGCGCCTCTTGCTCAATAAGCATTCGTACCTCGACGCTGTCATTTATGGACATGCTCGCGATGGCAATCTTCACTTTGTATTGGCCCAAGACTTCGCTCTGGCAGGTGAAATAAAGCGTTACGAGAAGTTTATTGATGAGATGGTGGAATGTGTTGCTGTTCAGTACGGTGGAGCTCTCAAAGCTGAACACGGTACCGGAAGAAATATGGCTCCCTTTGTCGAAAAGGAATGGGGAGCAGAAGCTTATGGCTTGATGAGAGAGCTCAAGAGACTTTTTGATCCCGAAGGAATTTTCAATCCTGGTGTTCTAATAAATTCAAACCCGCGTGTGCATCTTGAAAACCTCAAAATCATGCCATCCATCAGTGAAAAACTTGATTCCTGCATTGAGTGCGGCTTTTGTGAACCGGTGTGCCCGAGCCAGGGATTAACATTGTCACCTCGGGGGCGAATTGTCCTTGAGCGAGAGAGAAAGTTGAATAAATCTTCGTTTATCGAAGATCTCTCTGCCGTGAAATACGAATTGATTGACACGTGCGCAGCCGATGGGCTTTGCGCACGTGCTTGTCCTGTTGGAATAAATACGGGCGAATGGGTGAAGGAAATGCGCTCGCAAAAAGCGACCATGCTTCAAAAAACTATTGCGAATTGGACAGCCAAGGAGATGCCCTTCGTGGAAGGGCTGGCATCCGCTTCCCTTAAAGGCGCAAACGCAGTTGGTAGAGTTGCCGGAGAAAAAGGGCTGCAACACTTGAGCGGCGGTTTCAATCGACTTTTTGGCACGCCTATTTTTAATAATTCGCTTCCCGGACATTCTCTTCAAAAAAATTCTAGAAATGAGGAAACGCAGCAGCCAGATGTGATTCTCTTTCGAAGTTGTGTGACTCGCACCTGTGGTGTGACTCGTGGGGAACACCATGAGGAAGGAACTTTGGATGCACTCATTGTCTGCTCAGAGCGAGCGGGGGTGAACTTTAAAACAGTGTCTGATGCCGGACAATGTTGCGGGCAGCCTTGGAGTTCTAAGGGCTTTAAAGAGCAATCGATTAGTAAATTAACATCGCTCCTAGAGCATTTCTATGAAGTTTCAATGTCTGGAAGAATCCCAATTGTGATCGACAATAGCCCTTGTGCATCATCTGTTTTCGAAGAGATTGTGCACTTGTCGGCGGAATTGCGTACCCGGTATGAGGTGCTCAATTTTTGGGAACCGGTCGATTACGCGGTTTTTCTTGCAGAC
>CAIZJW010000046.1 GCA_903933385.1 uncultured Silvanigrella sp. | reverse complement strand
TTTTTGGTTCAAAGGCTGTTTCGAATTATTTTGAAACACGCAACGGACTTTTGAACTCGCTCGATTCTACCCTTTTTTCTTCCTGGCTCGCCCAAGGCTGCATCTATCCCAGGAGTGTTTATCGTAGGCTCAAGGATTATGAGAAAATGCACGGTAGCAATAAAAGTACGTACTGGGTTTTCTTCGAACTCCTCTGGAGGGAATTCTTTAAATTACATCTTTTAAATGCTGGAGAGAGTTTCTTCTTTCCACACGGATTGTATCGAGTCGTTCAAGAAAATGAATATTCAGAAAGTCAAACTCGGGACAAAATTGAATTGATTTTGAATTGTTCAACGGGGCAGCCTTTTGTTGATGCAAATATGCGCGAACTTATTCAGACAGGATATATGTCGAATCGGGGTCGACAAAACGTTGCAAGTTATATGATCTACGAAATGAATATTCCCTGGGTTCTCGGAGCGTCAATGTTTGAGTCGTTTTTGATTGATTACGATGTTGCGAGTAACTGGGGAAACTGGTCTTATATTGCAGGTGTGAGTTTCGATCCGCGCGGTGGGCGGAATTTCAATGTTGATAAGCAACAGCGCGATTACGACACCGATGGCAGTTATGTTGCAGCCTGGTCTAGATGAAGCTGTTCTTGTTGTTGAACCTCCCTGGAGTTTTACATGAAAATATCTCGGTTTCTTGCTTTTGCTCTCGTCGTGCTTGTTGCGGCGTGCGTTCCACGGTTGTTTAACAATACAAACAAAAGCCAGTTGAAAAATACATCTGCCTCAACGAGTTTTCCGGAATGGTTTTCCTCTCTTCCAGTGGGTCCCATTGCCAACTACGAGCTCACTGCCAGTGTTGTCTTCCATAAAGTGGGTAGCGAGATTCTTCCTGATTTTCAGAAGTTTGCAATGACAGATGCAAAAATGGAAAAACGCATTCAATTGTCAATGGCAAGCGCGAGTCGAGGCTCCGCAGATGGTGGCGTCAGTATGGTCTGGATGCGTGATTACCAACCCTTTGTTATCAAGAGTTCCGATATAAAAGCCGGCGGTAAAGCACGTTTTGTTGCATATCTTTCAATGAATATGGGCCGTAACCTTTACACTGGTACTTCGGGACGGCAGGGTGTATCTGACGAACTACTCAATCCTCAACTTGTAGATATTGACAAAGAAGTCATTGGTGCTGAGCGCGATTCAATTTCTTTTTTGCGCATGCCGCTTATTGTTGAGGGCGGAAACCTTATAGCAACAGGTGAACATATTTTCCTGACTGAACACGTGTTTCAGCAGAATTCTCTAGAATATCTTCAGTACTTAAATAGATCTGGAAGGTCATTTAACAAAGAGGCGCTGGAAAAGATTTTTAGGGAAAATGGCTTCTATGAGAATAATCAACTTGGGGAGAAATTTGATTATCGTTCGCCGGATCAAGTGATCTCTGTTTTGGCAAAGTACCTTGAGGTCAAAGCGGAAAAGATTGTCACGCTTCCTGTTCTTCCAGGCGAAGGCACTCGGCATATCGATCTTTATCTTTTAGCCATGGGAAAGAAGCACGTTATGATTCCCAAAATTACTGAAGAGGGAATTGCGACGCTCGGCTTTGAACACGAACGACCACTGGCACGTGCAGCGATGGATTTCCTCAATGCCCAGGCAGAACGTTTGACAAGCCAATATGGGTATCAGGTTGACAGACTTGAAATGGTTCCACCCATTTACCAGATCGAGCAAGGCGGAGAAAAGCAGGCAGTGTACATGAGTCCAGCAAACGTACTTCTTGCCAATCTTGGCCCAGATCGAAAAAAGGTCTTTATTCCGCACTTTGAAGTGCCTGCTGATTGGGGAAAACCTTTTTCGGATTATTCAAAAAAAGTTGAAGATCAATGGAAGGTTTATTTTGAGAAGAACGGCTGGGAGCCGACCTTTGTCACTGCTAATAAAGCGGCACGCGCGTATGGCCTCATTCGCTGTCTTACTGCCCCTATTCCGTTCTTGTCCGAGCGTCATATGAAGAGGTTTGTAAAACTGGGTTACTGATGAGGAGGCTCTCGTTGATGTTCTTTATTAAATGGACCCTGCGAAATGTAAGTGCGCTTCTCATTGTGGCGTCTTCATTACTCTTGATTCAGGTCGAAAGCGCTGCGGTGGCTAACTCACATAGTGTTTTAGAACGACCTTCAAAAGGATCCTTTCGGCGTCTGAAGACGTCGTTTGAGTTTGGTCGTTCTGGCCACGGAATGAGTCTGTTATCTGGTGGGAATGTTTTGATCTCTGGTGGCGGATGGGGCGATTTTGGTGGAGAGCCTAAGGCAGAGATTTTGAGCCCTCTGCAAGGGACAATTTCTACTCTGGAGAGCAGGTTGTCAGTGCCGCGCTCTGGGGCCGCTCAGCTCACGCTGCGCAGTGGCCAGATTCTCCTTTTGGGAGGGGCGAGTGATTTTGAAGAGGCGTTGAATAGTACTGAAATTTTTTCAGAGGTGAACAATGAGTTTTCGCCTGGGCCTTTGATGAACTTTGAGCGAAGCGGCCAAACTGCAACACTCCTCCCTGATGGTGGTGTTCTCGTTGTGGGTGGTTTGGGTAGCCGGGGCTGTGTGCATCAAACCATGGAGCTATTTTATCCCATTGAGATGAAGTTTTCTCTTCTGAAGGGCAAACTCTCAACTCCGCGCATGAACCATACTGCAACATTGATAGATGAAAATACGTTGTTGATCGTTGGAGGAGAATCAGCTCAATC
Organism: uncultured Silvanigrella sp.; assembly: GCA_903933385.1. GTDB lineage: Bacteria > Bdellovibrionota_B > Oligoflexia > Silvanigrellales > Silvanigrellaceae > RFOM01. Next base: position 4,271 of record CAIZJW010000046.1, on the reverse strand, counting down.
GTGCGACGGGAACGAAGGTGAAGATGGTTTCCTTGATACGGCGGAAATCATTGACCTCAAAACATTCGAGTCGAAGCTGCTCGAAACCACTTTAGCTTCACCCAGGGTTTATCACACCTCAACGCAAGTTCGCTCTGGTCAGGTTGTCATTGCAGGTGGAATTGTGTCTCTTGCAAAGAGCACTCCGCTGATTGAAGTCTTTGACGCAAATACAAAGAGATTTATTTCGGCCGGTGCTCTTCTCAAATCGCGAGCCATGCATTCCACAAACGTTCTCACCGATGGAGAGATTCTTATTGCTGGAGGTGTCAGCGATGGAATCCCGCAAAAATCATCCGAGCGCTGCTCCATCAACGAAGGTGGTATCGTTTCTTGCAGGTTCGATTCAGAGATGTCAGTGGCGCGTTGGATGCATTCGAGTCTCGTTCTTCCAACCGGGCACGTGTTGATTGCTGGTGGGCTCACTCACAAGGTTGAGCCTGGACAAAAGCACGCCGGGCCGAGTCGCTCTGCAGAACTTTTCAAGCCTTGAGCAGAAGTTCATTGGCTTTGTTCGAAACGCATTAGCAGGCGTTATTCTTCAAAGTGTTTTGAGAAAAGCTGACAAGCTCTCTTTTTCTGAGATATTCAATGACTGACACAAATCTTGGTGAGGGCTCTCTTCTCTCACTCGTTTGCCGTTCAAGCAAAAGAGATCGGGGAGGTCTTCCACGGAGCCATCGATCATTAAATTTGTTCGTGTCCAAAGACCTCGGAGACGACGGCTTCGAATTCCACTCGGTTGTGGCTTCAGCTCCGCTGAGAGTTGTTGGCTTAAATTGTCAATGAGTTTTGCGATGGGTGTTGTTGCAACGTAGTTCTCGCGCGGGCTCGCGAGCGATGGATGTGTGCCTACAGTGCTTGCGGCAAAAAGTTTGGTCGATTCACCGGCTCTGCCATCGTGGCACGTTGCACATGATTGCTTGAATAAATGTGCGCCCTCACGCACCGATTCTGGATTTAGAACTTCGGCAGATACAGGGGCCTCGAGCTGGCGCAAGTAGGTGACGAGCGGTCGGACGTGGCGTGGTCGAATGAGGGACAGATCCTGATATGCATAGATGAATGCAGACGAGACGAACTTCTCAAGCGATGCGTATTTGGTTGTTTGACCTAAGGGTGCAACTTGTCCCGCAGCGAAGTCGCTTTCATAGCCAGAAATGCCCCATAGCTGAGGAACCGATAGATTTGGAACATCTTGAACCTGAAGGGTCAGCATCGGAGCTCCCGGGTTGAAGACTCCGGGTCGTCCTGCGAGCCATGAATTCAAGTCGCGGCTCGGCGGCATAACAACAAACTCAGCATCGGGAAGTCCTTTTGGTCCGATACGCAGCCAGTGCAGTAGTTTTGAATAGTGGAAAACAACATTTGACCAATCGATTCCGTGATCGCCTCCACTCACTCGCCTTCGTTCTGTGCGCTCAAGTTGGGTGTAATATGACTTCACCGGGGTGGGGAGTTGGTCTCTGTCCTTGTTGTGCATTGCTGCATAGAGTGGGTAGTAGGACATCAAATTAAATTCGCTGAGGTGTAATTTCGTGTTCGGTGCTCCAATGGCATAGCGGCCATCGGGAAGTTGTCCGACGTGACATGCCGCGCATGTGACATTCACTGAAGGCATCCCTGTGTAGCGCGTTGTTGAGCGGGCAATTCCGAGTGGACGCTTCGCGGGGTCGGATGGGTTTGGCAGAAATCCAATTTTCTCGAAGCCTTTGCCGACACGGTCGGGCCAGGATCGCTCAATGGCATCGAAAAGAATTTCTGGCAGTGGCATTTTTCCGCTGGTTTCCCAGCCTAAGAACAACCACTTTCCGCACTTAACTTCTAACTCGCGGAGATGCTGCGGATTGCTGTTGGGGATAGCGTTGTCGTTTTCATCGAGCATTGCCCAATAGTTATCGCACGCGGGGCGAATAGATTCATATTCGAGAATCTCAGCAATTGAGGAGCCTACATCATGAGTTGTTGTTGTTTCCGAGCGACGAGAGAGAAGCTTTCCTTCGATCTTCTGAGAGCCACACGAGCTCATTAGAAAGTTCATGAAAAAAAGAAAAATCAGCACTGCATTAGCCCGCATAAAATTCTCCGCGTCAGCGCTCTCAGAAATAAAACAAGTTAAATGAGTGCAGCATTCGAAAAATGCGCACTAAAACACTTTACGTAAAAATTTGATTTCTGAAAAAGTACAACTGTCAATTCGTTTGGCTCAATTCATCCTTGAAAAATTCGGAAGAACAAGGTGGGTGGTTTGTCGCTAAATTAAAATTGTGCGATTCCTTAAGGCTGCATTAAATAAGTGCGGCCAGTGTTTGTCAGTTCGCCATTCTGTTTGAAGAGGATTGGAGTGCGTAACAGGAAAAAGTTGGAAAGCTCTTAAATTTTCCTCTTGCAGATAACTGTTCGGGCTTGACCAGCATTTTCGACGTTATGGTTATAGAATTGTCCGGTCATGTCAGTTGTGGCTTCTGCTGGGCACGGCAAACAGGCTGCGCTCATTTGGCCACCCACAGGAACGAGCGCACTTGTTGAACTATTGAGTGGGCAATAACCATTGTTAGCAGGCATATTTGCGTTATTATTTTGATGTCTGAATTGTCCGCCTTGAAAGTGCATCACACGTACTAGTGCCGTGGTCGGAGGATTTGCGAACACTGGAATGGTGCCGGCAGGGAATTCAAACGTTGCAGGAAGATCGCGAACATTGGTAACGCCGGTCATTACGAAGAGAGCTATGTTCGATACTTTGATGAGAAGAGTCCCAGCCAATTGCGAACCCGCTGCACTTCCTGAAATCTGAAGACTGGCATTCATTTGCCCCGGAGCTGTCACTTTTGTGGGAGTTCTTTCGAAAACTGAACTCACTCTGAGTTTAAGAGTGGCCTGTCCGTCAGCACTCAGTGTCACAGGGCCTGAAAGAACAGCACCAGCTGAATTGAGAAGATCCAGCTTAATCTTAGCAAGAGTTGGCAAGGTGAGAGTGACACTTTCGTTCGGCATGCCCCCGCGGATTTGAACATCAACATCCTTACTTTCACCCTGGTTGAGGCTCAGTTCTGCAACCGAGAATGAAAGCGCTGTGCTGCTTGATCCGTTACCGCTATCAACGATCTGTGCCTCGACATTTGATTCGGTTTTGAGGGCCTTTGTGATGTCTTTGCTTCTGCCATCGCTTGCCTTACTTCCAATAGGTGCAGTTGATTCGGAAGAAAGCTGGGCCGGACCACAAGCAACGACAATTCCTGCGAGGGTATGAATGAGTTGAATCTTTCGAATCATAGCTTCTCCCAAAAATCTAAATTCAAATCTTCAATCTAAGTTCAAAATCATTGTCGCGGGTCGCGTGCGAATTTTAAAAAAGAGGCTTTGCTCGGCTCTGACAGCGGCGAGGGAGGCATTAGATCGCTGTCTACGGCAGAAACAATCGCATCTTTGTTATTCACCCATGTTGTGATGTTCTCTGTGCCGACGAGTTTTTCTTTGGCTGCTGCATTTGTTGCGTTGGTGGCATGGCAGCCGCTACAGTACGCTGCAGCCTGAGTGAATGTCATTGCGACGACTGGCAATGGTGACTCAGGAGAAGTTGCGGGAGGGCTGATTGGCGGTTTTCCAATTGTGGGTGATGTTTCCATTCCAGCAACAGAAATTTGCGAATTCACCATTGCAACCGCCGGGCCCGAAAGTTTCAAACCTCCTTGGCCTTTGATCTGATCGGGTTTTCCCGGACAGTGTTAAGCAACATCCCTCTCGTACATCACCGGGCTCTGATAGCCAAGCGATGAATGCATTCGTGTTCGATTGTAGAACACTTCGATATGATCAAAGATTGCGGCGGTAGCCTCCTTTCTTGTTTTAAAACGTTCTCCGTGAATGAGTTCTTTCTTCAACGTAGAGAAGAAGGTCTCAGTAATGGCATTGTCATATGCAGAGCCTGTTTTCCCCATGCTTTGTTGGATACCTTTGCTGGCACAGAATGCTCGGTATGCACGGCTACAGAACTGTGAGCCCCGATCCGAATGCGCAACTAACCCATCCTCAGGATTTCTGCGTCCAATCGCAGCTTCAAGAGCCGAGACCGCTAGCTGAGCATTAATTCGGTTGCTCGTTGCCCAGCCCACAATTCGTCTCGAGAATAAATCAAGAAAGATGCACAAGTAGAGCCAACCCTCATCGGTGCGAATATATGTGAAATCTGTCGACCAGACTTTGTTGGGAGCATCGACAGTGAATCCATT
>CAIZJW010000045.1 GCA_903933385.1 uncultured Silvanigrella sp. | reverse complement strand
TCCAAGCTCTCTCATCGCGAAAAGAACTCACCCATGACACAGAGTTCTTCCTCAGAATTGCGGCAAAGTTTTCGCGAAATAATCTTCTCGAAGCGGCGTCTGCTGCTGCGTAGTGAATATTGATAGCTGCAAATTCGCTGGCAGACGGTACTCTCTGCAAAGCGCTCTTCAAATAGAGCTCCAACACAAAGGGCGCCAACTGATTTTTTTTACTATTCTGCGAACGCTCCTCGATAATTGTTTTGCCATAACTATGCTTACCAACGCTTTGCAAACCCATTTCAAATCTTAATTTATCACCTGCTCCTAAAACCCACTTTTGCAGTAGTTCCGAATAAGCCTTTTCGTCCCATTGCTGCAACATAGCTAGCCATTCGGGAGCACCACTGATTGCGGCTTCAGATTCAACAATCTGCAGAGCTGCTGGCAAGTCTAACAACAGCCCAAGGGTGAGAGCAGCATGACGGCCGGTGTTGTTCTTAAAATTCGATGGCTTCTCTTTAATTTCAACGAGTCTCGCCTCAACTGCTTTTCTGCAGCTGTTGTCTTTCTCACGCATCATTGCGATCAAAGCTGTTCGCGTTTGGAGATTCGCCATTGATACTTCCGCGAGTATGTTTTGCAAATCATCTCCGGCAAGATTGCCTTTTCCCGAGCATTTTTTTTCAAGCGAAGTTGCAGCAAATGCATCTACAATGGGATGAACACTGCCTGCAAAGGCTATAAAATAGCTACTCACAACAAACTTATTCAACCGAAAAATATTACTTTTCTTTTTCACGAGTGTTTCTCCATTTCGATTATTTTCAACCACTTTCCAGCGCCATGAGGAGTCGCTTGCCATGTCAAAACGCTCACCGCGGAATGAAGTGCGAGTTTGTCTTCCCTGTCTCCCAACAGCGCGTAGAGCTCGGAGAGTGCCATCCGCCACTGCTCGTCTGGGAGAAGCAATAAGTGAGAGGAGTTGCCCCAGCTCACCCGACTGGAATACCTGCGCAGGAACTCCTCACAAAACCAGCGCAACGCCCTCGCTCTTGTCGAACGTTTTTGCGCTAGCTGTCGAGCCGACATTCCATCAGTTGCAGCTGAACCAGTGACATTGGCCTCTTGCAACAAAGAAACAAGCACTGCCTCTTCCAGCTCTTTTTGTCGCAGCAGGAGTCCACGGTAGGCAAAACCTGCCCAAACAGATGCTAGAAGTGCACCCAAGTGCCACATGAGATTAGTCAATTCCATGAAAGCTGCTCACATGTTTAGGTTCGAATGCGTTAAAATAACTTTGAAATCAATTTACCAGTTTTTCGAGCCGGAGTAGAACTCCTGCTGAAGGAGACTGCTGCTGTGAGTCAAACACCCCCCGGACAAGCCAACCCCACCACTGCTCAACATGCGGCGGAGGCACCAGTTGATGTTGTCGCTGAGTCAGCCTTTCAGAAGTTAGCCTCAATCACATCGAGCTACCTCGATGCGGGCAGCGTAGAGCGGCTTCGAAAAGCATATTTATTCGCTCACTCGCTTCACGCCGGTCAGTTACGCAAGAGCGGTGAACCTTATATTGTCCATCCCATTGCAGTCGCCGAAATTCTCTCTGAGTATCGCCTCGACGAAACCTCTCTCGTCGCCGCACTTCTTCATGACGTCGTGGAAGATACCCACGTCAGTGTTCAAGAGGTAGAGAAACAATTTGGGCCAAACGTAGCTTCCATTGTCGATGGCCTCACAAAGCTTGCCAAGGTTGAATTTCGTTCGAGCCAAGAAAAACTTGCTGAAAATTTCCGTAAGATGATTGTGGCGATGTCGCGCGACATTCGGGTGATTGTTGTCAAGCTTGCCGACCGGCTCCACAACATGCGAACACTCAAAGCCCTTCCGCTCGAGAAACGTCAAAGAATAGCAGAAGAAACGAGCGAAATTTATACACAGCTGGCTGGGCGGCTCGGAATCTACAAAATCAAGGCCGAGCTGGAAGATCTCTGCCTTAAAGAACTCAAACCTTCGGTTTATTCGAACCTCGTCGCCCGGGTTGCACAAAAACGAGGCGAGCGCGAAAAGGTCATCAACGCAGCTAAGGAACATCTCGAGAAATCGCTTGAAGAACACAACATAAAAGCAAAAGTTGAAGGTCGGGCCAAGCATTTTCATTCGATCTACAAAAAGATGTCAGAAAAACAGATGGAGTTTGAGGACATCTATGATCTCTTCGCTCTGCGCGTGTTGGTCGGTAGCGTCAGCGAGTGCTACGAAACGCTTGGAATCGTGCACAGTATGTATCGACCTGTGCCTGGACGTTTCAAAGATTACATCGCGATGCCCAAGGCCAACCTGTATCAAAGTTTACACACAACAGTCGTGGCCGCACGAGGGGAACTTCTCGAGGTGCAAATCCGGACATCAGAGATGCATCACATCGCTGAAAACGGAATTGCAGCGCATTGGGCTTACAAAGAAAAACGCGGCCGCGAGCAAAACCGCTCCGGCGATGAACCTCTCAATCAAGAAGATCTTGAAAAGTTTAACTGGCTCAAGCAAATCGTTCGCCATCAAAAAGAGCTCCAAGATCCGAACGAATTCCTGGAAGCGGTGAAAGTCGACCTCTTTGACGACGAGGTTTACGTATTTTCACCGAAAGGTGATGTATTTGAATTACGCAGAAGCTCAACCTGCCTCGACTTCGCTTTCGGAGTTCACTCCGATCTCGGTCTGCGCACAACCGGCGCCAAGATCAATGGCCGAATGAGTCCATTACGCACCACATTGCACAGCGGTGATGTGGTAGAAATTCTCTCTGGTAACAAAATTCGAGCCACCAAAGACTGGCTCTCGTACGTCACGACTAGCAAGGCAAGAAACAAGATCCGTGCTTACCTGAGAAGTGAAGAACGAGAAGAATCGAAACGAGCAGGATTGGAGATGCTTGAAACGGCACTCGAGCGACACAACCTAAGCTATGAGCGCGCCCTAAAAACAGGTGTCTTCAACGACCTCAATCGCGTATTGCCTGTTGGAAGTTTGGACGACTTCATTCTTCAAATCGGCTACGGCAAAATCGATGCTGGGCAAGCGCTCACCAAAATCGTCGCCCAACTCCCCATCACTATCGCCCCTGAAACCAGCTCTGCGCAGGAATCAATGCTCGCAGGTTTAGCCGCACAGGAGGCGTTCGAACGAGAATCACAACCGAGCCGGCGGATGAAGAGTCGCAGTGGCAAAAAGGCCGAAGATGCTGTCATTGTTCAAGGCATGGAGGACATCGTCGTTCGCCTTGCGAAGTGTTGCGAACCTCTACCTGGGCAACCGATCACTGGTTTCGTTTCAAGAGGCAGAGGAGTTACAATTCACTCGGCCAGTTGTCCTTGGGCACTTTCCAACGATCCTGCCAGACAAGTTGAATGTCGATGGAATCAACAGGGAAGCGCCGAGCACAATGCCCGCCTAAAGATCACCACTCACGACAAACAAGGAATGTTGGCCAACATCACCAAACTCATTTCCTCTACACAGATCAACATTACCGGAGCAGATGTTCAAACAACCCCGGAAAAAAGAGGCATCATCACTCTGCGCGTGCATGTCAATGGCATTTCGCAGCTGCGCGACATCCATGAGCGTCTCGAAGCACTCGACGGTGTTATTCACGTAGAGCGTCTGACTGGCTGATGATGTTCCAAGAAAAACTCAACCTTGGCATTTCAAGTCGATCCGGAACAACCAACTCGGAGAGCGCAATACTCCAGCCTCCTCGCCCCGCAATACCGAGGGTGAATTGACTCCAATAAGGCTGCCTGGCATTTGCGAGCGTGTCGGTTAATTTGAGATCAGTTGCATCTTCCTGAATCGCCAATCGACTGGTGGTTTTTTTAGAGCCCAATGCAACTCCAGCCCAAACACCCGAGCGAGAATGCTGCGCAGAAGCCTCGACGAATTTGAATTCAGCTGCCGCAGAGAATTGATCAGTTCCTGAAGTGCTGCTGAAAGAACCCTCGACCGAGGACGTCGTCCGTGCCATTCCAACGCCCATATTCAAACGTGCTTGGCCAAACCGCACACTGCTCAGTTGAAAACGCCCACCCAAGTGGGTTTGCAACAACGATGCTTTGATCCCGAGAAGCTTTTCAACACCAGGTGGAAGAATACCTGCCGAAATTTCCGCAGACATTCTTTCAGAATTCCCCAACCCCAGTCCAACCGAAGAAAATATCAACGGAACGCTTTGAATTGGAGATGTGGGTACTTTTTCCATTTTTCCCCCAACACGTGGGTTCGGTGTGGGTAGAAAGCTCACATCAGCTCGCACACCGAGAGAAAATGCGTTTGGTAAAGGGATTGTCACCGGAATAGTATCAAGCAGTGAGGCGCTCACTTCTTGAAGACGCTGCGCCTGTTCAATCCAAAGCACTGAACCTTCTGCTCCCTGAACAAAAAAGAGACCCGCAATGAGTGATGGGCCCATTGCCAATCGCAGATCGCTTGCACTTCTCAAATAACGATTCATGGGTTGTCTCCCACAACAATCCTGTCACAATGATTAAAGGTGGAAAACTGCCGTTTTTTGACTAATTCTCAGAACGCTCCGGAGCAACTCATGAGCCGCCTCACCCTCACCCTCACCCAACTCGAATACCTGGTCGCCCTTGATCAGCACCGTCATTTTGGCAAAGCTGCGAAAGCGTGTCACGTTTCTCAACCAACGCTCAGCATGCAAATCCAAAAACTTGAATCGGAATTGGGAATTGTCTTTTTTGACCGCAGCCATCAGCCTCTCCTCCCCACCCCAGAGGGAGCTCCACTGATTGCTCAATCTCGAGTCGTACTATCGGAAGCAAGGCGGCTGAACTATCTCAGTCAGGAAGATAGCAAAGAACTCAAAGGTGAACTTCGCTTGGGGGTTATCCCAACAATCGCCCCCTATTTAGTACCGCTATTTGTTGAACATATGGCCACGACGTTTCCAAAATTATCGCTCTACATCGATGAGCTTCAAACACATCAAATTATCTCTTCGCTCGAGAACGAAAGTCTCGACGTTGGTTTGCTTGCCACACCGCTGAAGGTTGAGGGGCTCGAAGAAGAAAAACTGTTCCTTGAGCCCTTCTCTCTTTACGTCCATGGGACACATCACCTTGGAAAAAGAAAATTGATCTCCGAAGAAGATCTCGACGGCTCTGAAATGTGGCTTCTCAGCGAAGGGCACTGCCTTCGTGCACAAATTCTGCGTTTCTGCTCTCTGCGCAGCAATCAACCCGTCTTCAGAAATGTTCATTTTGAGGCAGGAAATCTTGAAACCCTGCAGAGGCTTGTTGAGGCCGGCTCGGGCTACACACTCTTGCCGTGGCTTGCAGCGCAGCGTCCTCACCCAAAGGGTGTCAGCCTCATCCCATTCCGAGCACCAGTGCCTCAGCGACAGGTTTCGCTCGTTTGGAGGCGCACCCAATTGAAAAAGCGTTCCATTGGCGCCCTAGCCGAAGCCATTCTTGCAACCATACCGGAAGGGTTGCGAGCTTTGCAGAAAAACCGCAGCACCACTGTGAGTGAAGTGCTGCCCGCATGGTGATTATTCCAACGGACAGTTGAAGTCGGCCTTCACATCAGCAGTGACATTGGAATCAATTGGATTCCTTGCCGCCCCATTCAAGTAGGTTTGAATCATCTTAGTGCACGATATGAGGCCTTTTACGTTGGCACCAATTTCCTGAATCTGAATTTGGCACACGCCGCTGTAGCTGAATGCTTGAAGTTTCTCGCTCTCGTCGCGATACATACTGTATGAGTTCGATACCGTTGCACCGCTTGCTGTTGGCACCTTGGCAGAAACAAAACATGTATCGAATTTACCGCCCAAAGAACCAGCGGTTTTGTTATCTATAGCCTGGGTGCACGTGTATGCCTGTGGTGAAGATTTGAAACCCGTGATTTTCAGTTTGAGCGCAGCTGCTGCGCTCTCTGAAGTGAGATCGATATTTAGAACGGCATTATCGGCATCGCGCTTGCAGCTCACAACTTTACGCAATTCGCTTTTTGAACTGTCAGACGATGCCGAGTTCTCGATAGAAAGGTTGGCATATACAGTGCCAGAGGTTGCATCAGGGTTACAAGCCATCAAAGAAGCAGAGCCCAGAATCATCGAAGATATTAATTTTCCAAACTTCATTTTTTCCCCCTGAATCAAAACACAATTGATGCGACTCTATCAGTGTGCTTTGGAACGTCACCGAAAACAACCGTCACGCGCCGCCTACAAAGCCACGGTAGCTCTCAACCTGCTTCTTAACCATGAGGATAGAGTCCTGCCAAAATTGAGGATTGCCAAGGTCAACACCCAAATGCTTTCTTGCCACCTCTTCTGCTGACATACGTCCGGTATCCCTGAGAAGATTAACATAATTGCTGTAAAACTCTGGGCCTTGCCGGTCGCGTTGAGCATAAACACCCAACGCAAAAAGATATCCGAAAGTATAAGGAAAATTGTAGAAAGAAGTTCCGCTCATATGAAAATGCAATTTGCTGCACCAGAAAAGCTTATTCATTTCGCTCAACGTATTGCCATACGCCCTCTTCCAAGATTTGCTCATCAGTTCGGAAAATTCATCTGGTGAGAGTGTTCTCTCTGCTCGCTTTTCATAGAGTTCCGATTCAAACCAAAAACGCGCGGGAATGTTCAACAGGAAAGCTTCAGCACTTCCAAGCTCTCCCCAAAGAATATTGCGCTTGGCCGACTGTGTTTGCGCGCGCTTGAACATCACGTCACTCACAACAGTTTCTGCAAATATACTTGCCGTCTCAGCCAAAGTCATTGGGTACCATGTTTCAGGTAAAGGCAAGTCACGCATGACCCAGTTGTGAAAGGCGTGACCTAATTCATGAGCAAGGGTCCCAACATCCTCCATGGTGCCTTTGTAGCTCATGTAAACACGTGGAGTTCGTGATTTCGCGAAACGAGTGCAGTATGCCCCAGGTCGCTTCGTGTCGCTTACAGTTCCCTCAATCCAACGATTTTTCACCATGACATCAACAAATTCACCCATCTGTGGATCAACGTCTGCAAACGCACTGCGAACCAATTCAATAGCGTCATTAAAAGACATTTTCTCTTCTGCAGCTTCGGCATTCTCTTGTGGAGGCGGAGCAAATAAATCCCATGGCCCGAGCGCATCGATTTTTAACTCGCGAGCTTTGAGTGAAAGCGCATCGCGACCCACACTCGCATTTTCTTCAACCACCGCCATCATTGTTTCGAGGGTTGAACGATTGATACGACACCCGTGCAAGGGGCGATCAAGGAAATGTAAATTTTTCTTTGTCCCACGCGATTTATATTCATCAAGCCGCCAGCCGGCGAGTGCATTTAAAATTGACGCACAGGTTTCCTGCTGAGTGCTCCAGGCGTTTTCCACTGCACGATAGCCTGCAATACGTTCTGCACGATCACCACTCTGTGCGCAGCCGGCCGCTCGCGCCAAGCCCATTTTCTTAATTTCACCAGGCAGCTCAACCAGGCATTGCAGCGAGGATGAAACGTTATCATAGAGAGTGCCCCAAGCATCTGGGCCATTGACAGAAAAGCGCGTTAGCATGCGTTCTTCAGAGAGAGACAAAAGAAACGGGAGCCATTCTCTTTGTTTTTCGATACTGAACTCATGAGGCTTGAATTCTGAGCGTTTCAAACACGCTCCTACGAAAGATTGCGGCGCTTGGGTTAGAATTAAATCCAGCGAGGTTAAACTTTCTTCCAAACTGGTCATGAGCTGCCGCAACACAGCCTGCATGTTTCTTGCCTGGGCATGACTCCCATTCACACTCAGAAGACAACTCACAAACGTTCCGAGGTTTGCGCCGACAACAAATGCTTCATCAGTTAATCCACGCATTCGTGCTGCTGCTTCAACCAACTCAATGTCAAACTCTGAGAGGTGCTTCACTCGTTCCAATTCATCATCGAACAAACCACTGTGCTCTTTAATTCGCTCGACTTTCTTTTTCAATAAATCGAAATCGGCTGAAAACTCTGGTGAGTTCAGATCCGAATATTCTGAACTATTCTCCCAACGGGGACCCTCAAACTGGCTATCGTTCATGCCGTTGTTCCTTTTTCTTAAGAGTCTTCAATTGTAGTTATTGCTGCCGAGGAAACAACCTTCAGCGGTCGCGTTCGGTTGATTTTTCCACAAAGCGAAAATCTATGCCGCGAAACAGCATATCGAAACGCGGCTCGTTGAGTGAATCACGACCGTTCTCAGCACGACATTGAGGCCTTGCCAAACCTGAAACTGCCAAATATTTCTTCCATTGTACTTCACGCGCCTCGGCGGAAACATTGCGTTGAGTCACAATGTCGCGAAACAAAAAAAAGCTTGGACGCGGCGAGCGCATAAAGCCACGCTCTCTATCCACTTCAAGCAAACCGAACTTTGGACAATATCCATCTGCCCATTCCCAGTTGTCTGAGAGAGTCCAAAAATAATAACCGTCGACAGGAACTCCTTGATCCATCGCATGACGAACCGCAGCAAGATGCTCAACGAGATAAACACCTCTCAGTGCATCGGAGCTGTCGGAAACACCATTCTCAGTGATGATGAATTTTAACTCTGTCTGATTTTTTTTGCGCGATATTTTCTGCTTGTTGTAGCGCTCGTGGTAATCAACGAGAAGAATTGCCAGGCCTGCAGGATACACTGCCCTACCCGACTCGCTGTATTCGGCTCTATCGACAAATGCTGCGCCAAATCCCTTTACGACTTCTTGGCCGTAGTAATTGATCCCCAAAAAATCGAGCTTTGCGACAATTCTATCAGTGAATGTATATTTTGAAATAGCATCAAAATAACGCGCAGAGGGCCAATCAAACCAACGCGCTCCGTTATTGAAACTTATGTTGTGTGCAAGCCCCACGCGCGCAGGCTTTCCATGTTCAAACGGACTCTTTGAAGAAGCTACTTTTTTATCGAGCGCATGAATCAATTGATAGGCACCGTTGTGCGCTTCCGACATGTTTTCCAGAGAAAGCCAGTACGCGCCTCTGACAATCAGCGGAACCGCAATAAGACCACCTATTCTCTGCTTTCCACCGGGAGGCCAAATTCGAGCAACATCTGACAGGAGTGAGTACACGGTTGGTTCATTGAATGTAATCCATTCATCGACGAGGCCTCCGCACTCAGCAACAACGTCTTCGACAAAGCGAAGAAAATATTCAACTACGAGGCGATTCGACCATCCACCCATCTTGATCGCCCACTGGGGCAATGAGTGGTGAAAAAGCGTGACCATAGGTTCCATTCCAAACCCGCGCACAGCTTTCAAAATCTCTTTATATCGCAGCAAAGCGACACGATCTTGAACGCCTGCAGAGCAAGGCACAGAAGACTCGCACTCAAGGGAGCCTGGCTGATTGGGCACCAATCGGCCCCAGTCCAAACCCAATCGAAATGATTTCACACCCGACGCGGCAGCCCAAGACAATTCGGTTTCGGGCTCCGACCAAAACTTAAGGCGTTCTTGTGGATTGGCAACGTTGTTCCATGCCGCAACCCCACCCTCACGCGCGAAGTTCAACCATGAATCATTCAGCGCATCTTCGCTGTGAGCAGGAGCCGTGGCTAAGCCAAAAACAAAAGAAGAATTATCCTTGAAGGATAATGACTGCGCGAGCGCAGACTCGGAGACAAACAGAAGAGCGAGAAGAATGCTCTGCAAGAACACTTTCAAACAACACCTTCCGGTTTACGTTTCAAAAATGCCAAGGGTTCTTTC
>CAIZJW010000044.1 GCA_903933385.1 uncultured Silvanigrella sp. | reverse complement strand
CAGTTTATTGGCATTAAGGGCGCGCAGAGAACTCAATTTGATTTCAGAAGACCCCCCTCTCGCAACCCGCTTGGCCCAGGAAATAGAGGCCCTTTTAACCGCCTCACCCATCCGTGGACCCCAGCCCAACAACCTCGCCACTCTTCAGAAGAACAGGCTCTCCTCGCTGACCGAGCGATGCTTGGAACTTTTTGCGCGTCCTACTCTCTCTTGGATGGAACTCGTTCGAGCTGAGAATGCGATGCCAGTGACCGAGAACCTCCTGTGGGCTAGCCACCTCGCACAGGCTGTTGCGCATGCCGGAGGGCTCATTCATCGCCTCGATGGTCAGTTTGGCAAGGATCCCGTTGAGGAGAATGACCCAAAACACCCGAGCAGCTACAGACAAATTTTAAAGCACAAACACCGACACCTGAATCAACAACGACAAACTCACGCCACAACAACACGACAACAATCACGTCGCTGGGAAGATGAGTCGGCACAACTCATGACCGAACGTAATTTTCATGCGTTTGCAATCTGTATAGACAACGTTGTGATGCAGCTTAATCAAAAACTCGATGTTTGGAATAAGAATGAAATTGCCCGCAGTTCAAAGCAAAAATCGCGTTTACTTGATGTAGAAAATTTTCACTATGCCGATGGCATTAGACGCAGTTTGCACCAGCAGGGAGAGTCGCTCGAAGACGCTCTCACGTGTGCCGAAAAGCTCCTGCAATACTGCCAGGCAAATCAGGTTTCGGCATCCGAACTGATGGATGATGAAATCTGGACTCTGTTTCCACGCGTGAATCGAGAAAATCTCAAACAAGCACGTTTGAAAGTGCGACATTCAGATGAAATTTTTCCCTTGAGCGTTGCTCACCGTGAATGGATCACACGGGTGACGGAATCGGCTCTGATTCAGCGTTCTTAGGCTTTTGCGCAGCATCAGAACCCTCGTCACCCAGCTCTGGAGCTTGCTCGTAGAACTTATCTCCGATGGTAATGACAATGGGAGAGAAAAGTTCATCTTGGCGCAACAAAACATGATGAGCCTTCGCCAATTCAAGTGTTGCCATAATAGTTACAATCAAATCGTAACGCGTCTCGCAATCATCGAACAGCTCACGCAAGGTCACATGTTGAGTGATTCCCAAACGCCGCTTGATGACAACCATACGACTTTGGATTGTGACCTTCTGCGCACGCACCTTGACGGTGGGTGCTGACTGGCTTTGTGCGAAACGCAAGAGCATGCGCTCAAAAGCAATGACAAGGGAAAAAGAATCGCCTTTGATGGGCGTGAGAAGATTGTCGTACTCCTCTTCTCGTCGGGTCGCTTCGCCGCTCGGAAAAACATCACGGCCGAGAATGCTGAGTTTGTCGAGTTTTTCGCAGGCTTCACGGATAGCCTCGAATTCAAGGAGGCTTTCCACGAGCTGACGCCGCGGGTCGTCTTCAGGAATGTCTTGCAGAGATTGTGCGTCGACAAGCTTGTTTTGAAGCGCTGGCACAAGAAGGTTGGCTTTGATTTCAAGTAACTGAGCGGCCATAGCCAAAAACTCGCCAGCCGAGTGGAAATCGAGCATTGGCACGTTGCGCAAATAAGTCACATATTGCTCGGCCACCAATGAGATTGGAATATTGAAAATATTGATTTCCTGCTGCTTGATGAGATGCAGAAGGAGGTCGAGTGGGCCATCAAAATTTTCAAGACGCAGATACATGTTTTTTGCTCAAGCCTTATAAGTGCGGGTAAGATACGCATTGCCTCTGTGTCTGGCAAACCCAAAGTTATGTGGAGCCGCATAAAATGCCTAAAATTGCCCGAACTCTCGTGGGTTTTGGATTTCTCTGGATGTCGACCTGGGCCACATTTGGGGCCCTGTTGGGTGCTAGGTTGAACCAGGCCATCCTGAACGAAGAAACCCCCTGGCTCAACAGCCTGCAGCGCAGCCTTCTGCGCAGCGCACATGCACACATGAATGGTATGGCGCTCGCCCTCATCGCCTTAGGGTTGTCTTATATGGCAGCGCGGCGCAGGGCGTCCGAACGAACCTTGATCACGTGCTCTCTTGGCGCACTCATTGGCACGGTGGTCTTTGGCGGTGGGTTGCTTCTTGAAGCCTTTTTCCCACCCACCCGAGGCCAAATTTCGTGGGCATCGGCACTCACGGCTGTTGGGGGAGTTGTTCATCTTCTCGCAATAGGTTTATGGGGAATAATCTTCTTGGGGCGTGGGCCTCAATCGACGGCAACTTGGACCGAAACTCAATGAGCCAAACTTTTCCAACAGCCTCTCCGAGGGAGGAAGTGTCTGACCTAACCGACGCTCTGAGAGCGCCTGCTCTTATTGTGCGGATGTCGGCCATTGGCGACACTCTGATTGCAACCCGAACACATGCTCACCTGCATAAACGCGGTTACGCTCCTTTCCTCCTCACCCACAAGAACAATGCCTCGCTCCTGGAATGTATGCCTTTGCTGGCGGGTGCTTGTCTGATGACGGAATCAGAAAAAACCTATTGGCTGAGTGACGCCCATTGCAAAACACTGCGAAGCGTTAATGAAGAGGAATTCGCACAAGCCCTCAAACGCTTTTCTCCTGCAAATAGTCCAGAGGAAAAGCGACTGTTATTGCCAGTGCTCGATCTGCAAAATACCCGCCGCAGCGCACGCGCTATACGAGCTTTCGAACAAAGGTTCGGAAGTTTTGATTTTCGCATCGAGAAAAGCGCGGTTGCAAAGCAAACACTGTGGAGAATTTTATTTGTTTTTTGGGGATTCCTTGCACTCCGCCAGTGGAGCCGCCGCGTTCCACCTGCGTGGCTACAAAAACGTCTGAAGCCTGTGCACCAATTACAATACGAACTCGTTCAAAAACTGCCTGAGAAAATACATTCGACAAGCAACAGCCTGCCTTCGCCTGTGCTCATCGCACCCACACCAATCAATTGCGAGCAACCAGGAAACCACGTTGTGTTTCTTGTTGGATCGAGTTTCCGATTGAAGAGCTGGCCGCGTGAACACTACCGGTCTTTGCAAAATCTGATTCTTGCCCACACGTCATTGGATGTTTATTTGTGCGGCGGCAAAGAAGATATTTCGGTGGGAAATTATCTCGCGTTTCCTGCCAAAGAACGCGTGATCAACTCCATCGGAAAAACCTCTTTAGCAGAAACTCTCGGTTTGATTCGCACTGCGCGCTATGTAGTCACGGGCGACTCTTTTGCGAGTCATGCGGCCGACCTCCTCGGAACCCCCGTGAGTGTCATCTTTGGCTCCACTCACCCCTTGCTCGGCTTTGCACCCCAGGGGAGCCACACCTCGGTTCATCATTCTGAACTCTCTTGCAGCCCCTGCAGCCGGCATGGACAAGGGCAATGCCGATTCAAAAATATTCGATGTCTCACCAGCATAAAACCTGAAGAAGTCTTCTCTAAAATTGTGCAAATTCTCGAACAGCAGCTCCAAATTTCTGACACCCAACGACAATCCTCTGACTCTTGACCTTTCAAATCCGCGAAAATCAAGAAAAAATGAGTCAAGAGGGGGAAATTGCTTTTGCGAGTTTTACGTTCAGTTTTGAAAAATTCAAAAATGCCTGCTGCAGTGTTTAGCATTGTAGCGCTGAATTTTTCTGCCTGCGTAAAAAGCAAACCAGCAGTTTCTGTCGAACAAGATGTTCTTGTGCAGAACATGATGCCTCATAACTTCGCGACAGATGGCTATGCTGTTTTGAATGGCGGGTGGAGCGGAGTTGACTTCAAAGGGCGAATTTTTCCCGATGAACGATATGGAAAAGAAAACTTTCTGCAATTCGATGAACTGCAAAAACAACTCCAACTTTTTGCTCTCGATGGAGAGGGAAGAACAGGCCTTCTTCCCGCACCCACGTCTGAAGATGTTGCCAAGTCTGAAGCTGCGCTCAGCGAGCTCATCAGAACCGAACAAAACATAAACACTCCGGGAGCGGTGACGTCGTTTTTGCGGGTGGGCGCATTGCTGAAAGATTTTAACGTCGGAGTGCCCAAACCCATCACAGTGCCATTCACTGTAGTGACCAATCGCGATGAACTTCCTTATTCACCGAAGCCGACAAGCGGACCAGAGTGGAACCAGTTCATTCGAGATTACTGCGGAGGATTCCAAAATCCTCATCTTGGGTTTCTCTGGATTGAAGGAAGCAGGAAAATCTGTCTGAGAGTTTGGAATGGTCCGAACAGGCAGATGCTCAAGATAAGGAGCCTTGTGACCCTGCCCCGCAGCCACACAAGCAGCGCTCAAGAGGCTCGGGTGAGTCCGTGGCTCACCATGACTAGAAACTACGATGCACCCCAAGCAACCCCAGCACCGGGCCAGGCAGCCTCACCGGCAGCAACTGAAACGGCAATGCCACCGACAGCCGAAGAAACGGTTAAATAGTGGCCCAAAGGGCAGGATCGTCGGCCAACCAATAAATTAAATCTGCAAGCGACATACGCGCTCTTACAAACGGAGCGAATCTTACAGCCCAGCGATACTCCAAAGCCGTTGTTGGCTGAGAAAGTTGCTCAGGCACAAGAGCCAAACCGGACAGTTCAATGAGTGTCTGCATTTCGGCAGCCGTGATCACAAGTTTCCTAAGATGCTCGCGAATGCTTGGCCACTCTTGTTCGAATTTAGAAATATCAGAATGAGCTTTCAGCCAATGCGAATGCTTTTTCAGATAATCTTGGGTGAACAACTCACAGGCCTGTGCAATGCCAGACTGCATTTTCTCCATACCAGCCTTACGCTCGTCGGCAGAAAGTCCGAACTCACCTGCACCGAAATACGGGGCGGTTTGCAGTAGCTGATAAATTGTCTTCTTGATTCGCTCGTCACCGTGCGGACGCGCCGATTGAAGATCGATTTGTTCGAGAGACAAAAGATGGTCATAAGACTCCGCACTCGCCAAACTCGCCAGCGCAACTTGCTGACCATGCCAAGCCAAAGGACGGCCACTTGTGAGGCGCAGATAGTCGAGCGCATGGCTAATGGTGTGCTCATAGCCACTCAGAGGTGTTGTTTCGCCTGAAACAGACATTGCAATTCCAGCCATGGCCAAGATGGCGGAAAGATCTTCAATAGCATCTGATGGCACAGGCCACTGTACCAATGCAGCTGCGTGGTGTCTGAGATGAAAACTAAAAGGTTCCATGAGTCGAAAAGCAAGCTCATCGTAGCGAACCGCAACTCCCAACTTCCAGGCAAGGTACCAATCTCCATAGGCGACAAAACGCGCGAGAAGATCCCCGTAGCCGGCACGGGTCATGTCGATAGGAGCAGATGCAAGCACGGGGGTGAACCAAAAACAGGTATCGACATTGCGCGAAACACGTGTGCGCTTTGCACCTGCTTCTTCAAGCACGGCGAAATGTGAGGTGAAGGCAGTCACAGTTAGAGCGGTGGGAAGAACAATAAACGGAGTGCTTGTCCATTTCAGTTCTTGCAAGGTGTGCTTAACGATGTCAGTGATGGAACCACTGCCGAGCACAACAACTGGCACAGGCGACTGACCTTGCAAGAATGCTTTAAGGACTTCAACAGCGCCCACTGAAGCGTGCACATCAATAGGTTTACAGGAAAGAACTTCGGAAAGGTTGATGCCCTCGAAAGAAATATCTTCCTGCTTACAAAGATTCTGAAAAAGTTCATCGATAGAAAAAGAATCAACGCCCGAATGCTTTTTCACGCCATCTGAGAAAATCAAAATGGGTGCATTGGAATAATGTTCTCCGAGAGCAACATGCAATGCATTCTTTAACTCATCACCATTTCTAATCAGATGATTCACGGTGCAACCATTGCGAAGCTCTTTTGAAAGCTCCGATGCGAGTGTTGACTCCAGAAGAGCGAAGGCAGAGGAACCAGAATTATTTCTCATGAACGGATCCCCTTATTAGGGTGGGTCGAGCTCTGCATCCGAATGCGTGCCAGACACAATGCACAAAAAATCACAATCAATAGAGCAATGCCACTTGAAGTAGAAATCTGTGTACCTGGGAAAAATCCACGAGGATCGCCACGAAATATTTCATTGAAAAAACGATGCGCGGAAGAAAGCAAAGCGACCCAAGCGGCTGTTCGTCCGGAGGCGCCAATTGACGAATGATCCAATGCCTTTGTCGACGAGACAGGTTTACAAGAAGCACGTTGAAACAACCAAACTCCAACGCATCCTATGAAAAAAGATGCCAGAGCTTCCTCAAGCTGAACGGGATAACGATACAGGCCGCCATCCTCCAAGATTGAAAACTTTATTGCCCACCAAGGAGGATTGATTTGATCCGCAACTGGGAGTCCAAAGTCATCGCCATTGAGATGACAACCAATGCGGCCAACACCAAGTGCAAAAACACCACCCAACACCCCGCAGTCGAGAGCAAAGGGAAGTGAAATGCGACGCAACTTGCAGAAGAATAATCCACACAGAACTGCTGCAAGAGCTCCACCGTAAAATGTCATGGGTCCGATCTGAAAAAGAGAAACCAAGAACTGCGACACGGTTTGCACTTCAAATTGTTCAATAACAATGCTGAGGGCTCGCGCCCCGAACCAACCCGCAACGTAACAAATAACAAAAACATTCGGCAACGAGTCGATAAATGCAGGGGCTACAGGATGGCCTTTTTGGAGGGCCCATTTCGCGCAAAACCAAGCGACAAAAAACGCGGTAAATGCTGCAAGAACAAAAAAGAAATGCCAGGAGGGAACCTCCCAGCCAAAGATTTCAAATAGAATTGGTCTCATGAAGTGCGTCTCCCGGCTCAGCAACGGGCAGCCGGAAAATTACATATCCTGCTGCACAGGAGCATTCACACCAGGTGCGGCTTGCCCAGTTTTGACTTCGCCGGAACTCGAACGAAGCTCGCGCGCAAAGGTTGTGTTGATTGATGCAACCCAGCGAGGGCCTACAACACCAATCACAAGGCTCGCTGCTGCAACAATCCCAACCAAAACACGAACATCACGTGCATCTTCGTTGTCTTGCGGATTGACGGAACTGCGCGTGGCGGGCTTCAACCAAATTTCAACTAAAATGGAGAGGTAATAAAAAAGAGAAATGCAGCTCAAAACAACCATGACAATTGCAAGGCCAACCAATCCCACCGAAACCGCAGAATTGATAAGCATAAACTTACCGAAGAACCCTGCTGCCGGAGGAATACCTGCGAGTCCTAGGATAAAAACAGTGAGACAGAGAGCAGCAAATGGCGCACGTTTACCAAGCCCCGCCAACTCTTCTTTCAAGAGATCTTCCCGGCTGCTGTCTTCAAGCCATGCCAAAATTGCGAAAGTTCCGAGATTCAAAATTGTGTAGATTGCTGTGTATGCCAACACTGCCTGGCGAGCCTCAGGACTCGTGGGCGAAAGTGCGAGAGTCGCAAATGCCAGACAGAAGTAACCGGCGTTGGCAATCGACGAATAGGCCAACATGCGCTTCACACTGTTGTGAACAAGGCCAAACACCGAGCCAACGAGAATGGAGAGTGTTGCCAAAACCCAGAAAACCTTTGCGAGCCAAGCTCCACCTTCTGCGCCAGAAAATCCGTTGCCCAGGATACGAAGAACAACCATGACGATTCCGACTTTCACGAGCGTCGACATGTAGCCCGTCAGTGTCGAGTGTGCTCCTTGATAAACATCGGGTCCCCATGTGTGGAACGGGGCAACGCCGAGTTTGAACGACAAACCGACGATAAACATCAACAAACCTATGACCCCAAAAGGATTCGATAGGGAAATATTCAAACTAGAGAGATCCGACCAGCGCAAAGAACCGATGTTCAAATAAATAAGCGCCATACCCATGAGAATGATGGCAGAGGCGGTTGCTCCCATGAGGAAATATTTAACAGCGGCTTCGAGACCACGCATGTCAAAGCGTTGATAACCAACAAGCACATAAAGAGAAACGCTCATCAATTCGAGGCCTGTAAAGAAAGCCATGAATTCACCCGCAGAGGCCATAATCATGATTCCGGCCGACGCGAACATAAGTAAACACACGAGCTCTGGACGGAGAAGCTGGCGACCCGCGTTTGAAATTTCAGCCATGAACAAAGTGAACATTGTGCCAAGGCCGACGATCAAGAAGGTAAATTGGGTGATTTGATCGCCGAGAAATCCACTGCCGAGCCACGCGGGCGGTTGCGTCACGCTCATGCCAAATGAGCCAGGCGCTGACAGAAGAATGAGCGGAACAATAACCGATGGAAAACAACTGATGAAACCTATCTGGTAGGACACCATATTGGGCCTGTCAGGATTGCCGCGGAATACACCTGCCATTAAGGCCACCAATCCACCCACCAGGAGTGCCAAAATTGGAGCCGCGTGGAGATAAAACGCTGCTGGCGGAAACATCATGTTCAAACTTGTATCAAGAGCTTCGTTCATCGTTCACTCCGGGAGACTGGGACGCCACCAAACTTTTGTCTGGGATGCGTTCACTTTTCCATCATTACTTTCATCGGCTCATCTGAGCGGCCTGGGATCACAAGCTGGGTTTTGTAGGCCGACTTGCTGTTCACACTTTCTTGCAATTTCTTCATCGTTGGAACCGTATGCGCCAACAATGGGGCTGAAAGAAAACCAGTTGCGAAAACAAACACGGCAAGTGTGCCAAGTATGAAGGCTTCACGCGGATTGCAATCAAGCAACTTTTTGTTTGCCTCGTTGTTCAGCGGGCCCCAGACAACTTTCAGAACCAACCAAAGCATATAGATGGCCCCAAGGATCACACCGGTTCCGGCAAGAGTGGCCATAATTGGGTGAACTTGAAATAGACCGTTGAGAATGAGCCATTCACCAATGAAGCCGCCCGTTCCAGGAAGCGCCACGGAACCCATAGTCGCAACCACGAAGAAGAAAGCATACCAAGGCATTTGCTTCGCAAGTCCGCCGTATTCACTCATTTCTCGCGTGTGGCGACGCTCATAAACAACGCCAATGAGAAGGAAGAGTGCGCCAGTCGATACACCGTGGTTGACCATCTGATACAGCGCGCCAGTGAATCCCATTTCGTTGAATGCAAACATACCCGCCACAACGAAACCAAGGTGGCTCACTGACGAATATGCAACGAGCTTTTTGATGTCGGTTTGTCGCCAGGCGATGAGTGCTCCGTAAATAATTCCTATGACCGAGAGCGTGATCATGACCGGAGCTGCTTTATGGGCCGCTTCGGGGAACATTGGAATGCTCATCCGCATGAGACCATATGTTCCCATTTTGAGGAGAACACCGGCCAGAATAACTGATCCGGGAGTGGGTGCCTGCACGTGAGCATCAGGCAACCATGTGTGGAACGGGAAAAGTGGAACCTTAATCGCAAAGGCCACAGCTGTCGCAGCAAACAACCAAATCTGGGTGTCAACAGGCAAGCCTGCAGCAGTGCGGTAGAGCTCAATGAGGCTCGTACTGAAAACACCATTCTGCTGATAGTGGAGGTAATACAGATAAGAAAATGCCACCAGCATGAGAAGGCTTCCAACGACCGTATAAATAAAGAATTTGGTCGTTGCATAGATGCGATCTTTTCCACCCCATACGCCAATGATGAAATACATTGGAATGAGCATCGCTTCCCAGAAAACATAGAAGAGAACGAGATCTAAGCTGACCAACGCTCCCACCATGGCCGATTCGAGCACGAGGAAAAGTGCCAAAAAAGATTTCACGTTGTTTTCAATCGAGGAATAGCTCGACAGAAACACAAGAGGACAAAGAATGGTTGTGAGAAGAACGAGCATGAGGCTCAGACCATCGACACCAACAATGTAACGAATTCCCGTTCCGCGCGGCAGCCACGCGAGATCCTGGGCAAACTGCATGGCCGCTGAATCAACATTAAAATGTGCAATGAGATGAAAAGAAAAAATCATCTCAAGCACTGCGATTGCTACAGCAACATGTCGAGCCTTTTGGGCGTCTTTCATGAGTCCGACGACAACCGCACCGAGCAGTGGAAAGAAGATGAGCAGCGTGAGAATCCACTGCGAAATCATCGAAACCATAAAAAGTAACTCTCCTTTCGAAAGCTCAACGCGTCAGATAAGAATCCACGCACCGAGTGCAACCATGGCGATAAACACCACCTTGAGATAGTTGCGTACCAATCCAGATTGAATATCGCTCAGCACTGAAGTTACGAGGTAAATTCCACGCGGACCCTCATTGATAATCCCTTCAATGACAGCTCTGTCTCCGAACTTAAAGAAGCCATCGCCCAACTTTTTGAGAGGTTCAATGATGGCAGCTTGATAGAGCTCATCGATACGCCATTTGTCGAGAATCAGGCGATAGAGGCCACCCATAGCGTTAGCAATTGACTCGCCACCCTTTGGACCAACCTTATAAAGCGAAATTGCAAAGCCGCTCATGATCAACATGATGAGTGTTGAGGTTCCCATGAGACCCCATTCAAGCGCTGCTGAACCATGCGTCTCTCCATAAACTGTTGTCATGGTTTGCTTGGCTGCAGAGAGCACAGGGGAAAGCCACTGAGTGATAACATTCTCATCAGCGTGAATTCCCAGAACATGCATAATCGCGTGTGGCATTGAAATATAACCACCCACAACCGAGAGAAGCGCAAGAATCATAAGTGGTAGAGTCATGGCGAGAGGATTTTCGTGAATCTCGTGTGCATGGTGGTGATCGTCGTGAGCATGACCATGATGATGGGTATGCTCAACACGACTTTCTCCAAAAAACACGAGGTAGGTTAAGCGAACCATGTAGAAGCTTGTGCAGGCAGCAGCGCATGCTCCCACCGCCCACAACAATGGATGGCCAAACGTTCCGCTCCATGCGTAATAAAGAATCTCATCTTTTGAGAAAAATCCGGACAATCCTGGGAAGCCAATAATTGCCAGCGTTCCAATCACAAATGTCCAACCAGTGATTGGCATTTTCTTGATGAGTCCGCCCATTTTACGAATGTCTTGTTCATGATGCATGGCATGAATCACGCTTCCTGCACCCAAGAACAAAAGAGCTTTGAAGAAGGCATGTGTCATGAGATGCGCAACACCAAATTGAAATGCTCCAACACCACAACCAAGAACCATGAAGCCCAATTGGCTGACGGTTGAGTAGGCGAGGACTTTCTTGATGTCGTTCTGAACAAGGCCAATGGTGGCAGCGAAAAGTGCAGTTGCTGCACCAATGACAGCGATTGTTGTCATGGCGGTAGGGCTTTGAACAAGGAGAAAGCTCATGCGTGTCATGAGATAAATTCCCGAAGTCACCATTGTAGCAGCGTGAATAAGCGCCGAAACAGGTGTCGGGCCAGCCATTGCATCTGGAAGCCAAATATAAAGTGGAAGTTGAGCTGATTTTCCGGTGACGCCGAGCAACAGGCAGAGTCCAATAGCGGTCAACATCGGTGCATTTTCGGCAGCGAGCTCATTTGTGAGGGCCGACGCAATTGCAGAGTAGTCGACACTTCCAAAGAGCTTCACCGACATAAACATTGCGAGAAGAAAGCCAAGGTCACCGACTCTGTTTGCAATGAATGCCTTCATACCTGCGCGGGCATTGGCCTCATCAGTGTACCAGTAGCCGATGAGTAGATACGAACACACACCCACACCTTCCCATCCAAGGAAGGTGACAACCATGTTGGCACCCAGCACGAGTGAGAGCATCGAGAACACAAAAAGATTCAAGTATGCAAAGAAACGGTAAACGCCCTCTTCGTGCGACATGTATTCACCTGCATAGAGATGAATAAGACTCCCTACGCCAGTGATGATGAGAAGAAGAATTCCCGAAAGCCTGTCGAGGGACAAAGCAAACGGTACTTCGAGATATCCGCCACCCAAAGGAACAGAAATCCAATTAAACAATTCTGTTCGAACCACTTCTCCCGCCGCAATTGGGCCGAAGACCAACATGCATGCCAGCACGAAGGGAATGGCTATCGCGAGAGTCGCAACCGTGACCGTCACGAGTCGTGGAGCGCGCCGCAAAAAGAAGCCGTTGAGCAAAGAGCCCAGCAGTGGAATCAGTAGAACAGCAGCAAGCATTGCTTGATAGTTCATTTATTAGCCCCTCAATGCCTTCAAATCATCAGCTTCAATGGAGGCCTTGGTTCTATAGAGCGCAATAATCAGCGCCAAACCAATAGCCGCTTCACAAGCAGCGACTGCCATCACAAAAAACATCACAACTTGGCCATCAATTGTTCCGGTGAGTTTACTCGCACAAACAAAAGCCAAGTTTGCAGCATTGAGAAGAACCTCAACACTCAACATCATGAAAAGGATGTTCTTGCGAAACATGACGCCCGCAAGACCAACGAGAAACATCAAGAATGAAAAGTAGAGCCCGATTTCAGGCAGCGTTAGCATTTTCGGCGCTCCTCTTCTTCGCGATAACAATTGATCCAACAACAGCCGCCATGATGAGGAAACTTATGAGCTCAAAAGCCCACAAATAATCGACAAACATTGATGCAGCCACGTTCTTCACATTCTCAGACGGAGGGAAATAAAGTGGACGAGCTCCGGCAGGGGCCTGGCCCGGAACAAAGCCGAGAGACTCAAAACCTCTCGTCAGCATGCCCTGACCAACCTGAGTTCCTAGCACGATTGCAACAGCCACACCCACACCGATGAGGAGCATTTCACCCCAGGTGATACCACCATAGCGAAGCTCTTCCGGAGGGAGATTCAAAAGCATCATAACGAAAACAAACACCACCATAATGGCGCCCGCGTAGACAATGATTTGGGCTGCTGCAGCGAAGTGTGCCTCAAGCAAGCCGAACATTCCCGCGAGCAGCATCATGATGGCGATAAGAACCATCGCCGCGCTCACAGGCCAGCGCCTCGTGATCATAACGCCCGAGAGGATTGATGCTGCAATCCCCATCACAATGAACGAAATAAAATTCAAATCCATGCAAGCTACTCCGCGTTCCAGGCTCCGGCTTCAAGCCAGGCGAAGAATTCCAACAATCAATGCCAAGATCACCAGATTCACCAAAGCAACGGGCAACATATAAACCCAACCCACCCGCATCAGCTGATCGTAGCGGAAGCGGGGAAGAGTAAAGCGCGCCTGCACAAACAAGAACATAAAGATCGCAACCTTGGTGATTAACACACCCAAACCAATGAGTGCGGCAACCCAGGTTGCAGGCTCAGCACCAAAGGTGGGTACCAAGAGAGAAACGAGTTCTGCATGCGGCAGCCAAGGAATTTCATAGCCACCCAGAAACACACAAGCCGTGAGAGCGGAGAGGGTGAACATCATTGCGTATTCGCCAAGAAAGAAAAGCGACCAACGCATTGAACCATATTCAACCAAGAATCCGGCAACAAGCTCAGCCTCACCTTCGGCGAGGTCAAAAGGCAATCGGTTGGTTTCTGCGAACATTGTGATGACAAAAATGACAAAGGACACCGGCGAAAGAAAGATCCCCCAGTTGGGTAAAAACCCAAACAGAAGCGTGTCCGACTGCGCAGCTATCATGGCTTGGAGATCCAGCGAGCCATAAATGAAGACCATAGGAAGGAGGGCAAGACCCATCGCAATTTCATACGAAATCATTTGCGCGGATGCGCGCAATCCACCCAGAAGGGCATATTTATTGTTGGACGACCACCCTGCAAGGGCAACACCGTAAACACCCAGTGCCGACATTGCGAACAGATACAAAAAGCCAGCATTTAAGCTCACTGGCTGCATATTAATAGTGTGGCCAGCGACAATAATCTCTTTTCCAAGAGGAATGCCCTGAATGGCAAGCAAACCCATGACTGCCGTAACAATGGGCGCAAGGATGTAGAAGAATTTGTTGGCCTGTTTAGGAACGAAATCTTCTTTGAAAAGGAGTTTGATTGTGTCTGCAAGAGGCTG
>CAIZJW010000043.1 GCA_903933385.1 uncultured Silvanigrella sp. | reverse complement strand
TGCAACTTATGCAACCCCCGATGAGCGAGTTTGCATTTGCCTATTTCAACACGTTGCTCGAAGAAAACAGCTGTTCATTCCGTGGTTTCGATTTTGATGATATGACTCAGAAATGTCTGGATGGTTCATCAGGTCAGCCCGTTGAGAGAGACATTGCTCTCGGAGCTTGCCCACCTGCAGGAGCTGCGAACAGTTCAGAGGCCGCAGACATCCACATGAATGTCAACGCCAGCTTGCGCCTCGCATTTGCAAGTTCGCTTTTGAGCCTGGAAAAATATCGGGAGATCCACAAGGAAAGTTTGCTTCTACCTATTGCTCAACTGCGCGACATCACACAAGGCGAAATTTTCAACAGTTCGTCGAGCACTGACAAGGTTCAAATTAAAAAAATAAAATCGAGCTTGGATGAAATGAATGCTAATCATGGCAGATACACGGAAGCGTTTGATATTTTGTCAGTTGAGAAGGTCGACGAGGAACTGCAACTTGTCTGCACTCTGAAAAACTCTTCCTCACTCGCCGGAACAGGAGGCGGTGCCAATGCAGAAGTGGAGCGAATTTTTGATAATTTAAGCGAAAAGGCGAAAGAACTTGTAAGCACGGGCTTTTCGCAAAAATACTATTCAGGATACAAGAACGTCGCAGCTCGCTACTTGAAAGCGAGGTGTGTCAATGCCGGTAGCCAGCTTCTCTACAGTGGCTTCAAGCAGGCCCCAGGCTTGCTTCAAAACGTGCAATGGGCGGAAGCTACTTTCGTGACCTCTGACGTTCTCCCAAGCAATGGCCAGATACAACTTTCAAACAAGGAGATTATCGACACAGGTCGGCCCGTTTCGATGAGTTTTCTCGACCTGGTGTTGGGACGCCAGAACACATTACATACGGACGGAACCCGAAAAACACCTCAGGAGCTAAATGCTCAACTCGTGGGAACTGGTCACATGCAGCTTGGATTTTGTAACGCACAAGGCGAAGGCGTCGCAGCTTTTTGTTCTATTGAGTTGGCACATCTGGGTTATCTGGATGCGTTGAAACGAAAAAATCCGATTGATTTTCAGTCCGGATCCCGTCTTGCCTCCCTTGATCCAGACTCGCTATCTGCGGAAAAGAAAGCCGAACGCCAGATTCCTTTAACAAAAGACTTCGCCTCAGCGCTGCCAGGCCTTTATGCTCACCTGAATTTTTTGACCGCAGTCCCGAATTGGCTGCCGGAATCTGAAAAATCAAAATATGGTGCACCAACGTTTCCGGGTGAAGGATTCCTTCAAGAATCGCCGCGTTATTTCCTTTCAAGCGGTGACAGCGGAACAACAATCTCACTCTTTGGGCTCTTCCCAATATTTATGCTGAGCTCTGTTCAAGACGTTCCGGTGTCGGGCGGGCTCGCCGTCATTCCAAGCACGGGTGGGCAAGTTGTTCAGCCCAACAAAACTGCCACCTGCCGATAACAACCCCGAAGCGGTTTTACTTGCATTTTAAATCAAGAGAAAGAAGGCATTCCAGGGATGGAAGCGGAAGATTTGCCACATTCATTGCACCTTGGCTTTGAGCCAGAGCCAGAGCAAGAGCAAGAGCGTCCGAAGCGTTCTTACAGCTCGGTGCTTGGAATATTGTGGCTTCTCGGAATGCTATCTCTAGCCGCAGCATTTGGCGTTGTCTCCAGGTATTTCGATGCCTCTGAACGACTCAACTCGCTCGTTCTGCAAAAAAAAGCACTGCCACTCAGGGAATGGACTCTGCAGGCGTTCAATTGTCCGACTTTTTATTCTGAACTAGATTCTTGCAAAGAACTCAGGATAGACCTGGGAGATGGACGCAACACGCGTAAAGTAAGAACTCAATTCCCCCTCTCTATTGACCTCAGAAGCCGCCTTGATTCTATGAACGAACGCCCAACACTCCTAGCATTCTCATACTCTCTTTCAGAGCATGAAAAGCTTTGGCTTTCGGCGAGAACATCAAATGCAAATAAAGAGTGGCCCTCTCAAGCCCAATTGGTGTCATTGGGATCTTTTGAATGTGAGGCAAAAAATCCGGGGGGAGATGATTTCGACCCTCGAATCGAACCCGATAAACTCTCGTGCTTCACGCAATCGCGTTTCGAAGCCATGAAAGCCATGCCCGAAAGCAACCGAATTGAATATTACATTGCGGTTGGTCCTGGACAAGAAATCGGCCCGCCTCGATGGCCTCTCGTTTTAGCTGAAAACCAATACATGCATGAAATACTTTCGCTCGATCAACTCACCTTGTCAGCGAACGTACTTTGGAACCTCATTTCACTGCTGATGCCTATCTTTGTCATCGCATTTCGTTTTGTTTTTAAGAATGAGAAAACTCTCAATACACTGGCAGATTACTCAGTCGCACTTGTATGCTATGCACTTTGCATCATCACCTTACAGCAATCGTCTTTTATTTCGTCCCATGCTCACTCAATGATGAGCGCGTTGTGCATTTTACTCGAGGGAATTGTACTCACTCTGCTTGTTCGATATGCTTACTGCGTTTCCTCAGGCGTTTCCTGGAGCCCGCAAGCGACAATACTTGTCTCAGCCATGGCTGCCATATTTTTCATCGTTGCCTTTGCGATTTCAAAGCAACCGCCGATGACCTTCCTTCTAAAATCTCATCAGTGGCGTGATTCACTCGGCAGTGGCTTCGCTCTCGCCGCACTCTTTTTTGGAATATACAGCCGCTTTGGCAAGTCAGAATCACTTGGAGGACTAGGACATTCAAACTTTAGTCAGGCAAGCGATGACTTTGGGAGTCCAAGCTATTTCATTCGAATTTCCTGTGCCGGAATTCCATTGATGATTTTCGGAATGTCTAACCTGCGTGAATTGGTAAATCCAACGATGAAGGTCCTGAAATGGGAAGATCTTCTTTTCCTCCCGAGCCAAACCGCAGTGATGGCATTTTTCCTTGGCATTAGAACGACTTCAACTCTCAAGTATGGCAAGAGCATGAAAGAGCGGCTTGAACTTTTGTTTTCGGGAATTTTGAATTTGCAAAGAGCAGTCACTCCCCTTGAGGCTGTGGAATCAACTGTGAAATGTATCCGAGAGACATTGCCGTCTGCTGCTGAATCGAATGTTGAATACATTGAGCATAAAAAATGGGCGACAGAACAAATACAAAATCACATCGCACTTTCTCATCGAACGCTTTACATCCCGCTCAACGGAAGTATTTCTTACAAAGGAATGCTCAGGTTTGAGCCGGTTTTACAAGAAAATTTGAGTGAGGAAGAAGAACATATCATTTCCACAATGGCAAGCGCACTCGCGGTCAATCTGGAAAATCAAGAGTCCGCATCAAACCTTGAAAAAATGCATCAAGCCTCACTCCGTTTTGTGCCACATGATTTTCTTCGGCTCCTGAAATCAGAAAGTCTGATTGACTTTAATTTAGGAGACCATGTTGAGTTAAGAATGGCCGTAATGTTTGCTGACATTCGCAACTTCACTCAAATCTCAGAGGGAATGACACCTTCGCAGAACTTTGAATTTATCAATGGCTTTCTCACTCAAATTGCACCAGTGATTAAACACCACGGTGGTTTCATCGATAAATATATCGGTGACGCAATTATGGCTTTATTTCCTGAGTCTCCCGTGCACGCCGTGCGCTGTGCGATTGACATTCAAATTGCCCTACGTTCGTTTAATGATCGTTGGCTTGGTCTGATTAATCAGGAAATTAGAGTGGGAATTGGAGTTCATCATGGTCCCATGGTTTTGGGGATCGTAGGCCATGCTGAAAGGCTCGCAGGGACTGTTATGTCAGATGCCGTCAATCTGGCGTCTAGGCTGGAAAACCTAACAAAAAAATATGTCGCCAACATCATTGTAAGTGAGGATGTTTTGCAGCATATGTCCCCTGCAGAAAGCAAGGAATTTAATTTAAATATGCTTGATTCTGTTCAAGTAAAGGGACGCATTTCAATGGTCACGATTTATGAAGTTGTTGTCCCAGATGAAAAGCAAGGGGAGCGATTGAGAGCATCATGAATAACAGCAAAAATTTTAGGCCACTCTCTTCATTTGAATCTTGGGTTATCGATAAAAAAGGAACAGAGCAACCATTCACCGGTGAGTATTGCAACACAAATTCTCCCGGCCATTACCATTGTAAGCGCTGCGATTCTCCGCTCTATCGCTCGCAAGACAAATTTCCATCACACTGCGGATGGCCAAGCTTCGATGATGAGATCAGCGGAAGCGTGAAGCGTATTCCTGACCCCGACGGTCGCCGCACGGAGATTGTTTGTAACTCATGCGGTGGACACCTTGGCCACATCTTCGAGGGAGAGGGGTTTACGAGCAAAAATCTGCGCCATTGCGTGAACTCAATCAGTCTCGTTTTCAAGGCTTCTGAAAGCCAACCAACCTCGATAGCACTTTTTGCTTCCGGGTGTTTTTGGGGAACAGAATTTCATTTTGCAAAAGTGCCTGGGGTGCTCGCAACTCGTGTTGGTTTTGCTGGTGGTCACATTGAAAACCCGAGCTACAAGCAAGTCTGTGCTGGCTCAACCGGACACCTAGAATGCTGTGAAGTGACCTACAACCCCACTCAGGTCAGCTACGAGCATTTATGTAAACTCTTTTTTGAAACACACGACTTCAGCCAAACCAATGGTCAAGGTCCCGACATCGGACCTCAATACTTATCAGCGCTTTTTCTGAGTTCTACTGACGAGCGTAGAGTTGCCGAGAAAGTTATTGAGACTCTCAAAGAAAAAGGCTTCAAAGTCGCAACACAAATTCGACCTAATGCACATTTTTGGCCCGCAGAAGACTACCACCAAAAATATTATTTTCATGAAGCCAAAACACCGTATTGCCACATTTATCGTAAAATTTTCTGAAACCGAATTACACTTGTAATTGACGAATAATTTCCGACGCTTCATCTAACAAGCGTTCGTCGAGTCCAATTCCGGCACCGAGAGTTTTTTTGAGTTCAACATATTCACGCAAAGCAGACTCTTGATAGTTTCCGCGACGTGTAGCTACTATCAAGCGATTCTTTGGAGTGTGATTGGATGGCACAAATTCTGTCGTAGTTGCCTCATAGCCCTGCCCACGGATCAACAAAACCCGCATTGCATCAGTAAAAGTGCTACAAGAATCACGTCGCAACTCGGGCGAATTCAGGAGCACAGAAAAAGCACTCTTGAAATGTTCGGCAGACAACTTTCGCCATCTGCCAGCGAGTTCTGCCTGGCAGCAAGGAGCTACGGCAATGGCGTCGGCTTTTTCAGCAAAAGCAAGCGCAAGGGAATCATCTGTTGCAGTGTCACATGCATGGAGAGCTACTATCACATGGTTTCGGGAGCTTTTTCTTTCTTCCGGAGAAGCCAATGCGGCCTTGCGTGCAAAGTAGTCGAGCACTGAAATTTTTTCAAAGCGAAGCGAGTCAGCCAAGCCTAATTCATTTGCCCTCGCCTGAGACTTTTGAATCACATCGGAGCGAGTGTCGATACCTGTGATCAGGGCATTTCGATGCCATACGTTTTTAAAACACCATGCCAGTAGAAAAGTGAGATAAGAATTTCCGCAGCCACAATCGAGAATTCTCACCACAGAAAAGCGTTCCGACAACTCTGTGAGGGTTGGTGCGAGCAGAGCCACCATGTGATTGATTTGAGAATACTTCCGCACAGCATCAGCAGGCATGCTTGCATCCGCATTAAGAAGCCCCAGTGCCCGAAGTAGTTCAGCCCCTTTCAGCGGATCAATGAGAAATTTCTTTCCACCCGTGACCTTTCCAATGCGTTCTGGGGTCCAATGCTTTTCGGCCTTTTGCTTGAAGGTAAGTTGTGTCATGGTGGTTTCCCGAACTGATTGAAGAGAGCCGAGAAGGCTCAGAGGGCACAATGAAAGCGGGTGTTCCAAAAAGTCGCGCTGAAGTCAAAGATCTTGAGCAACTCAGACAACTTTTCCTCGACGCTCCGGAACGCTCGGGCGTTTCAGATTACTGGTCAGATAACAGCCTATTGGAACTCTACGATTCGACCTTTGCAAGACGAATCCTCTGGAAATGGGAGGCTGTCGTCAGAGAACTTGCTCTCAAAAATTGGGTTCCCCCTCCGAATGCCTCGCGTTGGGTCGACTGGGGCTGCGGTTCAGGGGTTGCCTCTGAGGCCTTCTTGCTCGGATTCGAGACAAGTGAGCCGCAGGAGATCATCCTTTCCGACAGATCCCTCCACGCCAGACAATTCAGTGAGAAAAAGGTTCGTCATTTGCGGCCCCAGGCGCGCATTGTTCCACTCTCACCAGAACAGCTGCAAATCCAAGAAACCGACCTTGTGCTCATTAGCCACGTTTTAACCGAACTGAACGATGACCAGTTCCAAACTCTCTCTGAGAATATTGAGAGCGCTGCGGCAATTGTTTGGATAGAGCCAGGCACGCCTTTTTGCTCGCGACGACTCATTTCTCTCCGCCAGCGCCTCCTCTCAAAATTCGAAGTTATTGCTCCGTGCCCGCATCAAGGAAATTGCGGTTTGCAAGAAGAAGGCCGCGATTGGTGCCACTTCTTTGCTCCAGCGCCATCGGAGGTCTTTCAAAGTTCAGAGTGGATGAATTTTTCGAAGGAGATGAAAATCGACTTGCGCAGCTTACCGGTCAGCTTTCTTGTGCTGCAAAGAAAATCTGCACTCGAGCCATCTATCGCGCCGAAATTAGTGAAACGTGCGCTTGGCCGACCTCGTTTTTACAAAGGACACGCCAAACTTCTCATATGCAGCAAAGAAGGAGTGAATGAAGCATCCCTTCAAGAACGCAATCACAAATCAAGTTTCAAATCGTGGCAACGCGATTCATTCGTCGTTGAGATCACCAACGCTCAGGATTGCGATTGATGATAATTGCTGCGAGAAATTTTGGGACGTAGTCAATGGTCTCTTGTGGAAGCTGATCTCGCAGCGCCCAGAAGTCTGGTTTGGGAGCGCGGCGGATCTGAGCAGCAATCGTCTTGCGCTGAATTTTGTTTTGTCCGGCATTGTAGGATGCAATTGCCAACATATACCGGTCGGTGCCAAATTGTTTGAGCAGCATCGAAAGATATTGCGCCGCAGCCTTTGAACTTTTCACAGCATCAATTCTTTCATCAATTTTCTGCTGAGCATCGACCTGCAATCCAAAATCACGGGCTGTTCCCGGCATGAACTGCCACAATCCAAGCGCACCCGCATGACTTTGAGCGTTAAGATTGAACTCTGATTCAATCCAGACCAAGTATCCAAGTTCTGCAGGCAACCCCTCTTGTGAGAGTGCCGAGAGAATTGTTGGCCAATACTTCTCCTTGCGCTCAAATAGCTTTTTATGAGCATCACCACGGGTAAAGCGCTCTATCCAGCTCTCTACCTTTTTCTGAAATTGAACATCCATCACAGATGGTGGGGCGTCACCGAACCTTCTGGAAACAGCAACAATCTCATCCCAAATAAAGTTGCGCGGAACGTCGGGAATTGAAACTACCTTTCTGTCTTGTTGCCTTCGAATGACTTCAGCAGAGACGCCGCTTGACTCCTGTGTCGTGGGCTGACTTTCCACGGCGCGCATGCGAAATTTTTTTCCTCCCCACCAAGCGGCACCAACGACCACGGAGACAATCAGCTGCAAGATGAGGAACTGCGGCCAAATAGACGCTTTCGGCCTGCGTTTCATGCGAGCTGCTATGTTCGTAACTTGGGTGAGCACTGCACTTGCAAATCGAGACGGCTCAAGAGCGTTCCACGGTGAACATTGAAAACTACTCAATTGCCCCAGAGTCACTTTGTCACCAGCACGGACCATTGTCTTTTTTTCGATCATCTTCCCGTTGATGAATGTACCATTGCGGCTTCCAAGGTCTTCAATCCACAGAGTTCCACGTTCGAGCGTGATTCGAGCATGAGTCCGACTCACCAGAGCATCGTCGTCGAGGCGAATTGAGGATAATTCACCTTTGCCTATGGTGCGGCTATCGCCCTCGCCCAACTCAAAAGATTTGTCGTGCAACGGGCCCGCAACAAATCGGATGACAAAACGACTTTTCATGCACCCTCTTTAAAGTCGACCCGGCAAACCACATCACCGATTCTCAAAATGCTACCAGAAGAAAGCAAGCGCGGCTCTGTCGCCATTACGCCATTGACTCTTGTCTGACTTCCACGCGCCGGTGAGAACAGTGCCTTGCGCTTTGTGATGACAATTGTCCCATGCTTCCGCGCTAAGCCGTTTGCTTTCCAACGGATTGTGTTTGAGCGACTGCTGCCAAATGAGTTCTCTCCAGAAAACAGCGGAAACTCACTTCCCAAGCCTGGGCCCTGTATGACACTCATACGTCCGTGGCATTTGGCGTTTCGGAAGGGACAATCCTGAAAACTGTTCGACACCCTGAAGCCGCATTTTTTGCATCCAGCAGTATTTCTGCGCAGAAAATAAACGATAAAAAAAGATGAGAGTAATAAAACTGCAGAGATAAAATAATATGCCTGACGTTCCTTGATTCGTGCAGATTCTCTTGCCTGCTCGACACGCTCTAATTCCTCAGGCCGTGGCTTGGCCACAAAACCCTCATATTTATGCTCGGCACTTCGATATATATTCCCATGGTAATTCGCGCTGACGGAAAATTTCAAAATATCTGAATATGGCCGATATTGTGTGAAATCGAACTCGAGAATGTACTCATCGTCTAGGTAGGAACGCAGATTACTCAATGCTCCAACTGGGTCGGAAGTCGCAGTGAGTTTGCCAACAAATCCGCCACTTTTATCAACAACCCCCTCAATGACAGAATCAAATTTCCCAACTTGTTGTGATTCCAAGTCGCGAATTCGTACCCAGAAAATTCTAACGCTTGATTGAATTGCCTGTGCAAGACATTTTCGAGCTTCCGACCATCCGGAACTGCCATCACCAGCTGCCCTGGAGATCAGGATAAGACTCCTTTGCGCTGGCGACATTGGAGGACTCTCAGACTCCAATTCTTTCATTGCGGCGCAAACACCTGCAGCGACTCCTGCCTTTCCATCCAGAGAGGGGCTCTCAAGGATTGATTTCTGAACGGCACGAGGATTCTCGGATTGACCAGGAGCAATCCACGCCAGGCGACTTTCTTTTTCTTCCGTTGTCGCTCTCACTGAGAGAACATCGGAGCGAAAACCACCTAAAAATCCAGCAACGGCTGAACGAATTGAATCAAATTGCCGCTCGGAGAACTCTTTATTTGCCTCAAAAACAACCGCAGTTTCTCTGTACGCTGCAGGCGATCGGTTTGCAAAAGTACTGAGTGAAGTTGGCTCAATGGGCGGCTCGCTGGCTTCTTCAGGCTGTAGTCTGAAAGACTTAGCATCAAGAGTGTTGAGTAAATATCTGCCAGAACCATCTGATTCGTCGAGAATCAGATGAATTCTCAACTTCCTCTCCTGAAAAATCTCGTAAGCTCGAATTGATATCTTTCTCTGAATCGAAGTTTGTGCGTCTGCGGCAACCGACGAGCCTGGCTCCTCTGACTTTGCAATCATTGGATTCAGCGCACCCAGGAAGGAAATGATTGAAATGATTTTCAACTTCAATGAATACACCTCAAAAACAATTCGAGTGCACCAATCCTAAGTACATCTTTATCGCGCAAACTTCCCGGGCGCTCGACTATCGAACCAGCCCGAAGTAATCGCAACGTTGCAAATCCTGGACGCAGATAAATTCGATCGTCGGAGCATTCAATTGTCATGTGAATCGAATTGAGATTCTGGTCGGGTAGAACAATCTCTAGACCGGGAAGCGCACCGACTCTGTTGAGACCTTTCAGCAGGCGAAAATCCATTCCAGAGCAATCTCCACTGCGACAAATAAGCCATGCCATCGTTGGAGATGCGCACTTTTTAAAGATCTTCAAATTTTCGTCGTCTAACGCTTTATCTGACGTTGTTTCATCTGCGGAATAGAACAAAAAATCACCCACCCCGAACTTAATTCTGTCGCCATGCTGAATCATGCGAGGCTCACGGATGAATTCACCATTCACCGCAACTCCGGTTGCACTGCCATTGTCTTCAAGGAGTGTCACACCTCCGGCGGAAGTGAATTTGCCATGACGTCGACTCACTTCGGGTGTCGTAAGAACAATGTCGGAATCCCAACCTGAGCCCACGTAAGTTTCGCCCACTGTGACGCGCAGATCTTCACCAGCATGCGCTCCACCCAAACCAAGTAACCAGCCTGTTGTTTGATTTGATGGGCAAAGACTCGGATTTTGCCCGACACTCAGAACGTGGACCGCAGGATGGCCAGAGCCGGAGCCCTTTTTCCAAGCCTCCCTGGAAACAAAAGGACATTGATGTTGTTCACCCACGTTGAATCCCCGAATCAAGATTAAAGATGATTTGATTGAAAAAAGATTATCGCAATTCAATTTTGAAAGAGAGGCACAACCGTCAAGCATCAATAATTTCTGATAAAAACAAAAAAACTCATGAATTACGTCAAAGATTCCGACATGGATGGGTCGAGCAAAAGGGGATAAACGATGAACTTTAAACAATTCTTGATCTCGAAACATTTCGTGCCGGCCGTGATGTCAGTTCTTCTGATGTCTGTCTTTGCAGGCTGCAAACACCATTCATCTCCGGGCAGTGAACAATCAGTGGCTAGCCCCACTGCTGCGCCAGAAGAATCACTCGTCTCGGAAACGAAATCATTCAGAATCGGATTAACCTCGGTCCAATGGTTGACGAAAGAGGAGGTGACTCCAGCTGAGTCAAAGACAGTGGATTCCTTAATCAAGTCAATCAGAGATTTTTATGGTCCGGTGCACAATCTGAATTCTACGGCAAACTGGGCTGAAAAAAATATGCAAATTGTTTATCTCAACAACGAAGGGCTCACTGACATATCACCCCTACTGGTTTTTAAAAAAATTGTGACTCTCAGCATGCCTGGCAACAATTTTACTCAGGATCAGCTCAATGGATTGCTCGCAAGTTTACCAAATCTGAAGACTTTGGTGAAAGACAAAGGGCTCAAATGTGACAGCATCAAATATCCAAAAGTAACTTGCATCGAATGAGGTGTTCTATGTTGAAGCTCTCTCTCGTTCCAGTTGTCTGCTCCCTTGCCATATTTTCCGGTTCAATGAACGCGTGCAATAGAAAATCGCAGGAAGCGAGCATTGCTTCCTCACCTCAAATGTCACCCTCATCCAAAAGAATTACTTTTATTGTTGGAGTTTTCTCACGCTCAGTCACCGTTGAACAAGTAGAGTCATTTGTGAAAAGCGGACGTGAAAGCGAAGAAGTGGCAGCGCTTCTGCGGGCTGGAAAACTAGACACCGCACTTGTGCGCAACCAACTGAGTAAGGTTTACGAACTTGACCTCGTTCAAATGGACAAAATTCTGAATTCGCAAATTGGAATCGCTCTCTTAACCCGATTAGGCGAGGCTATTCATCCGCACAGTTCAAAACCCGCCGCTGTTCAAGCGGTTCGATCGGCCATCATTCTTGCGCTCGCAGACGACAACAAGCTCTCGCCCATGGAAGTCTTAGGTCATTTGCCAGTCGATATGGATATTGAAGTTAATCAGCTCATAAAGCTCAAGGACGAATTGGGTGGCGCCTTCGGTCCAGCAATTCTTTGAGAAAATAAATTTGGGGAAAACAGAAAAGCCGCCCACAAGGAGCGGCTTTTCTCTTCTTAAGAAGAGTGGCTGGGGCACTAGGATTCGAACCTAGGAATGACGGTATCAAAAACCGTTGACTTACCACTTGTCGATGCCCCAACGCAGACCCTCTATATGAAACGGGCCAAGCAGTTGTCAAGCCCACAGGGGGGACTTGCTTCCTGATTTTCACGGCCTATTCTACGCCGAGTTCCGAGACCCGAACGCCCTCCGGCATCCGGGAGCAATCACGCCGGAACTGGCGCAAGGAGAGACAATAATGCCTCAATCTAACGGACAATTACGTGTCCTTAAAAACCTTTTGCCTCGCCATAAGCGTAAAAATCCTCCCTCCCTGCAGGATGAAATTCCATTCGGACGGACTCAAACCGACCATATGTTAGTGTGCGACTACATTCCCCAGAAAGGGGGATGGCAAACTCCCGAAATTATCCCATATGCCAATTTTGAGCTGAGCCCCGACTCCGTGGTCTTCCACTATGGCCAGGAAGTGTTTGAAGGGATGAAAGCCTATCGAAATGCGCAGGGAAACGGTGAAATACTTCTGTTTCGTCCGGAACAGAATGCTCGCCGTTTTGCCAATTCCGCAGTCCGTTTAGGAATGCAGCCCGTCCCTGAGGAACTTTTTCTGCGCTGTGTCCAGGAGCTCGTATCAGTTGAGCAAGACTGGATTCTGCCCAATCCTGGCTCCCTCTACATCCGCCCGACACTGATTGGGATGGACACAGGAGTTTCCTATAGAGCTTCGCTGGCATACCGATTTTTCATCATCGTGAGCCCAGCCAAAAACTATTATAAACGCGAAACAGGCGTGTCGGTTTTTATTGAACGCGAGCATGTGCGGGCGGTGCCAGGAGGATGCGGAGAGGCAAAATGTGGAGGTAATTATGCTGCAGCATTGCCAGCGCTTCAGCGAGCGCGCGCCGCGGGTGCTGAACAAGTTCTATGGCTCGACGGTCTGAAACGAACATACGTCGAAGAAGTTGGTGCCATGAACATTATGTTTGTTTACGACAATGTCATTCGCACACCTGCACTCACCGGAAGTATTTTGCCAGGGATCACCCGCAGTTCAATTATCCAGTTGGCGCGAGATTTGGGCTATACCATGGAAGAAACTCGACTCGATATTTCAGAAGTCCTCCAGGACATCGAAAGCGGAAAGCTCACCGAGGTTTTTGGGTGTGGCACAGCTGCCGTCATTTCCCCCGTGATTGAACTTGTCGACGGCAACAAACGCATTGAAATTAACGGCGGCGCGATTGGTAAAGTCAGCATGAATTTGAAAAAGACCCTTATCGATCTCCAATTTGGTCGAGGCCAAGACAATCACGGATGGCGCCTTGCAGTTTCTGCTCAATAATTAAGCATTAAATAGGTCAATAAATCGGCCGTCAAATGTCTGCCGCCGGTAGTCACGACAGGGTCTTGGTGCGGTGTTAATCCACGCATGAGGCGCAATATATGCGCCAATGAAGGAGTGCTCCCATGAGACTCGCCGATCTCTCTGTTGTCCCTTGGACGAACGAGCTTGGCTCTGACCTGCTCACAAATACAGAACTAAAAACAGCTTACGACAGCCTTGGTCGGCCTAGCCACTTGGTTGCCTATATTTCCAATACCTCATTTCAAAGCATGTACGGCGCGCACGCATGGTCGAGCGTCTTCATTTCAGGGCTTTGGCTCCTCTTTAGCCGCACCCACTCGGGCTACCAAATTACCTGCCGAACGACGGAATCTCGGTATGAATGTGTTTTTGCATGTGGCGCTCTCAACACACCAGAAGTCAGCTTCTTTCGACGCGGACGAAAGCTTGCCACCAGTGCTGTGAGAGGACTCAGTCTCGATGAACTCGAATGGGATGACCGTGGCGTTCATTGGCTTGCAAGAAGGATTGTTCGATTCATTGAGAATGAGCTCGGACAAGGGGTGAGAGAATGGATTCATGGGAATTCGCACCCAAGCGTGCACATTCTCCCGGAACGGGCATTGCCAAAAGACTTCAGAGCAACTGCAGTTGTCTTGCAGTAAGTGGCCGAAGTTCAACAGACGCGTGCGATGCTGCTCCTATGTGACTTGTCACGCGTCATCAGGCACGCTAAGAGACCCCGTTCAAAGCATTTTTGCCAATGAGGTCCTCTATGTTGTCGCGTTCGCATGGCCGCACATCTGCGCAAACCCGCCCAATTAAAATCACACCAAACTTTACCAACGTTCCGCTTGGATCAGTCCTTGTTGAGTATGGTGAGACTCGGGTCATGTGCACGGCTTCCGTTGAGGAATCGGTTCCAAACTGGATGCGAGGAACACGCGGACAAGGATGGCTGACCGCGGAATATTCTCTTCTCCCGGGCTCTACAGCGGACCGATCGCGCCGTGAGAGGCAAAATGTCTCGGGCCGCACCCAAGAAATCCAAAGATTGATAGGCCGCAGCCTGCGTGCTGTTGTTGACCTTAAACAACTCGGAGAGCGCACGATTACGGTTGACTGTGATGTCCTTCAGGCAGACGGCGGAACCCGCACTGCTGCCATCACAGGTGCATATGTCGCACTGCGAATCGCAATCGAAAAACTACTCAAAATGAATAAAATCAAGACAAACCCTATCCGAGAAGCGGTTGCTGCGGTTTCG
Source organism: uncultured Silvanigrella sp. (assembly GCA_903933385.1). Taxonomy (GTDB): domain Bacteria; phylum Bdellovibrionota_B; class Oligoflexia; order Silvanigrellales; family Silvanigrellaceae; genus RFOM01. Next base: position 22,731 of record CAIZJW010000043.1, on the reverse strand, counting down.
GTCGGTATTGTTGAAGGAACATTGTTAGTTGACCTCGACTACCCCGAAGATCAAAAAGCTGATGTGGACATGAATGTTGTTCAAACAAGCACTGGACTCTTGCTAGAAGTTCAGGGAACAGCTGAAAAGAAGGCTTTTTCACGCGCCCAACTCAACGAACTTCTCGACATGGCCCAGGCTGCACTTGTGGACATCTTCGAGGAACAAAATGTAGCCTCTGTGTGAACACAAGACGCACGGAGCCCTGCTGAATGGAATTTTCACCTGCCGATTTTTTCGTCGACGCACTCACCACACGTTACGGCGCAGCGACGCGTCCCTCTCCGTTGGCAGGTTCGTTTTCAGCGCATCAGTTCCTTGATGACAATCTCGATCGCATTCTGGTCGACATTACCCTGCGCAACAGAATTCAAAAATCTGCAGATCCTTCAGAAAAAAATTCGACCCCACCGTCGCTTGAACTTGCCGGTCCGCGCGAAAAAATATTTTGGGACCCGGCAAACACTCGCGTTGCCATTGTGACTTGTGGGGGGCTGGCACCCGGCTTGAATAACGTTGTGCAGAGCATGGTGACCATGCTGCACGACCGCTATCAAGTGAGAAATATTTTTGGCGTTCCCTATGGTTACTATGGTTTCGCACACGATGCTGAATCGAAGCGGTTCAAATTTCCATGGCGTCGTCTCGACACCCGTTCCGTGCAAAATATAGATTTTGAGGCTGGTTCATTTTTGGGCAGTGCGCGCGGGCATTCTAATCCACCCGCGATTGTTGATGCGCTCGTGCTTCGTGATGTGAACATACTCTTTACAATTGGCGGTGACGGCACACTTGCCGGCGCAAATGCAATTACAGAAGAAATAGCACGCCGCAATTTGCCCATAGCCGTCATCGGAATTCCTAAAACAATCGACAATGACATTCTCTGGGTTTCAAAAAGCTTCGGTTTTGAGACTGCAGTCGGCAAAGCTGTTGAAGCTCTGCGATGCGCGCAGGCCGAGGCTCGTGGTGCAGTCAATGGGATTGGATTGGTAAAGATCATGGGCCGACAATCCGGAGCATTAACGGCCAATGCCGCGGCAGCCGTCAATGACATCGATTTTGTTCTGATTCCTGAAATTGAATTAAAACTTGAAGGAGAGAACGGGTTTCTCTCTGTTCTTGCTCGGCGAGTTGTGGAAAAAGGTTACGCAACTATTGCTGTGGCAGAAGGTGCGGGACAAAAGTTATTTCCCGATGCAGGAAAAGAAACGGATGCAAGCGGAAATGTGAAACTCAAAGATATTGGACGCTATCTAAAAGAAATAGTTCCTGCTGAATTCAAACGTAGAAACATTGAAACTACTTTAAAATACATTGACCCAAGCTACATGCTCCGAGCTCAAACGACCTCAGCCGAAGATTCTGTCTTCTGCGCTACACTTGGACAAAATGCCGTACATGCAGCGATGGCAGGAAAAACGGGAATGATGGTTGGATACTGCCATGAACAGTTCACAAATGTTCCCCTGAAACTCGTCACACGTGGCCGCAAGGAGTTCGACGTCAACAGCCCACTTTGGCTGAGTGTTTTAGGTGCCACTGGGCAACCTGCTCATTTTACGACACCTGACTGAACATTCGACACCTCAATTCCAAACCCCAATCTTACGCCCTGACATTAATCCATTAAATTCAGCTGTTTATTCTAAATATAGACTCTCGTCTTTTGGCAGGTTTTTTGCTCATGAGGGCGCGCGGCCAGCTGTGTTCGCTGGGGAGGTCGGAGCCCATGAATAAAGGCACTTATTATCGTCGCTTTCGTGAACTCAACCATCGTTATTGGATGAGTGGATTGTTAGTGGGCACATTTGTTGGCTTCATTCCAGCATGCAAACTCACCACTCCGGAAGGCGTTGCCAATGGCCCGCAAAGTCTCTACGCCACTGAAGTGCTTGCATCCCATAATGGCGGCATTGAGAAATCTGGCTTCAAGATTCCAGAAAGCTTAGGCATCAAAGGGCAGTACCGAAATCTTCAATGGATCTTCACAAGAGCGCAACCATTTCCACTGCAGCCCGCCAGAATCGGACAAGCTCAACTTACGACACTGACTGCCGAAGATTTGGTGCGCACCCAGGATCCCTACTATTGCGCAATGCGTTGGGATTATGGAAATCGACCCGAACTCGGAATGAAGTTTTTCGCAAACAGAAAACTCATTTTAATTGCACCAGGAAAAGTGACGCGGGCCATTGTTGTCCGTGCGGTGGAATGGGGACCTCCAATAACGAACGATGGGGGAATTGCACTTTCACAGGCCGCTCTTTCAGCATTGGGAATCAATGCTGGCAGTAATGTAGGCATCGCCTTTGAAGCCAGCGACTCTGAACTCACAGGGCCAGTTGTGCTCGGCGCGCAGTAAATGCAGCTTTTTATTGCCTAACAAAACTGTTGGTCAGCATACCATTGTTGAATAACTGCAAATAAGCCTTTGCACGCAAAACGATGGATTCATTTTCGTCCGCTCGCGGGAAACGCTTGTTTCCAACACTCAGGCTATTTTCCTGCATATCAATAATCTCTACTTCTGCACTTCCGTCTTTTGGCAAACTCACAACAGTGCTTCCTTCTTGATACCAGAACCAATCACCCGAACGGTTTGCAATCCGAGCATATTGATCGGGAAGAAAAACACTTTGACCAAAGGGTAACTGTTGCAAATCAATTGCCTGCGAATCGATTCCAAGCAAATCAACGAGAGTAGGAAAGATGTCGGCGTGATGAACGAGTCGCTTGGATTGCTTGGCTTGCAAACGTCCAGACGGATCGAAAAACAAAATTGGAACCCGGAAAATGCTTTGCTCTTTTTTGAACAAATCTGACTCTAATTCTGCTGTGTGGTCGCCTGTAATCACAAAAAGTGTTTTCTTGTACCAAGGTTTTTTTTCTGCTTCTTCAAAGAATTTACGAACAGAATAATCTGCATACGCAAGGCTGCGATGAAACGGTTGACGACCGGCTGGCAGTGACTCTTTTAAATGTTCAGGCACTCGAAATGGGTTGTGACTCGACAATGTGAATATTCCAGCAGCAAATGGTTCCTTAAATTCGCTCATTTTTTCAACTGAAAAATTCAAAAAAGGCTCGTCGAAAATTCCCCAACTCCCATCAAAATCTTTGTCTCCCAAGGGATATTCAAATCGGCCATAATACTGATTGAAGCCAAACAGTTTAGCCATGGAGTCGATGTGCATTGAGCCATTTTTCGCACCATGAAAGAAAGCCGTGGTGTAACCGAGCTTCGTGAGTGTATGTCCCAAAGATGATAAACGAACAGCTCCATATTGCGACGTAATGAAGGGTTCACCAATCAAGGATGGCACACTCGCAAGCATCGATGGCAATGCCTCAATCGATTGCCTGCCGTTTGCATGAGCTCGCTCAAACGACAAACTTCTGCTGGCTAGCTCCGTAATGAAGGGAGCATAATTTGCTGTCATCCCTTGATATCCCATGTATTCCTGGCTGAGACTTTCGACCACCAAAACAACTACATTGTAACCATTGAGAGACACGGGAGCGAATCGACCGTGCGGCAGTTCAAGTATTTTTTGAGCTGCAGCATCGCTTTCAAAAAAATTGATCCTAGGAAGATTCTGATTTTCAGCGCTGTGCGTTAGCTGAAACGATGTGCTGAGAGCTAAGGCAGCCAGCTGCGAATCGCCGAGCTGCATTGCATGCGCAGGTGCAATAGGCTTTGTTTGCAAACCACCACGCAGTGCCAACACTCCAACCACAATACCAGCAAGAGTTGTGAAAAAAAGACGAGCCTTTCCCAAAGACAATTCGTCAGAAGCCTCAAATGTTCTGGTTTTTTGCCAAACAATGAGCAATCCCATGACAAGTGATAGAGTTAACACGGGAACATGCCAGAAATTTGTGAGCAATTGAAAACCCTGCTGAAAGGCATCCGAAGATACATTCAGAATTCCCAAAGTTGTGCGCCTTCCGGTGAATCGGAAGTATTCACAATCAGAAATTTCGAAAAACAAAAAAACTGAGTGCAATGTGAAAATGAATGCTGAAAAACCAGAAGTAAAGCGCAAAAGAATTATAGATTTTCTTTTCCAAGCAGCGATTTCCAGAAAAAACATTGGCAGCATTGTTGCCGCAACAACCCAGGCATCGAAACGAAAGCCGAGAGCAAAAGCTTGGAACAACTCATGAGTCGAATGAATGCCAAGGGTGTTTTTATTGAATTGAAAAAAGAAAATGCGAGCAAGTGCATAGGCCACCATGAGCCCAAAAATCCTTAACAAGAATCCTCTTGGAAAGACTCGGCGAGTCAAGGCTGACATCAAAAAACCTCACCAGAAAACAAAATTGGCCTATTGGAACAAAGATCAACCGTCGAGTAATATCATGGACATTGATCGACTCCAATTCCATAAGGAGAAGTCCGTGGTTAAATCGAGTTCACTGAAACTCCCCTCTTTTTTGATTCTGTTCGTAGCAATGACCGCCTCATGCGCCTGTGGAGGAAGCAAAGGCTCTGTCAGCCCACGAGTAGATGCCACGGCAGCTCAAGCCACATCAGAAGTGTCCAAGACAGAATCTTTCACCGGTGAAGGCTGTGCGCGTACAGGATGCAGTGGACAAATCTGCGCAGCTGCGGGCGAGTCGGTTATAACAACATGCCAATGGCGTGAAGAGTACGCATGTTACAAAGCCGCTCGATGCGAAAAGCAATCGAATGGACAATGTGGCTGGACCACATCCGCCACACTCGACGCGTGCATAAAAACAGCCAACGCCCGCTAAGAGCGAGCGTTGGCTGTTGTGTTTGATTCTTTTCTCTAGAATTATCCAATTAAGGACGTGCCAGTTCTTCCATGCGTTGTGAAATCCATGAGCTGTAAGCAGGAACCGCTGTAACGATCGTGACTGATGCCTGACAGCCACCATTCTGCTCGTCAGGTCCGCGAACAATGACGCCAGCTAATCTCACTCCACCCGATCGTTTGACGAACACAGGCCCCCCCGAGTCGCCAACACAGCCACCACCAGGGCGATCAACTTTTCCTGCCTTGAGCAGGTCACCACGCCCAACATACCACTCTGTTGCATTACGGAGCGCTTCGCGCATCGGAACAGAAACTCTACGCAGCCTTGGAATGGCAACTTGATCATCGCTAATGTCACGTCCGTATCCCGCCAGCACGGCATCTTCGCCAGCAGACAATTGCACCTCTTGCTTTGAGAGCAATCCCACGGGTGCCTTGTCGGTAGATGCCTCTTCGGAAAGCTTCACAAGCGCGATGTCATGTATGGACTCCGACGGATTCCATACATTTCCGACGCGGGACACCCAATCATCACGAAATTCTTCGTGAATTACGATCTTTTGACTCTTAACTCCCCAGGGCCGGTCAGCACGAGTGTCTGTTTTAAAAAAGGCCTCTGCGCTCAATCCTGTCATCTCGCCCCGTACTATTTCTCCAGTCTCAGGGTCTTTGATTCCAATACTGCGAGGAAAACAATGCGCTGCAGAAAGAACTACGGTTTTACTCAAAAGAGCTCCCGAGCAGCGCCAACTCATTTTCAAGCCCTTAATTGAATCAGGGATATTTTTTCCATCGAGAACGCCTTTAACGAGGAGTCGAACGGTATGTTTGTACTCGAAGCTACTAAGATCACTTACAACTTCTCCACCAACGATCTCGTGCTGACTTTGCTCGACCTGCATTGCTCGTGCAGACACCGAGAGGGATGTTCCCGCCAGAAGCACTGCAACGAAAGGAATTTTTGCTTTTTGCATGAGGTACCTCGCTAAGAGGCGCATCACGGCCTCCTCGAGAGCATAAATTGAAAATCAGACTGACTGCAGCTTACTTTGGGTCAATTGCCCGACGGCAATTTGAACAAGAAGGCAAAAACTGCCACATCTCGAGTGTTAAAATCACAAAAAACACTTTGGTTTTGATGGAATTTCTGGGAAAGAAGAAAAAAGATGGTGCGCAGAGAGAGACTCGAACTCTCATGCCTTGCGGCGCTCGCACCTGAAACGAGTGCGTCTACCAATTTCGCCATCTGCGCACGGCATGGCTTTGGTATGATAGCGGAATCTGGAAGTCAAGAGTGGAGAAGACATGGACCCGGAGAGTTTGTTGGGATTTGAGTTAACCCTTTTGGCGGTGATGATTGGCTTCAATGGGCTTTTTGCAATGTCAGAAATTGCGATCATTTCTTCTCGTAAATCGTATCTGAAGAAACTTGCAGATGATGGTGACGCGGGTGCGCAAGCAGCTCTTCAACTCTCGGAGAGGCCTTCAGAACTTCTCTCTACAATACAGATTGGCATCACTCTTATTGGCTTCGCTTCAGGAGTTTTTTCTGGCGCCACCCTGGTTTCACGCCTCACACCGACTTTTATCTCTGCCAACATTCCAGAGGCCATAGCCCAAAGCCTCTCGGCCACTTTGGTTATTTTATTCATCACATTTTTTACTGTGGTTTTTGGCGAACTTATTCCTAAAAGATTTGCTCTGCATGCTCCCGAACAAGTTGCCCGCTGGGTTGCGCGGCCTGTGTTGCTGATTTCAAAGCTGAGCTCACCTGTGGTGAGAATTCTTTCCGCTGCAACTGATCTCGTCTCCTCTCTGATGGGTATCAAGAATTTCAAACCATCAAATGCAATTTCAGGCGACGAAATCAAATCTCTCGTGCAACAAAGCGCTCAAACAGGAGGCTTTGATGAAACAGAACAGCGCATGGTTGAAGGAGTCCTCGACTTCAGTAAAGCACGCATCAGCTCTTTCATGACCACCCGTCCGGAAGTTATTTGGCTCGATATCGACGATCATGCAGAACGCAATCGCCGCAAAATCGTTGAAGCGCGCCATTCACATTTTCCAGTGGTGAAGGGCTCTCTCGACAATGTTGTAGGTGTCATTCACGTCAAAGACATTCTGAGCCGCCAGTTACTTGGGCAGCCCTTTGATTTAACGCTATCACTTGAACAAGCTTTGTATCTTCCAGAATCGGCAGATGCGTCGCGGAGTGTCGATTTATTCCGAAACTCCGCAACCCACTTTGCATTTGTGGTTGATGAATACGGCAACATTCAGGGAGTTGTTACTCTCACTGATATTCTCCGGGCAATTGTGGGCGATTTCGCTGACACTCTCGATGACAAAGAGACCGACATTATCCTACGAAAAGATGGTTCTTGGCTTGTTGATGGGCTTGTGACGGTTGAAGATCTTCGGCTGAAATTATCTCTCAAAACGCTCCATGGAGAAGACAGCGGAAACTTTCATACCATTGCTGGCTTCATTCTGAGCGAACTCGGAAAGATTCCTCGCCCTGCAGATTCCTTCGAACGTGATGGTTTACGCTTCGAAGTTGTAGATATGGATGGCAATCGCGTCGATAAAGTTTTGATTAGCAAAGTGAGCTAATCACAGACGTCGAATATTCCAGCGAACCGATTTGAAGTTCTTGATTGATTCAATCTTGAGTTGATCAAGCAACCTTTCAACAACAAACATAGCAATTTGCTCAACGGTTTGCGGCCGATTGTAGAAAGCCGGCATCGCAGGCACCAATGCCGCGCCCGATTGCACCAGCGTCAACATATTTTGCAGATGAACAGCACTGAGAGGTGTTTCGCGGGGTGAAATCACGAGCGGGCGCCGTTCCTTCAGCATTACATCCGCACAGCGCTCTAGGAGACACGTGCTCATCCCGTGTGCGATTCGGGCCATACTGCCCATGCTGCATGGAGCAACGACCATATGAGTAGCTCCTTCAGAACCACTTGCAATAGGCGCATAAAAATCATCGTTAAAAAACACTTTGAGCTGCCCCAGATTTGAAGCATCGATTTCGAGCCGATGCGCCGCATTCAGAACAGATTCATTCGATTCGAATCGGGCTTGAAGTCCCGAGCCTAGCACTGCAGACAAAAGTGATTGATCACCCAATTCTGTCGCAATGACTTTCTTGGCGGTATCAGTCGCCACAAGGTAGGTGCGTATGTTTGCCTGCAGCAATTGCTGGAGAAGAAGTTCAGCATAAATTGAACCGCTGGCGCCAGTGACACCGAGCACAACTCTCTCACGATTGAGTTCAACAACGTCGACCATCTTTAACCCCCGCCAAGAGTTTTGGTTTCCAACGTAATCACCGAAAACACAAGCCAAAATTCTATAGCTGTCCAACAATTCGACAACAACCGAACTTCATTCATTCGCTGGACACACATGTAAACGGGAAAAGACTGGAAAATCAGGGGAAATAACCCTAAAAGATGGGTCGGTTTCTATGGCACGGTTCTTTCTAGGAGCGGGGTTGTAGGGAGAGCACATTTTGTGCACTTTCAATCCAAGACTGGAGAAAACAAAGATGTTCTCTCGATTCCTTCAAAAGTTACCCATGAGTCTGGTCATATTGGCCGGAATGGTTGGACTTTTGATTGCTCTGCAAGGCTGGCAGGAAGCTTTAGCATTGCGGGAATACGAGCAAGCAATGAGCGAGGTGGAAGTTATTGTTCCCCAGGAACAACCACCCCAAGATCAAGAATCCATCGACACTGCAATGGTTCTTTTTTCAATCAAAACTCCACCCACCGTAGATGGGCCAACCTTTGACTATAGCCTGGGCGATCGTGGGCTCACCACAGGTGGTCTTGTGCTCCCTCAGAAGAGAGTCACTGTTGGGCCTGCTGCATTTACAAGTTGGTCGGTTCTCGGCTCTACTCTTGCACATGAAATAGAAGTTCATGTGCCGCAATCATTTTTCATGGTGGTTGCGGAAGATCACATCACCCGATGGCAAATTGAATCACGCCGCATCATTGGCCGAGCATTTCCCCGATTCGCACCAAGCGCAAAGGAGCTGTTCGAAAACGATGGAACTTGGAAAGCCGAGCGCGACGCGTACATGCACGAAATCAGGAATGCGAAGCGCTTCGGACTGTCGCAAGAAGAATTGGCTTCTATCTGGCGTGTCATGGACTACTTTTATCCAGCAGCCCAGAACGACAAAAACGACCCACAGTTGAGTGCCTCTTCAGAAAACGAAAAAGAGCTCCTCAACCGAGAAGATGTTAGGCCTTTGGAACTGTAATAAGAAGCTTGCGGCCCACTTCAAACAAAATTTCAACCTTGTTCAAACCACCGTCTGCCATCACGAAGCCAAGGCCAAACGTTTTATGGTTCACAACATCTCCAACTCCAAAGTGGGTTTTGATGTTGTAGTCTTTTGGTGTGACCTTTGATGCCTTCAAAGCTGCCCTTTTGTCGCTGAAGAGTTGTTTGTCTTCAGAACTCGCGCTCAACATGCTCAAAGGCAAACTAAGAGCACCCTTTGCGCTCGATTTGCTCTCAGATTCATCCTTGGTTTTCTTTGCTTTAGGCTTGGCCTTGCTGCGTTTCTTGGTTGCGGCTTCGCCTAACAGTGCCTTGCCACCTGAATCAAGATCGAGATCCACTTCTTCATCACGTTCTGCCATAACGTCGACTCCCTTAGCATTATTCTTTGGTTCACTGACTGACTTTGTACCACGAAATGTGTGCTCTGATTTACAGGTATTGCACAAAACTCTGTCTGGTTGAGCTTTTGAGGTTGCAGTGACAACTGTATGCCCCAGGTTCAACTTGCAGCGCCCGCAATAGCAAACAACATCACGTCCGACGACAGTGTTGCTCTTTTTGTTGCCAGCCAAAAATGAGTTGCCTTGCGATGAAAAACTCATGAAAAACTACCTCGAGCCAGTGTCACCGGCCATGAAAATACCAATTCCGACGCGTTGGACCCACTTCGAGGATACGCTATCAGAGCGCACCACCGAATAGAGTAGCCGAGCCTGCTGAGACTTCACAACAACTCCGGCGGCCGTTTTATGTCTGGACTCGCGCGGGTCGTATCCATAACTCACCGCAAGGTCAAGAAAGTCGCGGGGAAAGACGGTGACTCCAAAAACAGCATTCTTGAGTTGTTCCGGGCCAAAATTGAGGTCGCCGTTGAATAGAAAATATTTTCCGCTCACGACGCTCAAACCAGCTCCATGGGCAGCTTCTGTTCCGGTGGAGTCGTACAAGCCATCGCTGTTTGCCCCAATGAAAACCCCTTCTGAGAGAGGATAGAGGAGTCCAACGCGAAGCCTCTGACCAATGCTCGTGCTCGGCGCAGAAATAGCTCCAGAGGAGCGTTCTTTCGCAAACTGAACGTAATCCCCCCCAACGCCAAGAATCATTCCTCCCATTTGCTGAAGCGATTCAGCGAAGCCAACCGTATAGCGCCTATCTTTCGCTCCGGTGATTGACTGAGTTTGCCTAAATTTTATGCAGGCAGCTAATTCAGACGTTGCTGAGTCACACGCAGCTGCCTCAGCCTGACGAGCTTTTTGTCCACTCCAACCCAACTCACCACTCACTGTGTAAGTTTTTTGAAGCGCGATTCCAGCGGGGTTGTTATCGGCTGCCGAGAAGTCGGTGACATGGCCCCGACCTCCACCTAAGAGGATAGCTGTGACTCCCAATGGAGCCCACAAATCTGCGGTTAAGGGTGTGGAAGCGAGAGCAACACTCGCCTGAGAAACGGCCGCGAGGGAGAGAGTTGAAGTCATGAATTTATTCAATAAATTCGAAACACTAATCACACTGATAGTCATCTAACATCCTGACGAAAATGCAACTGGCTGGTGTGCCGACCGCAAGGAACAGATTAGCCCAGATTTCAGATGGAAACATCGGAGCGCGCCAGAATGCTGAGCAGGCCTGACAACCTCTCCCTCACATTAATTTCAGCCTGCTCAAGCGACTCATCTGAAAAATCCCATTCAATGACCATTGTTTTGTTTGGAATCGTTTCGCGCTCATCAAAGGAGAGTGGCGTTCCAAGATTCACAAGCAAAAAACAGCGAGACCAAGACACCTGTTCGAAACGCACAACTGGAAAAGAGTGAGAAGCATTAGACACATCTGATGCCAAGGCATGCTTTGTTGCAACTGTTACATCGACGGCGTTCGAGAGATCTTTGGTCAGAAGCGCTGCGCTTGATGCCGCTAATCGCCCTCCAGATTCATCGAGAAGCACGAGTCTGAGTCGGCGTTTCTTCAAAACTCTGCGAGAAAAACCATGTGCAGCGAAGTCGGTTTGTTCTGCCCAGTTGCAACAAAGATCTGCGACTTTTTCCAGCTTTGATGCGATATTTATGAGCTTTAAACCTCGTTCAACAGCTTGAGGATCGCGCGGCGCACAAAGAAAGATGTCTTTGGCAATGAAGACAATCGCACGCTGGCATTCATCAACCGCGTCATCGAGGTCAAAGATCTCCTGAATTCTCGTAAGGTCTTCTTCGAACATCGCCGAATATGATCGCGCGAAAAGATCTTTCACATGAGTGATCATCTCGAGTAATAATTCACGGCTTTCACTAATTTCAGCGCCGGCTAGCTGCCGAGCCAAACTTTCAACAGCATCACCCATTCGCTCGATATGATGCGCAATTTTAGCGGTTGCATAAACCAAACGCAGTTCTTGAGCGCGTGGCTGCTGGGTCGCAAAAATTTGCAAAACAGCTTCGTCCAACTCAATTTCCATGCGATCAACTTCGCTATCGAGAGCAACGACTTTAACCAGAGCTTCTGGATTCGGAATGTGAAGATGTTGTTCTACAACTAACAAGCTCGCATGAACCCTATCGCACATCATCCTCAAAAGCCTTTTCATATTGGCTATTTGCAATTCCAACGTAGGTATTCGAGCCATGCTTTGCATCCTTGTCTTGCGGGTGGACACAGGGGCTGTTAGACAGCTGCCAAGAGCAGGAGATGCATAACATGAGCCTTGAAAACAACCACCAGGCTGAAGAAAAATCCTCAAAGGAAGAACTCACCCATGCGGAACTCACGGCTCTGAGTGTCACTCCGGAAATTAATCCTCGCACGGGTAAGCCCCTGAAGCCCAAATGGCTGAAGTCTGAGCAAGTCAAAGGCGAGCGCCTCTACGAAATCAAACGCACTCTGCGTGAAGGGCGACTCTTCACCGTTTGCGAAGAAGCACGCTGTCCGAACATTTCCGAATGCTGGAACAGCGGAACTGCAACGTTCATGATTCTTGGCGACACCTGCACCCGCGGATGCCGATTTTGCGCTGTCAAAACCGGCAATCCGGCAGGGTTGCTTGATGCCAATGAACCCATGAATACGGCCATGAACATCAAAAAAATGAAGCTCGACTACGCCGTCATAACAATGGTTGATCGCGATGATCTCCCAGACGGAGGCGCAGCACACATCGCACGCACAGTTGAAGCGATTCAGTTAGAGAACCCAGGCCTCATTCTTGAAATTCTTGCGGGCGACTTTCAAGGCCGCGAAGAGCCACTTCACACAGTTCTTTTCGCTGGCAATGGCATTGATGTCTTTGCCCACAATCTTGAAACCGTGCGCCGTCTTTCTCCGCGCGTTCGTGATGCTCGGGCAAAATACGACCAGAGTCTCCGTGTTCTCGAGAATGCGCGCAAAATGCGTCCGCAGAGCTTTACAAAAAGCGCACTCATGCTGGGCCTTGGCGAAGAAGCCGCTGAAATTGAGCAAAGCCTCCGAGACATGCGCGAAGTTGGAGTCGATATTGTTACAATTGGTCAATATCTTCAGCCATCAAATAAACACCTCAACATAAAACGTTTTGTCCATCCTGATGAATTCAAACATTGGCAACATATCGCCGAAGCGCTTGGCTTCAAAGGCGTGGCTTCAGGCCCACTCGTGCGCAGTAGTTACAAGGCTGCTCACCTCTTCCCGGAAAGAGCAAGGGTAGGACGTTCGAACATAGAGTCATCAAAAAAAATCTGAGGACACCAGCTCGTGGCGATTTCGACAGGCTTCAGTTTGCTTCGTCTTGCAATCAACTTGTCAATCAACGCACTCCTGGTGCCGTTTTATGTTGTCTTTTTCTTGCTCACCACAATCATTGCTCTGACCCCTCTTTTTCCCGCGCGCGTCGCTCGTTCGAATTTACGCAGCAAAACTGGCGCTACTGGCCTCGGGGCGATTTTAGGAACCAGTGCTGTACTTTTTCACTACGTTCTTGTCGTTGTTGAAGATTTCGTATTCTGGCCCATCGGAGGTTTGCTTCTCCGGGACAATCCTGAAACGCGCGCGGAGCTTGAAAGTGCATCAATATATGCGCACGAAAATTCACTCGGCATTGCAGTTTTGGCTGCACACTTTGGCAACATTGAGGTCACGGCCGACGCCCTAGCCCTGACACTCATAAAACACGTAGCCCCCTCAACACCCATCATGGCATTGGCCAAGCCAAGTAAGAACTCGGGTGCAACTAAACTTCTCGCTTGGTACCGCGCAAAGCGAAAAATTGAAGTCATCTTTACTAACAGGAAAGATCTGGTTCGAGCCATGCTTCAAGCCTTCAAACAAGGTCGAGCACTGGCCCTTCTTGTCGATCAAAAACCCGCATCGGCAGGCCGTTTTGTCGATTTTTTTGGAACTCCAGCTGCTTTTCCTGAAGGCGGAATTGAAGTTGCGCTCCGCTCGAAAAGCGAATTTATCTGTATGACGTCTCGCCGTCTTTGGCCCGGATGCTATACTTTTGAGGGCCAATGGCTCCAGGAAGAGCGTCTCTCGGAGGAGCCCGCCCAGGAAATACTTCGCTCCTATGCAAAATGGCTTGAAAGCGTCATTCAATTATCACCCTGGCAGTGGTGCTGGGACTACAAAAAGTGGTCGCGCCAGCCAACTCAGGTCGCTCAGGCCAGTTCCACTCTACAAACTTCATGAAAAGGGCTCATCAATTGGCAATTGATGCACAGCAACCGGCGCGAATTCTGATTATTCTTCCGCGCCAATTGGGAGACATTCTCCTCGGCTCTTCGCTTTCCTTCGCTTTGCGCCAGAGTTTTCCGAGCGCCCACATCTCATGGCTTTCTCATCCTATGGGCCGACAACTGCTTACGGGTCACCCCGCACTCAACGAGGTCAGGTATCATCCTGTCTGGAAGGGTAAACCTTGGCGAAATATCGTGAGGTCACCCTTAGGCCATGCGCTCGACTTCTTGAAACACGTCAGGGCAGAAATAAATTTTCTGCGACAGATTCGAGCTGAGAAATTTGATCTTATTGTGGATAGTATCTGCACCCCGCGCACGGCAATTCTTGCTCGCTGGAGTGGAGCATCACAACGCTTTGGGCTTAAAACCCGATGGAATCGCGACTGGGCCTATACATGGTTGTGCGAAACTAAAAACTGGTCGTCGCTGTATGCGGCAAAGGCAAGACTTGCGCTATTGAAGCCACTCCTCGGTGCGGAAAAATGTGAGAACCCTCCCGCACATTGGCTCGACTCATGGATTCCCAGCAATTGTGAAACTAAAAACCGGATCGATCTCTGGTTCGATCAAGAACAACTGCAAGGAAAAACATTCGTTTTACTCAGCCCAACTCACCGCCGTCTGCTTCGACGCTGGCCCGCACAGGCTTATGTGACGCTTGCACTTCGACTCGCTAAAGAATTCAATTGGCACATCGTATGGCTCTGGGGTCCCGGAGAATTAGATTTGGTGAATTCTGCCCACGAGTTGCTTCAGAAGGAGATGAGTCAGCAATCTATTCCCAAGAGTTTTTCAATTATTCCTCCCTTATTCACCCTGCCTGAAGTGGCTGAGCTATCAGGACGCGCTCATTTGTGGATTGGTAATTCAAATGGTTTGTCGCATGTTGCCGTTGCGGGTGGAGCTAAAACCGTTCAAATTCATGGTCCAACGACGCCAGCTCCCTGGACTCATCCAGATAAAAACAAACATATTGCGCTGCAAAGATCAGAGGGGTGTCTGCGCTGCGAATCGAATGTTTGCCGGAAAAAAACACATGAATGCCTCCAACAACTCACCGTGGATGAAGTGTTTGCTGGAGTCCTGCAACTTAAAACGGCTTCGAAGCACTGAGATCGAAAATACCATTTAAGTTGTAGTACCATCGTCCGCGCGCAGTTTCACCGCCCGACAGTGCATCTTTCACATCGACACAACGATGCCCTTGAGAATCTGTCACCGTCCAGCTCGTGCTTGAAATTTCCTCTGAAATGAAAAAATGCCTCACGACAGGCGAATGGGCTCTTATGAATGGAATTTCACCAAATATTTGATTTGTAATTTCAATTTTGAAACCCTCGATCGACGCCTTAATGATGCGCTTGCGCGGAACATGAACGCGAAGACCTGGATGCCAACTCGTCTCAGCCCAATCAATAGTGCACTTATCATATGGCACGTGAAGGGTTTTCCAGCTCATATCTTCTTGCTGCCACAGAACCTCAAGATAAGAAGCCTGCGCGCTGCCGCGGTAGGTTTGTAGAACCAATCCCGACTTGTTGGCGGGAGAAGGTACGAAAAGAAAATCCCAACCATGGAGCGGCATTGGATTCATGCCGTAGCTGTGCTCATAATAACCAGCAGCATCGTTCAACTGCACTTTGACGTAGCCGTTGTAAAGCCTCTCCGCGAGAGGGGGGGAAATGAAATTTGGATTGTGCACATTTGGAGCCCTTTCGCTCATCTGCAACAAACCAGGACGCACAACCATCGTGCCTGAAACTTGAGCAACCGGCGAAGGATTGAAAATAGTCCAATGAGCTCCTGGGACAGTGCGGAAATCAGTTGCTGTTACTGGTGGCAGCACTGGACTTCCTGGAACCGCCTGATGACGAAAACGCACGCTGATGCCACCTTCCATTTCAATGTGGATGTCAGCTGTTTGCATGTCGAGCATGTCAATCTTGAGTTCTACACCCTCATGACTCGCGCTCACATTTTGTCGGTTCGGACCATGAAAAATAACCGACTCCATTGGAAACACATGCATGAAACAAAATTCCTGAATTCGTTCCAGCTCTTCACCAGCACGGTGATGAGAGTCATTTCGAAGTCGCTCAACAGCACCTTCAAGTGCTCCAGCAACGATAGCGATCAACCCACCTTCGGCAAATTGTGGGAAATGATGCTCAGGATTGAAGAGAGAAAAGCCACAAATTCCGTGAAATTCTGGGCTCAAGATAGAAAAGTACCGCCATTCGATAAATGCCGCAGACTGATAACGATTTAAAATCTTGCTCGGCACTGCGCTCCACCAAAAGGGCGCGCTTCCTCCGCCCTGAGAAACCCCAGGGATCTTGTAGAGATCATCTCGAGCAAACCAACTTTCATAAGCGGGCCAGCGCCAAGCTAAATTCTCTTGTTGAACTTCGTCCAAAAACTGTTTGTTTAGAGTAGCTTTCATTGCAGTTTCACCTTGCGAAGATCAAAGCTTTGAGGTGGTGTCGTGTATCTCAATGACTTTCCGCGCGCGCTCAACCAACTCCGCGAGCATTTTCTTGCTCGAATCAAGTTGAACAACATCATTTAAACTCTCAAGCTGATCGCACAGTTGAGCAGTCGCACCTGTTTCTAAGAGCGCAGAAACAAGTGATTCATGAATCAAGAGTGAGCTTGGTTGCAGCTGTAGCGCTTCTCGAAAAACCTTTGCAGCCTCTTGCGCTCTGCCCAACTTTAACAAACCATTGCCACGCCTTGATTTGAATTGGGCAGCTTCGTCTGGACTGCGAGAAGTTCTTTCAAAGGAGAGCAATGCAGACAGAAGTTCCTCGT
Source organism: uncultured Silvanigrella sp. (assembly GCA_903933385.1). Lineage (GTDB taxonomy): Bacteria > Bdellovibrionota_B > Oligoflexia > Silvanigrellales > Silvanigrellaceae > RFOM01. The sequence goes on along the minus strand of CAIZJW010000043.1, from coordinate 6,080 downwards.
GCAATTCCAAGCGCTCAAATGCTTCAATCAGAGTATGCCTGGTTTCAGGGAACTGGATTGCCATGGGCCGCAGAATTTCCAAGGCGGCACCGGGCTGATTCAAATTGTACAAATGAAGCTGCGCAAGCTCATGCTTATGCCGTGCTCTCTCTTGCAGATTTTCTGTGTGTTCTGCCAGAACCTTAAGTTGCTCAGCTGCTTCAGCCCACTCCATGTTGTGCACATGCTGAAGCTTCCTGAACTTCCGAGCCTTTTCATTGTGAGGTGCAATTTTGAGAATCTGAAAATAGATAGGCTCAACTTCGCCTTCGAGAAAAAGCTTCTTCTCACAAATCAGAGCAAGCCGCTCGAGTGCCAGCACTTTTTGCGAGACATCTTCCAAATCATCAACAATTGCCCGCAAGAGAAGGAGGTGTTCGCGAAAATTTTCCGCTCCAAGGATTTCATCCATTATTTTCAAGCGAACAGATGAAAATGGAATCTGAAGAGCTTTGACAGAAGTTTTGGCAACATCAATGAAAGAGTCAAACGAATCGAGACCAGTATGATGCACTCGCATCAACCAAAAATAGTCGGCCAACTGCTGGGTGTGAGTTCTTTCTGGCCTCGCAACACGCCAACGCAAAAGCTGATCGAGTTGCCGATAACATTCATAGGTTTCCAGGCTTCGCATCAGGATATCCTGTTCCTGGTGGCTCATCCGAGGAAAATCGGTGATGGATGAAACCAAAGAAACAAGAAATCGATATTCCTCCTGACTCTGCGGGGGAGGAATAAACTCATCATCCAATGCACTGAGATTCAAAACGGTGTCCATCCCTGGAAGCCTCGTTCTGTGCTGAGATTTGCAATTAATTTCACTTTAACAAGAAACGGAAAACAATTTCTTCGCTCGTTTTTATCAGATCATCGTACGGAAAAGAGCTTTCTTCAAAGAGCCACTGAAGCGAAATACCATCGACAATTGCGATAATTACGCTGGCAGCATGCGCAGAGTCGATGGGTTTGAATACACCAGAATCGACACCAGCCTGAACAATTGCTGCTGTGGTGCCGCGAAATTTCGCATAGTGTTTGGCAACCGCCAATCTCACTTTTTCTTTTTGATTAATTTGAGTCCAGAAATCCATGTTGATGCAATAGTATTCACGTTTTTGCCGAACAATATCGAAACAGACGCGAATCATTTGGCGGAGCTGTTCTGAGGGGTCTTGAGTTTTCTCGGTAATGCCAGCCAACAAACTTTCAATGTCGCCTGCAACACGTTCTAGGACCGCCATCATCAGATCTTCTTTATTAAGGAAGTAATAATGAATAATGCCCTTGGATACGTCAGCAATTCGAGCCACATCTTGCATAGAAAAATTGTTGTATCCGTAGCGCGCGATACAGTCGATTGTAGCATTAATAATTTGCGACTTTCGCTCGGCCGCTAGGTCTGCCTTACTCATAATTAAAGGTCCCTCACTCCTTGGAGACAATCACAACCCCATATTACCACAGGATTTTCAGGTTGCACGTCAATCCATCGGTACAGCCGCAAACTCTTGCCCAACACCACCCTGCAATGCTGGCTATTATAGGCATATCAGACGCCCAAAAAAGGCGAGGATGGAGTTGCCATGCACGATTTGCTCCAATTGATGTATCAGGATGGGCATCTGTCGTCCACCGAGCTTGCCGCGTTGCGGCGCACTTCCCGACAACTCAAGGAAAACCCTGTTCGAATTCTCAGGTCGCTGAATGTGGCAACGCCCGGGGAAATCAAAGAACTCCTGCAGCGCTATTATGGTTTTGCGGCGGCGACGGACAAGGTTATCGACGAAATCGACGATTCACTCCGTGCCATCATTCCCGCTGACATTGCCCTTCATTACTGCGTTTTGCCAATTGCTGATGAAAATGGCGAGGTTTACGTGTTGATGGAAGACCCCACAGATAAGGGTGTCATCAGCCAACTTCAATTCTTTCTCGACAAAAGAATTGTTCCAGTGATCGCAACTGTTCAACAGCTCTCTAGTGGACTGTGTCGGCTTTATGGCGTTGAGCCAGGGCGTTTGAAGCTTTCGGGACTCCTAGAGGCGTCACGTGGTGCCGTGGGAGTTTCGGGAAGTCTTAACCTGGGGCCCGCGCACTTTGTGGATGATTCGCAACCATTGCTGGACGATGAAGTTTTTAAAAAACTCAAGGCAAAGCCACAAAAGAAAGCACCCAAAAACTCTGCGAACCCCACCCCAGAAGTCCGTGCCGCTTTGAAAACCCACAATTCTGAAGAGCTAAGTACCCCCGCTGGAACAAGTACAACTCAACAACCAGCGGCACTGCACATTGACAAATCGAATGACTCAGCAAAAAGCTCAAAGAGCAACACTGCTCCTGGCCTTGAAATTTCTGCCGCACAGGTGGAACCCGAATTAGTCGCAGCTCTCAATGTTCTTGGCCTAAGACTTTCTTTGGCACGCAACAGAATTGAGGCAGTATCCATGGCAAATGAGCGCCTTTCGGAGTTTGAGGTCAATCTTCAGATTCAGCCTTCAGGAAGTATTTTGGTTGTTTGGAAAGGTGCGTCTCAAGAAATCAATATCGACAACCCAAACTCAGCCTCAGAAGCTCCCCAACTTCTGCGTGGTCTTATGAAAAAAATTGCCCAGTGTCGTCCGGAGTGACGAGAGGCCTTTAGAGTGGAGCCTGAATTCCGATCTTCCATGAGAGTCAGAGAATTCCGGTCACGGAGGCAGACGTGGAAGTGAATCAGCAGAATAACGCCATAATTGCAAATAGACTTCAGGGAGACTCAGGGCTTCCTTTGGCTGTTGAGCTGATCCTCCGGGAAATTGCAATACAAGTGCAACGGCTTGCGCAGGCGCAGAGCGAACACCAAGCTCGAAGTAGTGCAATGACCCCCGCGCCCATGAAGCAATCCATGGAGGACATCGCTACTGTTCTGAGGATTGTTTTAGAAGGAATTGAGTCGGCTCGCGGAAAGACAGATGAATCTCTTAAGTTTGTTTCTGCAGCCGAACAAAACTACGGAAAGCTTGCAGATTCCCTCACGGCACAAATGATATCCCTGCTCAATGCTCAGGGACAGGCGCACAATGCGGCCATGCGCTGCTCTAATTCACTCAAAAATTCTCGCAAGCAAGGCGATAAAGGCCGCAGTCTCGCTCGACTTGCGGAAGGTCTATCCAATGATGCAATTCATTTGGAAGATGAAACCAGGACTCTCAACGATTTGCTGACCACGTGGTCGACCTTTGTGGGTCGAGCTCAAGATCTCCAAGAGCACCTTCATGGCGACTCACAAAAAACAAGAGATGCCATCAACTCTCTTAAAAATTGTGTGGCAAATAGTTTTTCCTCAATCGGATCGGTGCGAAATCAGCTTGTACAATTGCAGGAAAAAGTCACTTCAATAGTCTCTATTGTGGATGTCATTGATGACATTTCAGAGCAAACGAATCTTCTCGCACTCAATGCAAGTATCGAGGCAGCGCGTGCGGGTGAGCAAGGAAAGGGTTTTGCTGTTGTTGCCGATGACATCAGAAAGCTCGCAGAACGTTCATCTTCCGCAACTCGTGACATGTTCGACAAAATTGAATCGCTCGATGTTGAGAGCAGGACCGCAATGACAGCCCTAGACATCAGCTACAATGACATGCAATCGACCACAACTTCTGCCGAAGAGACAGAGCGAAAGCTACATCGAGTCCGCGAGCACGTCTCTCATATTTCTAGACTGTTCCTTGGAATTGAAGACCAACTCTGCACAGGCAGGAACGTATGCCAATCGACACTCAACCATGGACGCCTGGTGGCCAAAACCTCTCGCCTCTTGCGTGAATCAGCCCAGTCGTGTCTCGAATCACATTCCCTGGAAGAAAACCATTTAAGTGGACTTTATGTCTCTTTAAACAACATCGAAAAAGAACTGCAGTCAGAAATAAACAGAGCGGAAACTATCATAGTTGAACAGCAAAGCAGCGAGTCTCAGCTCATGCAGGCAAGTGATCTATTGTTAAAGGCGAATGCATTCTTAGCTTCGACACGTGCCGATGCCGACTCCGCATCCCTTGTGGCGACCCACGGAGCCAATGGCCTCGACCGCTCACCGGTTTCAAAAGATAACTATGCAATTGAAATCACTGAACAGTTAGAACAATGTGCTCAAGAGATTATGAACCTGGTCGATAACCCCCATGACGTGCGCAAGGTGAGCTAACACAAACCCTGCGCGACTGCAGGGAGGCAGTAACCATGGGGTTGCGAATTACCGGATCTTCAAAGGTTGAAGGAAATCTTCGTCGGGCAACTGACGAGGCCAACAACAGCCTGGAGAAGCTTTCGAGTGGTGTTGTCTTCACACGCGGCCAACCACAGCCTGGAGACAGAGCCCTTTCCGACGGCATGAGCCAAAAACTCAGAGAGTTTGCATCACAGAAGCGCTCGGCCAACGATGCTGTCAGTCTCGTTGAAACAGCAGATTCTGCACTGAATGAAGTGGGTAACATTGCGAACAGAATGCGCGAGCTTGCAACTCAAGCCTCAAGCCCAACTCTCTCAGACAAAGAACGTAAATTTATTTTTGTTGAATACGAAACACTGCGTGACGAAATCGACCGAATTGCATCGAATACTCAATTCAACGGTGTCAGTCTTCTCACAAACCCGGCAGGAGAGTCGGACCGTGCCGAGTCTCTTCAATTCAGAATTGGAGCACGCTCTGGTGACTCTCAAGATAACGACCCTGGGCTCGCAGTTCTGAGCGGATTCAGGGACATTGTCGCAACCGCAGAAAACCTCGGAATCCAATCACTGAAAACTCTCATCACGGGTGAGGGAATCTCTTTAGACGATGTTGAAAGCGTTTTCGGAATTGAGATTGCCAATGTTGGAGAAACATTCGTCGATGCGATAGAAAAGATTTCAGGCTTCAGAGCCGATTTCGGATCGATTTCAGCCCGAATGTCACGCGCATTGGATGCAATCGATGTTGCCAGTGAAAACCTATCAGCAGCTCAAAGCCGAATTCGTGATGTTGACTACGCAACGGAAGTTTCCAATTTAACGAAAGCTAATATTTTGGTTCAGGCTGGAACAAGTCTTTTGACGCAAGCAAACATACCCGCACAACTTGTTTTATCACTCATTAGAACTTTAGATTGAACATTTTTCGCAGCAAAAATTTTTCCCGACGCAAATTTAAATCCCCTCGATGACCTTGCGGATCTCCTCCCGAATGACATCTTTAGCAAGATTGGGGGTTTCGCGTCGCAGCCATTGAGCACTCACATCGCGTATTTCAACGAGCATGTTTTCGCGAAGAGTTTTCTTTATGGAATGCAATTCTGCGCTGAGTTGATCAACAGCCCTCTGACTTACCTCGTTCACCAAACCCTGACGCAGATCGGGGATCGTTTCATTGAGAGCCTGACGCACAGCTTTTGTAACAGCCACGGCAACCGCATCTTCAACTATTTTCTCAATTTCCTGACGAGATGTGCCACCGGCTGGCGCAACCCGCGTCGAAACCATAACATCTTCCAACGTCATTGGGTCAGCATTCCAAGGAGAAGGTTCAACTGCTCGCGGGCTTTTTTCAGCCGATGCTGAAGCTCTGGAAGCTGACGTAGGCTTCTCAACTTCGAGCTGCTGGAGCATTCCTGCCGTTGTTTCCTCACCGCCGAACTGAGTGTCGGTGGAATCGAAGCTCGGATTTGCAACAACTTCATTTTTTCCAGAAGCCGCAGTCTGAAAAAAGCTCAAATCCATTGTTATTTGAGGTTCGTTCCATTTTGCTGACGAACTCGGCTCGCTCGTTGTCGTCCCAACGGGACCCTTCAACCCGCTCTTGGAGCTTGCCTTGCTAGAGAAGTCGACAGTGTCTTCCCCTGCATCAGCGATTTTCCCCAAATCAAATTGCGGAGGCTGAGGTGATACTGCTGGAGGTGGTGTCGGAGCTCGCGCTGCTGCTGGAGGTGGTGTCGGAGCTCGCGCTTCTGCTGGAGGTGGCGTCGGAGCTCGCGCTGCGGCTGGAGGTGGCGTCGGAGCTCGCGCTGCTGCTGGAGGTGGTGTCGGAG
>CAIZJW010000042.1 GCA_903933385.1 uncultured Silvanigrella sp. | reverse complement strand
GAGCGTCTACCAGCACCTCGCGCACCGCCTCGAGGAAATTGGCAAAGGTCAAAGCTTCCGAACCTCTGCTTCAAAAGAGATCTCAGTACGGATGATCAACGATTCAAAAGCAACAAACGTGGAAAGCACAATCGTAGCCATCCGGAGTTTCAAACATGGGCTGAGATTACTCATCGGGGGCGAGCCCAAAGGTGATTTCTACGGAGAAATAATTCCGTATGTTGGAAAAAAAATCACAAAAATATATCCCTTCGGAAAAGCAGCACCGCTCATCTGTCAACAGCTCTCTGGTGTGGCTGATTACGTTGCACTTCCTTCGGATCAGATGATTCGAGCTGCTCAAAGTGCGCTCGATGATGCTCGAGATGGAGAGATTATTCTGCTCAGTCCGGCGTGCGCAAGTTTCGACGAATTCAAGAATTTCGAACACCGCGGCGATTCCTTCCGCCATTGGGCAATGCAGCAGATGGTCAATCAGTAAGCGAATTGTAGGCAAATTCTGATGCGGGAGTCTCTCATGACGAGCAATCACGGAACACACGCTCATTCATATAGCCAATTTGATGCCTACGGTGGCCAAACTTTGTGGTTCCCGGTGGTTGCTCTACTTTCATTCGGATTACTCTTTGTTTACAGCGCTTCGAGCGTTTATGCGGGGCAGAAGTATGGCGATGAGTTTCTCTTTGCCAAAAAACAACTGATCTACATTATTCCAGGTGCTCTGGCGGCTCTTGCCGGGGCCCGTCTGCCACTTGAAAAAATTCAACGCTGGTCGCTCTGGATTTTCTCTGCCGTCTTGGTTCTGACTGCACTCACCCTTGCTCCAGTTTTGGGAAAGAAAATACTCGGCGCTTCGCGTTGGATTTCATTCCATGGTTTTCAATTGCAGCCAAGCGAGTTCCTCAAAGTTGCCGCGGTCATCCATGTCTCGAGTTGCCTTGCAGACAAGAAAATAAAATGGGCCTCCCTTTTGCCGCTTGCACTGGGTTTCGTTGTTCTTCTTAGGCAGCCCGATTTTGGAACATCGATCATAATGCTGGCAGGAATTTGTGCAGTGCTATTTTTCTACGGCGTTCCAAAACGCTATTTCTTCGGCGGAGTGCTTGCACTCATACCTCTTCTGGCCATTTTGGCAGTTGCCGCGCCTTACCGCCTCAAACGCCTTGTGACTTTTTTGGATCCTTTTGCAGACCCACTGGGGTCGGGATTCCAGGTCATTCAATCCTTCGTCGCAATTGCAAGCGGAGGACTTTTTGGAAAAGGACTGGGTGGCAGTCAACAAAAACTCTTCTTTCTCCCCGAAGCCCACACCGATTTTATTCTCTCGGTGATCGGAGAAGAGATGGGCTTTATAGGGCTAGTCATTATCTTTCTTATTTATGCAATGCTTTTTTACTCGCTTCTCCAAATTCTTGTTGCTGTGACTGAGCCTTTTCATCGCATGCTCACAGCCGGACTTATGTCCATGATAGCCGCCTCTACTTTGGTCAACATGGGAGTCTGTGCGGGACTTCTCCCAACCAAAGGGCTCACGCTACCTTTTATTTCTTCCGGTGGTTCCTCTCTGGTGGCGAATCTTTTTGCGATGGGTTTGCTAGCGCAAATTCACGCAAAGGCTTACATCCGCCAAATTGAAGGAGTTTCAAACGATGTTCAAGGCAATTGACACAATCCATTTTATTGGAATTGGCGGAAGTGGGATGTCAGGGTTGGCAGAGGTTCTACTCAACCTTGGCTACAAAGTCAGTGGAAGCGACATAAAGAAGTCGGCCATAGTTGAGCGCCTTGAACAATTAGGGGCTCGGATTTTTCTGTCTCACGCGACCGAGAATATTACAGGGGTTCAGGTTGTCGTTGTGAGCAGTGCGATACTCACAGGAAATCCAGAGATCCAAGCTGCAGAGCAGGCGAAAATCCCAATCATCCATCGCTCCGAGATGCTCGCCGAGCTTATGCGGCTCAAGTATGGAGTTGTCGTTGCGGGTACCCACGGTAAAACGACGACTACGAGCATACTTGCCAATGTTCTCCACGATGCAAATTTAGATCCAACGGTTGTTATTGGTGGAATTCTTAATTCCACACATTCCAACGCAAAGCTCGGAAGTGGCGAGTGGTTTCTCGCCGAGGCTGATGAAAGTGATGGAAGTTTTTTACGCCTGAGCCCAACAATAGCTGTTGTGACGAATATTGATAAAGACCATCTCGATCACTACGCGAGCTATGATGAGATTTTAAACGCATTCCATATTTTTCTTGATAAGGTTCCATTCTATGGTGCAGTTTGCGCTTGCATCGACGATCCAGGCGTCAGAAAAGTTCTCCCTCAAATACGCAGACGCACTGTGACCTTTGGCTTTTCGAAAGACGCAGAAATAACAGCCGTTGACGTTCGGCATGAGGGTCAGCTCACTCACTTCACACCAGTCATCTTTGGCAAAATGGGTACTCCCATAACCTTGCGCATGCCGGGTCGATACAACGTGTTAAATGCTCTAGCGAGCGTCGCTGTGGGGGTCGTCTTGGAGTTGAGCCCAGAACATGTCAGTAGCTCTATTTCAGGTTTCCAGGGAGTCTTGCACCGCTTCACGCAACTTGGTCATTTCAATCGAATTAGTGTCGTCGATGACTACGCCCATAACCCTAAGAAAATAAGCACCGTTCTCGACGGCGTCCGCGAGAGTTGGCCAAAGCACAAGGTATGCGCCATCTTCCAGCCGCACAGGTACACACGCGTCAAGCATCTGGCAGATGAGTTTGCCGATTCATTCACGAGCGCCGATTGCGTCATTGTCACTCCGGTGTATTCGGCGGGTGAAATTCCAATCGAAGGCTGTGATCACGAGAGCTTGGCAGCTCTCATCAGAAGCAGAAGAACTGAGTCACAAACTGACAGCGTCTTGACCTGTCAAAACCTCGACCAAGCCGTGTCCCTCGCCAAGACGTTCGCATGCAAACATGATGAAGATGAGAAGGGTTGTACGGGCGTTCTGGTTATCACCCTGGGTGCAGGGGATGTCCAACATGTCGGCCCGCGTCTTTTGAATGCATTGAAAACGTCGTGAGGATTCATGTCCCAGCTGAAGAAGCAATTGGTGACCGGGCGCAAGGTAACACGCCGCAGTAAAGCGGCGAATACATCCATGCCTTCAACTCCATCTGGTTCCACATGGACCTCTGGCATTAGATTCATCAAACAGGTTGCGATCTGGACTTGGACACCCGTGCGAGTCTCAATAAAGCGTTGGCCAAAAGCAACGCTCGTTGTGGCACTCAGTGGCACGTCGGCTGCACTTGCTGGATATGCAATTTTCAGAATGATGTCTGCGCTCACCAGTACTCTACCGGAGCAACTCGAAGTCATAAGTCCCCGCGCTGATTTGCAGAGTACGATTTCATCGATCGCCACTGATACCCTCCAAGCAGCACGGCGCGAACACTGGAGCCGCAGTGCACTGACCGACAAGCTTCTCTCCAGAGTCTCTATGGTGGACGGAGTTGATGAGGTCACTATTCGTTCTGGCCTCGATAGGAAGCTCAGAATCAATGTGGCCGCCCAAGCTCCGCTTCTCGTTCTTGAGGGCAAGGGAAATGAGCGCATTCTTGTCGGCAGCAAGTTCAAGATCATCGCGCGTGGTTTAGGTTCAAATGATTATGGGCACCTGCCACAAGTTGAAGCTCCTGACCTCAGTTTAAACATCCGCCCATCTCGCGATAAAAAGCGCGCCCAAACAGGATTGTTTGTTCGCCCAAGTTCCTCATCGAGCGTCAACATCAGATGGCTCAGCCAACAAGCAATAAAAATTTCTTCTCTCTTTGAGATTGAGAAAATACCCGTCGATTTAGAGAGAATTGTCTGGAGAAATGGCACTGGATTTTCAGCCATCGTGCGACAAAGAGAAACGTCTGCGCAAGTTGTGGCTGAAGCAATTGCACCAGGGACTCGACAATTGCCAGATGCCGCTCAAGTTCAGCAACAAGTTGGCCCGCATCGATTCACGATTATTTTGGGTGAGAATCAATTTTCTGAGAAATTTTCTCGTCTTCAACAAGTTATTCAAGATATCAGACTTAAAAAATCATTGGTTGATCAAATTGATTTGGCATTTTCTGACAAGGCAATCATCAAAATGAATGAGCAGTTGTCAGATGCCAAGCGCGGGGGTTTGCAATGACCGATCACAACGAGCAACCGAAATTCAATGTCGGTTTAAATATTGGCGGCTCTCAAACGCGTATCGTCGTTGGTCACGCCAACTTAGATAGCAGCGATTTACTTTCTGGCTTTTCTCAGCATGGTGGTTATGCCTTTTCGGACGAAGAGAATTCCTCATCGGGTCGTCACTCAAATCGCTCTTTTCATATCTTTGCTGCGGCACAAGCACCTCACAACGGTATTCGGCGCGGTACCATTGTCGATCTCGAGTCAATTTCTCAGTCCATCCAGGAAGCAGTTGACGAAGTTGAGAGACAATCCGGCCTAGAACTGAGTTCTGCACGAGTTGGATTCGCAAGTACGAATGCCATTTGCGAAAATTTCACTGAGTCTATTGCACTTAAATCCACGGAAGTTCGTGCGACCGATCGCGACAAACTTCTTGGCCTTGCAAAAGCACACACTCTCCAGTCTGGCTTTGAACAACTTGCAACTCTCACGGGGCACTACATTGTCGATGGCCGTCCGGGCATTGTGAATCCGGTTGGCATGTACGGCAATTCACTCGGTGCGCTTTATCACCGAATTGCTGCGCCAGAAGCAGAACTCCAGAATATTATCCGAGCCGTAAACCAAGCGGGCTTGCACGTAGAAACTGTGGGCTTCGAGAGTCTTGCCGCAGCAGAGTCCGTGCTCGATTCCGACGAGAGGGACATGGGCTCAGTTTGCATTAATTTTGGTGCACATCTCACGCATGTTGTTGTTTATTCCTCTGGGACGCCCATCTTCAGTAAAGATTTTCCATTTGGAGCGCACCACATCACCAAAGACATCGCGATTGGGTTGCGAACCACTCAAACAGAAGCCGAGAGAATCAAGCGCGACTTTGCGCATGCGTATTTTAACGCGCAGGACGCACATGAAGCATTTACAGTTCAAACTGCAGAGCACTTGGGTGGAAATCGACAATTCACACGGGGTCAACTCATGCACATCGTTGAACCGCGAGTGCGCGAGATCTTTGGCTTTATCCAAAGTGAACTGAAACGTCTTAAGGTAACGCAATTCATAACGAAAAGTGTTGTACTCACCGGAGGGGGCTCGCTGATGCCAGGCCTTTGCTGGATTGCTGAGGATATTTTCGGCATCAGTGCCAGAGTCGGATATCCCCTGAATTTAACTGGCGTTACAGAAGGACTCAGGTCACCCCTCTGCACGACTTCAGTTGGCCTTTTGTCGCCGCTTTTCGATTCTGCCGAGGAAGAAACCCCGTCGGCGTGGAAAATGCCCCAAGGTGGGCTCGTGGCCTGGGCTCGATCGGTCTGGGATAGGCTGAAGGAACCCAACGAAATTTAAGCACTTTAAACTTTTCTTTGCGGAGTGACGATAATTAGAGGTCTCTCCGGTCAGGGGTCGGGCTCATCGTTTAGCTCGACCCTTTTTTTTGCCAGAAAATTGACAGGGGGAGTCAAATTTCAAACCCCTTTGTCAATGAACAGAGCGGCAATCTTTACACATCAATTCACAGGCTCCTATACTTCAACATATTCCGCTGAAACAGTCGTAGTGCCTTCACAGCACAAGGGAGCGAAACACCATGCTTGAACGTGAAAAGTTTTCATCGAACGCAGTTATCAAGGTTATTGGTGTCGGCGGAGCCGGGGGCAACGCAATCAACACGATGATTGAGCAAGGTCTTTCGGGCGTAGAATTCATCGCAGCGAACACCGATGTTCAAGCTCTCCAGTCCAACCTCGCCCCAGTGAAAATCCAGCTTGGACGAGAGCTCACAAAGGGACTCGGTGCAGGCGCAAACCCAGAGGTTGGTCGCGATGCCGCTTTGGAAGACAAGGCCATTATTCAAGAGGTTCTCTCTGGTGCTGACATGGTCTTTGTCACCGCGGGAACAGGCGGAGGAACAGGCACAGGGGCTGCTCCAATTATCGCTCAGGTTGCACGTGAACTGGGAGCGCTCACGGTTGGCGTCGTAACAAAGCCATTTTCATTTGAAGGAAAACGCCGCAAAACTCATTCAGAACAGGGGATTCAGTCGCTCAAGGCGAGCGTAGATACCCTCATCACAATTCCCAATCAACGTCTCTTGAGCATTGCGCCGCCACAAATGTCAATGCTCGATGGCTTTAAGTTGGCTGACGAAGTTCTTCTCAACGCGGTTAAGGGAATCTCAGACATCATCAATATTCCTGGACGTGTGAACGTCGACTTTGCAGATGTGAGAACAATCATGTCTGAAATGGGCATGGCTTTGATGGGAATTGGAACGGCAACAGGCCAGAGCAGAGCTGTGGAAGCTGCGCGTGCAGCCATCAACTCTCCTCTTCTCGAGGATGTGGACATTGAGGGCGCAACTGGAATCCTCATCAATATCACTGGAAACAGTGAGATGACGCTCCACGAAATCAGCGAGGCCTCGACGCTCATTCAAGAGGCCGTTCATGAAGACGCTAACATCATCTTCGGGTCAGTTGTTGATGAGAGCATGGGCGACACCCTGCGTGTGACAGTCATTGCAACTGGATTCGACCAAGCGCGAGTCTCGCTGCCAGACGCCCATAACAAAATGTATCCCACTGCAAACAACGGTTACGGATACCAAGCTCCATCGGGTCTGCAGCCAAGCAACGGACAAGGTTATGGAATGAATAATGGCGCTCAGAACCAACGCAACATTCCAACTGCGTATGGTTATGGGACGACACACAATGACCCAAGAATGGGTCAATCCAACGCATCAATGCAGAACACAAGACAGGATATGGGAGTGAACCGCTCTGCAGGCAACAACGGCAATCTCACTTCACAAACTCCGGTCGCTGCTGGCCTTTCGTTGCGTTCTCCCTATGAAGTTGGACAGCCGGTGAACAACATGCGCAGAGCTGAAAACACCTTCAGCGAAAACAATGCACAAACCCAACTTCGCAACATGCAGGCACAGAATCCACACAGCCAAAGTCATTCCGGATTCGCTGCTGGACAAAACACAGGCGTGAGCAATCACGTCACAACAAACAGTCTAAACCGTCCGGCTTTATCAAATGTTGGCACCTCATCGGTTCAAGACTTCGAAGGTAGAAATATTGATTCCAGGACCCGCAACCAAGCCCTCAGTTCGAAAAATGAATTTGAAGAGCTCACGCAATGGACTTTGGAATTATCTAGGCAAGCCGACTCAACAAATAAAGAGTCTGGAGTTGATACAACAACAGACGATCTTGAAACTGAATTGAGTGGCTTGAACGTATCGAGCCTTATCGCTGATGAAAATGAGAATGAAAAAGCACTTCGTCTCGCGCGCGAACTTGCAGACATCACTCCCGACGAAAGTGATTTCGAAACTCCAGCATTCCTGCGTCGTAAAGACGACTCGCAAAGCCGCGTACTCTGAGGAAATAACACCTCAAAAGGATATTAAATGCAAAGTGGGGAGACCAAGTCGGCTCCCCACTTTGCATTTTAATTCAAGACCCCAAAAAATTGCGATTCAATCAACTTAAAACCGTATCTTCCAGACTATCCTGAGCCGCTGGCTGGTAGATCGACGGAAATGCGGTTTGGCCGGCAACCGACTGACCGCGCTTCATGAGGTGCTGAGGAGTGGTTTGTTCCAAAGTTCCCAGAAAGTGAAGCCACGCAGCAGCCTCTGGAGAGGGGAAGTTCATATATCCAGTGCGGCTCAAGGTTGCTGCAGGAAGGGCCCAAAACGGTCGCTTTCCGGCCTCCAGGCGCACATAGCGGTCCCAGCGGCACGACATCGTTAACAAACCCTGCTCAAGCAGCGGAGTACGACTCTGAACGCCAGCAGCAATTAATTCTGGTGAGAGGCGAGCAAACGAGCTTCTCCCTTCGCCTCTCGGCTGAACGGGACCATAAACGATATCTGAATCAACCGAACACACCCAAGGTACGACGCCCTCGCGCTCAACCCGATCGCCAGGAACGGGAATCGGCAAATTCAAGAAACTCAAAACTTCGTGAGTGAGCTTTGCAACACTTGTAAATCTGGCCGCATAATTGCGGCATTCTTTCGGGAGAAGATGGACACCCAAAACTCGCCGGGGGGCCAAACCAGTTTGACCAGTCACAAGCTCTAAAAGTTCAAAAGTAGGTGCCGACTGCACGCAGTAAATCTCAGGACCATCGGTGTTCCAAAGAACCTCAAATGCCCCCACTAGACGCTGAAAAAACTGATTCAACTCTTGTCTTGAGGATCGAGACAAACCCTGTGCCGATGGCGTTTCTTCCCACTGTCCGAGCCAAGTCTTTGGCATCAAAATCAACGTCCGACGCGCCAAATTGAACGCAGGGCGAAGGTCTTGCATGAGCTTCAACGCATTTTCAGCGAAAAGAAATCCCCACAGATCGAGAACGAGTAAAGCTGGCTCACGCCGCTCCACCAATTTTCGTTCCAGAGCATCAAAGCTGAAAGCATTCTCACGAATAACTTCATCAAGGTAAGGCGAACTAAATTCAGTTGCTTTCACGGCCGGATCAACCTGAATACAAATCTGTAATTTTCGCGTGCCATTGCTCAATTCGTTAACAACCGACTCAACAACTTTGGGCAACATCCGTCCCCAAAAAATCACCCTCATGGTTGGGCTTCCTCTGTCAGTTTCACTTCTTCTTGCTTCTTCGGAAATAGAATATTCAGCAAACTTTCCGAAGCTCGTTCCCAGCGAAAATCTTGACCGCCGCCACGCTGACAAATGAATGAACGCGGATGTACGGCCAGATGCATTTCATCAAAAAAACCGTCCAGACCGGATTTATTCCGCAGAACTGAAAGTAAGGCATTGCGCCAGTCAGGGGCTTCGTCGGAGTCGACACTCTGCCAAAATTGGGGATGAAAGGAGTTCCCTTTAAAATGCCCGCCAACAGCCGTGCCGGAGCGATAAACAACGGGAAGTCCCGAGAGCGCAGCCTCAACAGGAGGGAATCCAAAACCCTCTGCTTGGCTTGGATGCACCAAAACATCAGAGCAACGATAAAGCTGCGCAAGAAGATCATCGGGCAATGATTCTATGTGTAATAAAACTCCACCATTCGAACGCACCATACTATAGGCCGATGAATGTTGGTCGCGCCCTGTCGGCGTTCCATTGCGTCCCGACTGACGTGAGGCTGATGATTGACCATCGTCATCACCACCGACACGAATAAACAAAACTCCCTCGGAAAGATCACTGTTCAACTGTTGCACAGCATCTTGCGCAACACCCCAACCTTTGTATTTCTGTGAGCGTCCTACTCCCACCACCCAACGCTTGCGAATCAAACCATCCACCTCGTCAGAGGTCAGACTCATTGAATCAGATGCACCTTCCATAGAGGCTGCGCTGCAAAGACGCTCAATAAAAGCTCGACGCGCAGCTGCCAGCTCAATAACCGATCTGTAGCGCGGGAGCGCCCCAAATATCGACTCAATTCCGCTCGGTAAAACGTGTATTGGCTGAGTTCTTTTGGGGGCAACTTTTGCAAGACGCTCTGCTGAATCAGTTGATACAGTAAAAACATACGGAAGACGCGCAAGCGTTCGACGCACAAGAAGAGAAAATTGAAGGCGAAAAAAGAATCCCATGGAGCGAGAATGGTCAAGTGGAATTGTATCGTGAATGACTTGCACAATGTGATGCCGAAGTGCCCGAGGCAAAAGAAAACGACTCAAAACAGGTCTATCGAAATTGCATGGAGCAATCCAAAAGAAATGTCCGCCAGACCAACGCAAAATCCACCTGAGAACTCGGCTCGACCATAAATACTGGGGCTTATCCCAGGACTGTGTCAGCGCCCCGGGTCCACCGCTCCAGAATGACACCAAGGCAGGGTATTCCTGGATCAATTCGATGGCCCATTTTGGTGGTTCTGACTTCGCAACCAGAAGAACTTTGACATTTTCGGTCAGTGAATCTTTCTGACTACGGCGAGAAGCAAGCGATTCTCCAAGCGCCTGTGACAGGCCAATGACGAATCGTGCCAGTCCCGAATGACGATCCGAGGATGCTGCTCGCACATCAACGACCAACCAAAAAGGACGAACATCTGAGCTCGCCATACATACTCCAAAAAAAAGAGGGGGGAACTTTCGTTACCCCCTAGTCTACCATAGAGAATCAGAAAATGACCTTTTGCCTGTCAGCGTCCACTCGCATGCAAGGTTGCTGCCTCAATACGAGCCAATGCACGTGATTCAGCTGCTGCAGCTTCGTGCACTTGGTCGGGAGATTGAGCATCGGCTTTACCGATCAACCGCTCCCTCGCTTTTTCCAACGCACGTTGGGCACGACCAACATCGATAGAAGCAGCCTCTTCAGCCGCATCAGCGAGCAAAGTCACGGACTTGCCACTGATCTGCGCAACCCCACCGGAGATGGTCAAGAAGGACGTGGAATTCTCTGAATCAAAGTAAACAACTCCGGTGCCCAAGGCGCAGACAAGATCAGTGTGCTCTGGAAGAACACCCAAAATCCCTTGTGCGCTCGGGAAGTGTACCGCCTTACAACCAGCAGACTCGACCAATCGGCGAGTCGGTGTCAGAACGGTCAGCTGCAATGGGTACTGGTTTGTCGTTTGCATGTTCTATTCCTCTTGAGCGCAACACCGTTAGTTTGAAGCCTGCAGACGCTTGGCTTTCTCGACGGCTTCTTCAATTGTCCCAACCATATGGAAAGCTGATTCTGGGAGGTGATCCCACTTACCTTCGCAGATTTCTTTGAAGCCTTTGATCGTGTCTTCAATTTGAACATAACGGCCAGCGTTACCTGTAAACTGTTCGGCCACGTGGAACGGCTGAGACAAGAAACGCTCAATGCGGCGCGCACGTGCCACTGTGAGTTTGTCTTCTTCACTCAACTCATCCATGCCAAGAATTGCGATAATATCCTGCAACTCACGGTAGCGCTGAAGGATCTGCTGAACCCGACGAGCGATAGCGTAGTGATCTTGACCAACGATCAGTGGATCGAGAATTCGGCTCGTAGAGTTCAGTGGATGCACCGCAGGGTAAATTCCCTTCTCCGAAATGGAGCGGTCGAGGTTTGTTGTTGCGTCCAAGTGAGCAAATGCGGTTGCTGGTGCTGGGTCGGTATAGTCATCCGCTGGCACGTATACGGCCTGAACCGATGTAATCGAGCCTGTGTTAGTCGATGTAATACGTTCCTGAAGCTCACCCATCTCAGTTGCCAGGTTTGGCTGATATCCAACGGCCGATGGAATACGACCTAACAACGCCGAAACTTCAGCACCTGCCTGAGTGAAGCGGAAAATGTTATCAACAAAGAACAACACGTCCTGGTTTTGCTCGTCGCGGAAATATTCAGCAACCGACAACCCAGTTAAAGCAACTCGCGAGCGCGCTCCCGGTGGCTCGTTCATCTGTCCGTAAACGAGAGCAACTTTGTTCAACACGTCGGAGTCCTTCATCTCATGATAAAGGTC
>CAIZJW010000041.1 GCA_903933385.1 uncultured Silvanigrella sp. | reverse complement strand
TCGCTCACCGAGTATTCGGGGGTTTGCCAGCTGAACTGGTTGGCTCACTGGACTTTTTGATTGCGCTGATAAGAGCGGCTCATTTTCCAAAGTTGTATGATACGGAGTGAAGTGGCTGGGGAACTAGGACTCGAACCTAGACTAACGGAGTCAGAATCCGTCGTCCTGCCATTAGACGATTCCCCAAAAGGCAGCTGGGAGTGGATAACGCAGCCGCAGAGTGTTGGCAAGAGGGCTGGCTGTCAGCCTTTTTTCACTTCAAATTCCGGCCCTATTGAGCAACGTGTTGAGCCTGTCGGTGGCCTCGCGTCGCGCACTTTTGTACTCATTCGAATTCAGCACGCTGCGACGTAAATCGCCGACTGTTCCACGCCATTTTCCAAGGGTCATGATGCCCTTCATCGCTGGCTGAACGTCGCTGAAGATAAGCGAATGGAGGGGGGCATGTCCTGGCCAGAAAACCGGGTCTTCCCAATTCCAAACCACCAGGTTCGCGAGGGATCCGGGCGCCAATCCATTCACTTTTGGATGAATGGCTTTGCTGCGAGCGGTTCCAAGAAACAGAACATTGAGGAGATTTTGTTGGTTCAAGGAAAGGGTGCATTCGCTTTGCAGCGTGTGTCTGAGTGCAGACATGCCCTGAGCCTGCACAGGTGTTGCTGATCTGCGAAACTCAGAAAACTCTGAAGACAAGCCAAGTGAGGTCATGGGCCACGTTGCCAACGTGCGCATTTCGGCTTGAACTCGCAGGGAGTCGTTGCTTGCCGCGCAATCTGTTCCCACGGCCCAATTCAAGTCCATTCGCCACCAATCCATGTAAGCAGCGGGGAAATGAAAAATCATTTGTGAGTGCGGGCAAGCAATGAGTCGTACGGAGTCGTTTTTGCAATAGGAGAGATCCTTCTGACTCACATAGATCATGTGCACAAGGTGTTTATCAACTGCTGAATCGAGCACCCCGGCTCGCCGCAAGAAATCAACCGGCGAGCATCCATATTGTGTCTGAATTCTCTGAAATTCTTCTGGAGATTGTGCGACGTGAACGTGAATTGGCAGCGAGAGCTTTTCTGCCACCTCAACAATTTTTCTCCACAAGTCTTCGCTGACGGTGTCGGTGGCATGTGGCCCGAGTGCTGCACTAATTCCGAGTTGTGCATGATAATCGCTCCCATTCAGAGCTTGAGTGAACGCTAGGCCGTTTTCCCAATCGTTCTTTCCAGGCCCCGAGAGATCCTGAAGGGTGGCAGCAACCGTGCCCGTAAGGCCAACTTGGATCATGGCGTCGGCCACTGCATCGGCGTGGTAGTAGTGATCCCAAACAAAAGTGGTTCCCGAAAGAAGGCACTCATAGGCACCCATGCGTGCAAATGCACTCACATCGGCTGCTGTTATTTTCTCTTCAAGTTTGAAAAAAAGATCCTCAACCACGTTGCCTGCGGTTTGTTCTGCGGCAACCCTTCCTCGCAGAAAATTGAGTGAAAGATGTGTATGGGAATCAACGAATCCAGGTGTGATCAGATCGTCTGCATACCAATGCGAGGTGGCCGTGATCTGCTCTGCATTCGGGTAGGTTTTAATTGATTTGATATGCGCACCGTCGATTTGAATAATAGCTGGTTCAACGGTCCAGCCCTTTTCCTGACTGTGGAGCAGGACTCGTTTCGATCCGACGGTCAATGGCATGGTTTTATCTCTCCGTTCTATGCGGTACACTGATAATCTCGTGAATCTGAGCCGAGGAGAAGTGATTTATGTCAGACCGCGCGACGCTGCACCACCTACAACCCACAAAAGGCCTTTCATTGCTTTTTGTTGTTGCACTTTTTGCCAGTTCGCAGTCTGGTTGTGTGTCAAAATCTCAGAAGGTGCCCCTCAATTCTGCGGGGGGCGGCGAAAATCTCGCTCAACCATCACTGAACACTCTTCTGTTCAATGGTGGGCCAGCTGTTCCGCGCGCTGAGCCTGGGCAAGGGCTTCTTTGGTTTCCTTTCGTTTGGCATCCACATTTGGTTGTTCCCGAAAAAGATTCAGGCCTCACAGCCCTTGAGAACTTGTTTATCCGTGAACCTCGTTTGATTCTTCGGAACAATGCAACAAAGGCTGAAGTGTTGGTTCAATTGCGCGAAGAGAATGCGAGCTCAGCAAACAAGTTTGAAATGAATTCCAGAGAACCGCAAAATGGTGCTCTGCGTTTTTACCTTCCGCGTATTTTGGCGCTCAGCGCCGGAGAATACACGGTTGAAAGCATTCGTCTGGAAATAGGCGCCCTCGGCCAAGATGCCGGTACGCTCGTAAACATGCCTTTTGTGAATCCATTTCAATCGAGTGCATCTAAGCCGCTTGTGATTACGGTTCAGGAAGGAAAAGTTGCTTCCGTAGCGAGGGTTGTGCAAACAACCGCTCTTGCTCAAGCAGCACAGGGGCTGAGTTTGAAGAGTGCTTCGGAGAGTCTCGACCGCGACGTCATTCCGGTAGATGTTGTGTTGAATCAACTCGGTGGAAGTTCTGTTGAGAGCCTCGCTCGTGTGGTGGCAGGCACTTCTGATTTTCCACGGATGCGAATTAATTTAACCAATGAGCTTGGTAACACCACTCAGTTCGAAGAAGCCAAGGCCAAGGTTGGATTTCTTGTTGATGCACCGTGCAAAGCCGATGGCACTTTGCGAATTGTTTGGAAACGTCAGAACGACGAGCGTGAATTTCTCTCTCAGTTCCCGCTCAAACCGAATGAAAAAGAGTGCCGAGAGAAGCAAACTATTGGGCATTCGTTCGCATTACCCAGTGGTGATTGGATGCTGAAGTCTTCCATGATTGCGGAAGTGAATTCCTTCCAGCCAGACGTTCAAACGATTTGGTTGAAATCACCGAGTGCTGTTCTTAAAGATTATTTCTCTCTCTCTCAACTCCCCCACCGCTGGTCGCTTGAAACATCTAAGGAACGAGAGATCCGAAAGCCATTGTTGGTTCAAGTTGAGTCGCTGAGTCGTCGCTACAATGAATTACGCAGCCGGCAAGATGTTTTTCGAGTGGGTTCCTCTGCGGCGAATCAGCAGGTGCTTTTTTTGGGGCACTTTGAAATTCGGAGCTCAGAGGCAAAGAACGACAAAGTCAGCATTTTTGAAACATTCTTAAAGCCAAGTTTTAGCCTCGACGTCGCTCAGGCACTGCTTGGCAGTAAAAATGTATACAATGCCTACACCCTTGAGCGTCTCACGCGGAGTCGATCGTTGAAGGTCAACACTGTAATGAGAACGGCCTCGAATCAGGACGATCTTCCTACGGTGAAGCCTGTTGCAGCAGAGTTTCGTGGAGAAGCATCGAAGGCCTATGCAACGTGCTTACATGCGCGAGAAGAGGCAGATCCGCTTGTGAATATGGGAGGAGAACTTCGCTTTACAGTTTTGAAGGGAGCCGACAGTGTCACTCTCAAGAAACTGAAAATTGGTGATGAAGGACTCTCGGACAAATGGGTTGAATCGTGTCTTGAGAAAAAATTGTTAAGCTTTCGCTTCTCAAAGAAGGTTCCAGCCAACTTCCAGGGCGAACTCAAATTCTCGAGTGAATGATCGAGTCCCTTTTTCTGAAGCTGCTCCAACGCTCGCAAGTGCGTTAGGAGGCTTTGGGAGTGTCTTCTGAGTCGGAGTTGTTTTCCGTTGCATCGCTAATCACTACAACGCCATCTTCAATATCGCGCAAACGAACGTCGAGTCCGTCCATTCCTAAGGCGGGGGCATGCGATGCAAGCACACCATGCTTCTTCTGTAGTTCTACCGCAAGAGCATTAAGTTCTGTCACGAAATTTTGAAAGTCATCGCGCTCGCGGACATGAATACGCACGGCGTAGTTGCCCTTTTTGAGTTCAGCTACAAAGCGCATCATGGAGATCATTGGTCCGTACATTCTGTGCGTGCGGCGAACCACAACATAAAGAGTGACAACTATGAAAGCGGCGATTGTCAGAGTGAGTTTGGCTTTGTTGCGAATGAAGATATCATTCTCAATGAGAGCTGTTTGATCGGCAACGTTGAATAGCTCAAACACCTGCTGATATTGCTCACGAAAGGCTTCGAGAAAAACGTATGCGAATATTGCAGCAAACGACAACGAAACGAGAACTACGTGCAGGCCGAAACGGATTTGTTTGAAGGGCTCTACTAAGTAGGCCCGGAAAGAACGACGTTTTGCACGCATCAGTTATACTCCCACTCAAGTTCCGTTCATCTCGGGGCAAATGGAGCGAGTTCCATGACAGAACCAGTAAAATTAGGTTACCGCATCTTTCGCTTTCGTGGAGCAGGAGTGGCACCAAAATTCCCAGTTGTTCTGTTGAGGGGTTTGGGGCGATCGTCAGGATTTTGGCTGGAATTTACCGAGAAGCTTTCTGAACACCATGAGGTGATTTGTCTCGACCTGCTCGGAACTGGCTTATCTCGTTCAAACCTAGGGCGTGGTCGAATTGCTGCTTTCGCAGATGACGTCATTTTTACATTGAATCAACTCGGTCATAGCAAAGTCAATTTGGTTGGCATCAGTTTGGGAGGGATGGTGGCGCTCGAGGTTGCAGCGCGTTCCGATCTCGTCTCGAGGCTTGCTGTTCTGGCATCTTCCTCGCAAGGAGGGCAGGGCGGGCGCATCAAACCAGCAGCACT
Source organism: uncultured Silvanigrella sp. (assembly GCA_903933385.1). Classification (GTDB taxonomy): domain Bacteria; phylum Bdellovibrionota_B; class Oligoflexia; order Silvanigrellales; family Silvanigrellaceae; genus RFOM01. Next base: position 22,507 of record CAIZJW010000041.1, on the reverse strand, counting down.
CATAAAGTTACTTTGGTCATTGCGTAAGGGCACCCCTTCAAATGCAGAGCTCGCACCCTATCTTGTTTCGCAGGCAACGCTCGAAAAGCGACCCGAGTTGCCCGAGGTTTGGGACAATCTCTGGCGGCAGGAAGGATTTCGAACTCTTCCGGTTCTGAGGCAACTTTTAGCCGCAGCGTTCTTCGATGGCCGTCCTGCGTTGAAGCGCATTAGTGCACCAACGCTGTTTATGGTTTCGCGCGACGATGCGCTTGTCCCTTGGCAAAATACTGTTCAGCTCTCGGAAAAGTCACAGGACTGCCGCCTCGTGGTACTCGAAGGGCTTGGACACGACTTTCCAACGGAAGCCCCCGATGAGGTCATTTCTCACTTGTGTGAATTTCTCAACGAGGGATCGGCTGCAGCGCAGTAATTAGCTGCGGTGGGCAATGCATTCGATTTCAACGAGCACATCACGCGGCAAGCGCGCGACCTCAACCGTTGAACGTGCTGGTTTGTTGGTTGAGAAGTGATTTTCATAAACTGAATTCATTGCTTGAAAATCGTTGAAGTTCTTAAGAAACACGGTTGTTTTTACAACCTGTGAGAGATCGGCGCCTGCTGCCTTGAGAACTTCTTTGAGATTTTTGAGAACTTGGGTTGTTTGGGCAGAGACGTCTTCGCCAACAATCTGCATCGAAACGGGATCGAGTGGGATCTGGCCGGAACAGAAGATCATGTCGCCAAGGGCGATTGCCTGCGAATAGGGGCCAATTGCTTTTGGGGCGCTTTCGGTATGAATTATTGAATGTTTCATTGCATTGCCTCGCACTGCTGTTAGCTAACTTCACCCACCTTTTGAGCTGAAAGCTGCATGGTGTTGTCGTACGATTTAACAGCTTTTTGCAATGCTTCATAGGTGCGGTGGGCAATGATCATGTTGGTCATGTTCTTCATCGGGTTCACATTGCTTCCTTCTAAAAAGCCCTGCGTCACTTCGCCGCTTGCGGCAATTGTGTTCTCGGGTGGTCCGTCGTGAACAAAGAGATTGTCGCCGAGGCGCTGGAGAAGTTTTTGGTCAGAGAAGGCAACAGTTTTCAGTTTATCCACAAATTTTTCGCCTTCGTAGATCTCTCCGCTGGGAAGAATGCGCATTTTGCCTTCACTCAGTCCTGTGATGGCACCACGCTCGCCCATGACAGTAGCCCCATTTTTTGTAACGAGTGTTCCATCAGAGGTCAGCGAAAAACTTCCATCTCGGGTATAGCGCTCGCCAAAAGGTGAGTTCACGGAAAAGAATGCGTTTCCTTGGATAGCAACATCAGTATTTGAGCCCGTGCGTTTCAGTGAACCTTGCACGTGACTTGTTTCAACATTCGATAAAGTCACATAGCCCATTTCGTTGCCGTGCAGCGGATAAAGATCCCGCATGTCGAGTTTGAACTGTGCGGGTGGCATTGGATTTGAATATGCAGGCCAGGGATTCGCTTCCATTGCAGCAAACGTCACTTGCTCTTCTTTAAAGGCAGTGGTGTTCATGTTCGCAACGTTGTTAGCAAGTATTTCAAGAACGCGTTCTTGCACCATTCCGCCAGAGAGCGGAGCAAAGATATTCTTGAGCATGCAGCACCTCCCAAGGAGTAGGGTGCGCAAATGTGCGTGTCAGCACCCTCACAGCTGCAAGTTTAACACCAAATTCTGGTGACCCTGCGGGATAATAATTTCCCGCTTGCCAAGGATACTGCCGTTGACCAAGGAACTTATGACCAGTTCGTAGCTGCCCGGGACGAGTCGGAGTGAACGGTTGGAACCAACGCTGATCTGAAATTCCATCTCTGTCTGAAGGATGTCTTTTCTGAAAGATTCCAATTCGCTCTTAGCGGCTGTTGTCAGATCACCTGGTGCGCGCAGCACAATGTCTCGACATGCAGGATTTGCCGAGGCCCGTCGTGCAAACTGGCGAATGAGTTGAACCCGTGTCGATTCATCCCAAACTCCACGCACAATTGCCGAGCTGAACAATTCATTTTTGCTGTTGCCTAAATCGAGACCAACACGGCCGCGGTAAGTTTCACAGAGAGGTGAAAATGTTTGAAAATCACCTTTGGCGAACGATTGGCCGTTAATGAACTCAAACGGTGGAAGCACCGATTGTGCCGCAGAGCCTTTTAAATTGGGAGTTGCTTGTGCCGTTTGATTCAGTGCAACGCGCAGGGGTTGCATCAGATTCAAAGGTAAACGCACTAATGAAGTTTGGCTGAGAGGCTGGTTGCCAGCACTTTCAACCTGATGATGCATATGCAATGCCCCTGATCGGAGCATGGCCTTGACCACGGAGCCACGTGCAAGTTGTCGCGCACTCATTCGAACGGCAACGTTCACTTTTTGCGAATCTTCAATCGCAAGCACTTGCCTGAGTTCTTCATTCGTTTGATTGAGCATGTGGGTAATGATTCTGGCCCACTGCCATTTCTTTCCGTCATCAGCAAGAATCTCGAGTTCCGGAGAGTTTACCAGTGAACGCGGCAATTCTCGGTGATCCTCAGCAAGCGCATTGCGAATGAGCCACCCTATTTGCGTGAGAGCTTGCTCAGGCTGGAGTCGGCGGTTTTGCGCCATGCTCAATTCAAATGCAATTCGATCGCAGAGTTTATTGAAGTTAAAAAGTTTGCGGTGGAAAAGGTAGGGAAGTTGAGGGAAATCCTTCCTCACAGTTTTTTCTGAACTCCGAGCGAAATTCACGCCATTCAAAGCCATACTTTGCAAGGAGCGCAAATCATCTTGAATTGTGGCAGGCGTACTGAACCAAGCCAACTCAAGCATGCTCTGAGACATTTGAGTCGGGACCTTTTGAATTTTTTCTTCACTTTCGCGCACGAAATCGAGGGTGAGTCCGCCGAACCATGGGATTTTTACTTCATCTGCAAAGCCATCGGAGGAGTATTTCCCGGCAATTTCCATCTTGGAGAAAAGGCTTCCGGTGAGCGGATTGAAACTCACAAGCTCAGGAGCATCTTTTTGTTTTTTCATTTCGAAAAAAGGAAGAGAAACACCAGAATTCTTATCGTTTGAAGCAAGTTTTGCTCTGCTTTGTGCAGGTCTGAGGCCGAGTCGGATGAGATGATTCTCAGGCATGCCCTTCAGAAGCTTGAAAGCGTCTTGGCCTTCCTTGCTCCATTCCGATTCGCTCTCGAACACCACTGAATCGTGGTGTTGCACGCTCATGAATTGCTTTGCTGATTGGAGGCTGCCGTTTTCACCACGCGCGGTCAGTCGGAGTCCAGTAATCAGTGGAGCGTAGCCCAATCGGTGCCCAACTTTGATTTCGGTAAAGTACTCAGTCTGTGAGCCATCCTGACGACTCGCCACAACGGCTGTCCCCATGGGAATGCCCTGAATGGTCAAACTGTAATAGGCAGGATCTTTGAATCCCGAGGGTGATGATACCAAGGGTGCTGGCATTTGTGGGTTGCCGATAGCCATCGCGATTAAGCCAGGCGCCGGAAATCCGGCTGCGAGCTTAACGCGGCTTCCCTCGGTGCATCCTTGCGTGGCGACAACCGCAAACGCAGCAGATGTTGCCAGGAGCAACTTTGTAACTTTTAAATCCATCATGGATTGAATCCTCATCATCCCTTGAGAGGTTGCGACGACGTGTTATCGTCCGCGCTGACCGGCTTCAGGAGGATTCCCGAAATGACGCGATACATGCGGAGAATAGCTTGCGTGACGCTCGTTTTTTACTTCTTCCATCCTGCTACCGCCCAGTCTCAAAGTCAAAAGTTTCAAATTTGGCGGGTCCCCGTCTTGCCTTCTGGAACTGGCCAACACTCCGTTGAGAGTGGCAAAGGAATGCCTCAACCCGAAAACGGTCGTGCGCAGCGGTTTCAGCGATTTCTCTCGCCGTCAGACGACAATCAAAAAAGTGCACATCAATTAAGCACTCCAGAAGAAGCCCCCTCAGGTCAGAGGGGAATCAACGAGACGCTCGCAAGTTTGGGACTCTTATCTCTTGGTGGAGAGTCGGGTGTTTGGGGAGGCGGACGAGTTTCCATGCGCGGGTATCCCGGTCGGGAGCCTGAGGTTTCCCTCGATGGCATTCCCTTGAGCTCTGGCTTTTCGGGAGCCCACTCAGAGGAACTCGTTCCACTTGTTGGGATCAAGGAGATCAATGCCTACCCATTTCTCTCAGGCCCAGGTTTGCCGAGACGCGGTTTGGCGGGCGGCTATGACCTTGTTCTGAAATCGGGTTCTCAGAAAGCCCAAAGAGATTCGCTTCTATCTGCCGAGCAACCCAATGCGCTTGTTTTCGCTCATCGGCAAACGCTCAATTGCAAAAACGCCGACACAGGATTCTGGGGCTGTGTGAATATTGCCTGGCAATCTGCGGTTCGAAGGGGATCGCAAGACGTCCTGGACGATAACAACACTCCCAATAATTCAATCGATGATTACGATTCGAAGCTCACGAACAACGAGCTCAATCGCTCTTCAGTTTCGATCCGCACAAACAACACAAGTGCATCGGGCATTAACTTTGAAACAACCTCACTTTTTGGCGCAGAAAATCGTGGGCTGAATGGGCTTCCTGTTTCGCAGGCCTCTGCCGCCAACCGTGGTTCAAAATATTTGTCTCTCGTTTCGCATTCGGGCTCTTCTTTTTCTCCACAAACAGGCCGTGTTTGGAAATACCGCATCAGTGGTCGGAGCGATTCTTCTTCTTTTACGAGTGATCTGAAAAATCAGGAGAAGCAACTGAGGAAAGATAGGCGCAGGGAAAATGTGGTTGGCTTAGGCGTGGGAGTTTCCTCTCCACTTCATGCAGGGAGCCTTGAATCGCGCATTTTTCTCAATGGCAACTACGATACAAACATCTTCAATAGCCGCTATGGTCTCGAGGTTACAAATACAAACAGAACACCCTCAAGCAATTCGGATGCTCTTCCTGCCGACTCTTCTCTCAGTGGGCAGTTGTCGTCTGCTGATCTGGGAGCGGGAATTGAGTTATCGCGGATGGGTCGTTTTCTTCTCCGCATGGAATCATATATCCAGTGGGCGAATTCCACTCAGCAACAAAATTGCGGTGCGTTTGCGCCACAGGTTTTATGCGTCGGCCAAAAAGAAACACGTGCTGCATTCTCTCCAGGAGCTGCAATTGAGTTGCAATACAATGCCCTGCCGGGAGCCATTCTCTATTTGCTTTCGGGCCGCAGCACCCGTCTTCCCACGCCTGTTGAGCTTGCCGGACGTCCCGACGGAATCGCTTCTAATTTGAATTTGAAAGCTGAATCTTCGCTTTTTATTGAAAGTGGAATGCACACGCCTTTTTTTCATTTGGGTGCTTATTTTGCCAACGATATCGATCTCATCACTGTGCGGCAGGTTAGCCCTTTCCTTGTTCAATATGAAAACACATCTCAGGTTCGTCGCGCTGGAGCATTCGGAAGCGGTGAAGTGAAGTTTTCGATGTGGGAAATAACAGCCGCACATGAGCAAACATGGGCGCATTCAATGGAAGCAGAGCAGGGCCAGAGTGTCGTCCCGTTTGTTCCTTCGTGGCAAAGCAGAGGGAGCCTTAAATACCGATTTGCGAGAGAGGAAGAAGCGAAGCCTTGGGGTAATTGGTCGTCAGCTGTTGCTTGGAGTCGAACGGGCACTTATGGCCTCGATAAAGAGGGGATTTACAAATTGAGCCCTCCAGCCCACATCTCGTTGGCGGCCGAGGGAATCTTTTCAACTGCGGGTGGAGAGCTCATCCTCAATTTCCGAATCGATAATCTTCCGGGCTGGCGAAGTTCACTTTTAGGAAGTCGCGGAGGTGAAAGTCGAGAGGTTCCTTGGAGTTATCTTCCCGCCCTGCCCATTATGGGGCGCGCTTTCGTTCTCTCTTTAAGGTTGCTCACGCCTTGAATTCCGGAGTATTGGGGGGGGGCGGTTGAGTTTCAATGAAGGGACGTATTGATGGCTTTGCGCCTGAACCTATTTCGGAACATCAGTGTGTTGATTTTGTTGGTGTTGGGAATCGCAACCACACTTCTTGTTGGTTGTGAAAATGGCAGCAACGGCGCAGGTAAAAATGAATCAGCTTGTGGAACGGGGCAGTTCACTTCCGAAGCAAATGGGCTTTTTTGGATCTTGGGAACACCCACAACCGCAAATATTCTTTGTTCGGTGCAATCAAATGAATTGAAATTGGTGCAGACCTTAAACCCAGAAAGCCGCGACCCACTTTTGTTGCATGATTCCGCAACTGGACAAACTCTTTTGGTGGAGCGATTTTCAGGAAGAACAGCACGTCCCACGCGTGCCACTTGGTACTCTTCATCGGGCGAAGTTTTAACTCAACGCGGCGATTGGCCGCAAAACGTTTATAATGTGATGCGTATCTCGCAAGCTCATGGGGTCGTGACCGGCTTTGATTTTGCAGATCTGCGCAAGTTTATTTGGTCGGGCTCGGAAGTCTCAGTGACTGGAAACACCGAATCGACAATACAGCCACTTGGGAAATTCAATCCAATCTTAACGCTCAAGAATGGCGAATGGTTTGCTGCAATTGATGGGGGCTACGACCTCATAAAATTCAACGCAAAGGATGCAAAGGCCCTCGTCTTTAGAGAAGGCGGCAGTGATGTGTCAGTCGTAGAGAAAACTGTCTCTGATTCGAGCAACGGAATGACCTGTAAAAATGCATTTCAAACTGTGGCTTTAAATAATTCCAAGGCGATATTGAGCTGTAATCCGCAATATTTTGGTCCGCTCGCTGGAGAGTTTGTCACTTTATTTGAAGTTGAACTCACTGCGCAGGGAAACTTCAACGCGAGGAAGCTGCTCTCGCGAGCTTCTGATGACATTCAGCGCATTGATGTCTGGGGAATCAATTCGAAGGCTGATGAGGTTTTTGTTGGCTTTAAGAAAACAACGCCCGACGACTACCAAGGAAAAGTTGTGGAATCGGGTTGGGTGTCTCTCGCAGATGTCCGCTACGCGGTTGACAATCGATTCCAAGGGCCGGTGCGTGCACTCGCATCCGGAGGCTTTATTTATGCATGCCAATCCAATTCCGAAGCATGCCGTGCGGGTGATGTTGCTGTTGTCGACGAAAATCGTTCTCAAGCAAAGATTCAAAGTCCGGAGTTCTCGTTGCCATTCTTTTCATTCGCAACGAGCGTGCCGGCGCCATGAAAAATCTTGGATTTCGCAGCGCATTAATGCTTTCAGTTTTGCTGCACACAGCTGCGATTATTTTTATTGGCCAACAAGAAGCAAAAGTGCATGAAGGCGGCCGATTTTTAAATAAAACAGTCACCGCGCGAATTGTTATAAATTCTGATGTTGTTGCATCAACAGATGTTTATGCTCGGCAAAGAAATTTTGGCCAGCGCACGAAAGGCCATGAATTTTTTGTACGGGAGCCTCAAAGAGAGGTTCTGCCAAGGCAGATTGCTGATGTTTCACGCGGCTCACCGAGTCTGCCTGTCTTGAGTGAAAGCGTTCTGGCAAAAGCAGAATCAGAATCCGATGGGCAGAATCGCGAAGTTCCATCGATGTTGGCCGATACCTTTGCTCCCTGTCGCGCACTCGTTCTGCCTGACAGTTGGCTGCGAATGCCGAATTTGTTCCCCCGACGATACAATATTGAGTTTTCGCTGTTTGATTCCTCGCGGGCACGCTCCTTTAAGGTGCTTAAATTGCTCCCCGAGGGGGAAGAGCTTCCCTATGCCGACCGCTTAATCAAGACTTCATTTGAAAATTGCGTGAATGAACTGGGGCAAGAGCACTTGGTTGAGCTTCAAGAACGCTTTCAGGCATTGAATCCCACACCAGGCGATGCATACTCTTTCAGAATTGAATTCGAGACTGCCCGCACACAGGCGGGACCAAACAAAGGAATCTGAAATGCAGCATTCTCCGTCTCTCACTCAGCTCGTGCTGGAAATGCAAAACAGTGCAGTGTTTGTTGTCGGTGATGTCGTTCTAGATTGTTATATTCACGGCTCTGTATCGCGATTGTCTCCCGAGGCGCCTGTTCCTGTTGTTCTTGAGGGCGAGAGGAAATATGTGTTGGGCGGTGCCGCAAACGTTGCTGCGAACATTGCAGCCATGGGCGCTCGTGCAGTTCTTTGTGGAAGAGTCGGGCGAGATTCGGATGCCGGCTTGGTCAGAGAACAGTGCCAATCTCTTGGAATAGAATCTCATGCCTTGATTGAGTCCGACACTCTTCCAACAATCCGTAAAACTAGAATTTTGGCTGGTTATCAGCAGCTTGTGCGGGTTGACCGCGAGACAATAGCGCCTCTAACTCCTGCTGACGAACAGAAAATTGTTTTGCAATTCGAGCGCTTCCTCGCAGGTCCCGGACTCAAAGCACTTGTATTGTCCGACTACGGCAAGGGAGTTCTCACTCATCAACTCTGCCGCACTCTCATCGAAACTGCTCGTTCGTTTAAAATTCCAATTGTCACCGATCCAAAGTCTAACGATCTTTCCCGGTATCATGGCACGACTCTCATCAAGCCAAATTTGAAGGAGGGGCGTGAATTGCTGCGCAGTTGGGATGCAACGCTTTCTCTTCATCATTTTGATGAAGAGGTTGACGCAATTTGCGAAACCATTGCACGTCAATCGGCTGCGCAGGGAGTTGTTTTGAGTTTGTCGGAACATGGCGTTGCGCTTAAGGTTGCGTCACAAACGGCAACGCGCCGTTACGCTTCACGAGCACTTCAGGTGGCAGATGTGTCTGGCGCTGGCGATACAATGGTTGCATTCCTTGCCATGGCAACAGCTTCGGGTGCTTCAATGAGTGCAGCAACTGAAATTGCCAATGTCGGTGCTGCATTGGTCTGTGCAAAACTGGGAACAGCGACGCTCGCTTCATCGGAAGTGTTGCAGGCGCTCACATCCGACCCTTCCCTCAGGGCGGCTCATTCACCAAAAATTCTGCGCGAAGAGAGTCTTCCTGTACTGGCCCAAACTTTGCGTCGGAATGGTCGGAAGGTTGTATTCACAAACGGTTGCTTCGATTTACTGCATATGGGGCATGTTGATCTCCTCGAGCGAGCCCGAGCTCTTGGCGACGTTTTGATTGTCGGACTCAATACAGATGCTTCAATACGTCGATTGAAAGGGGCAGAACGCCCTGTACAAACTTTTGAGAGCCGTTCTCGCGTTCTCGCTGGTTTGGCCGCTGTTGATTTTGTCGTTGGTTTTGAACAAGACACCCCCATTGAACTGATTCGCCAGATCTCGCCCCAAGTTCTAGTGAAAGGGGGCGACTACACAATTGAATCAGTTGTTGGTGCCGAGATCGTTATGGCTGCGGGTGGCAAAGTAGAAATTCTTTCGCTCGTGCCTGGTCATAGCACCACCGGGCTTGTGGAAAAAGCCCGCGTGCCAGTGTGATTTCAATCGTGAACAAAATCATGTGGCATGAAATCTCTAGCACTTCTGAAACTAAAGTTGGGTGAATAGTTCAGTAGATTCGTCAGTTGGCTTGTATAAAGACAAGCGTAATTTTCCACCTGTGCTGCGAAGCGTGAGTTTTGGTGGCCTGTCTTCATCAACTGCCCCCAGGTTGGATGAAAATTCTGATGATATTTTTTCATACTCCGGCGCAAAGCTTCGCGGGTAGAATCTCTTTTTTGCAGAAGCGAATGAATTGAAGCTTGCAGCTGCTCGACGCTCGATTGTTTCTGGGATTTTGTTTTTGGCTGAGATTTCTGAATTTGCTCAAGCTCGAGTTGATTCTTTTGTAATTCATCATCAAGGTCATCTTTGAGCTGCAACAATTCCTCGTATCGCTTGAATTCATCTTTGAATTTTGCGAGTGCGTCGAGTTCGCTTTCAAGCTCGTTTATGACGAGCATTGTTCTCCAACCCAATTCTTTTTTGCTGCGTAAAATGTCGCCGTAGATATGATCGCCGACATAAAGAATTTCGGGCCCTGAGGATACTCCCAGTCGCTCATGCAGCTGCTTGAAGTTTCCACCCTGATAAATCTTCGCTTCGGAATTGAGGATTCCGTCCGTATTCCTCAAAAGACCGGTTTCAGGGTCAACTTCATAGAGTGGGTTTGGTGACATGAAAAACGATGGCTTTGCCGCGCCCGTAACTATGATGTCGAAATATTGAACCCAATCGAAATTCAATTGTCGTGAGTCGTTGCCAAAAATGTGATTCATCACAACGTGTGTGTAATCCCACAAACTGTTGGTCACAGCGAAAACTTTTCTTCCAGAGTGGCGCAGCCTCAAGAGAGTATCTGCCAGTGCAGGGTCGCGCTTAATGTATTTTCCAGGATTTTGAGCGACTTTGAGCTTTATACTGCCATCGCGGTGACAAAGGTCGATCGCGTGGCGTACGTCACGATAGATCTCCATAGGAGTTTTTTTGATGTGTTCTGGCTGTTTTTCTTTGAGGTCAATCAACTGTGCAAAAAGGTATGCGTCAGCCAGAGTGAAGAGCGTGTCTATCAACGCATAGTCGGGCTCTTCGTACGATTGTGCCAGTGAGGCATCGTACAGGGAACGTCGTTCTTCGCGCGAAAGCTCTTGAAAGCCGTGGTAAGCAACCTTCACAAAGCGGTGTCGGTCGAGTTTGATGATGTTGCCGCGGTGCTTGTCGATAGCAAGTCCACGAATCATGTGGTCGGTGTTAAACGACCAGCCGAGGATAGATTCCGGATAACCCACATTCACTAATTTTTTGAGAGTCTCTTGGTAGGCGAGAAGTTCAAATTCTTCAGGCTTATAGAGAGCGAGTGTGTAATCCATATCGAAGCCAACCGCTTTGATATTGCGCATATTCAAAGAGCGGTTGCAGTAGATCCGATTCTTTGGATCAATTTCAGACAAAGATACATGCATCTTTGCTGTTCTCCTCAAGGTGTATTGATGAATTGCACGCCTACCTGATGGTAGCTTTGGCCATTCTCTTCAAAGATTTGTTTGATATAAACTATCCGCCCGCTGCGGACTTCGTTGCCTTTTGAGGGCTGAATGATCTCCATTTTTGCGAAAATTCTTCCCGGTTGCATCAGTCTGGTTTGAGTACTTGCGCGAAAACTCAGCCCTCCTTTAGAGAGGTCATAAAGCCGTCTGCGCAAAACCGTTCCTCCATCGAATGGGTGCACAATAACAACTTCAGCATTGTCGTCAGCCGCAAAAACGAGTCTTTCGTCGGTTCTCGATTGAGGAAGCAAAGAAATGTGATGCGTGGGGAAACGAATTTCCGTTCCGTGTGCAAACAAGGCGGCACTCACAACCTGATAGTCGCGGCACGCGACAGTAAATTCTGTAGATGTGACAACCTCTGGGAGGATGTCGATGGGGATCGAGTTTTTGAAAATAATTGCGTCATCGATCATGCCCACAGGAGAGCAGAGAAATGACACAGACTTACCCTTGGGAGAAAGAAGCAAAGGCTGCTTAGTTTTTATAGCGTCTGCGAAAGCGGCTGCAAAAGCTTCTTTAGAAATATGCATGCGTCAGTTCTCCTCAGCGGTGAGTGAATCGCTGAACCGGTCAAGGCGTCGCAAGACTGGACGAGTTATTGGCCAGCTGTAAGTGAGTCCGCCTTGGTATGACATTCGTGATCCTGAAAAATCACTCAGAGTTGATTGTGTCGATTCATAGGCGAACTGGAAAGAGAAGCGCCAGTTTTTATTGAGGTCGAAATAAGTTTGGCCGCCAGTGCCCAGAATTGAATCTGTGCGTTGGAGCAGCTCAGCAGCTCCATCTGTGATGTTGTCTATTCTGATTCTCTGCAGAATATACTTTTCGCTGTCATATTTCACATAGGGTTGCATGCGGAAGTTGAATGCGATGGGAAAGTCCATGCTGGCTTTCATGCCCAGTTTGCTTGAATCATTTTGAATGGAAGCAGATTTTTTATTCGTCCAATTCAAGGTAAGGCCAGCTGTGGATGATATTTTTGGCAAATAGAAAAGGTTATCTTGGATTGCGCTTATAAAAATTCCACGACCCGAATTTTTCATCGACCAAGTTGTAAAAGAGTTTCGCGGGTCTTCCTTATTTATCTCGGTGCGCATCGGTGTGTAAAGTGTTGCAATGTAAACACCAGGAATTCTCCATTGTGCCCAGGGAACAACCTGCTCAATATTGCGCACGCTGTCGGCAATTTCGTTGGGCTCTCCCAAGAAACTGGCACTTGAGCCAACGCGCTCGAAATCCAACATAGCGTGCAACCCTAACTGCCATGGATTCAGAGAATAGCGAATCTCGGTCACCAACTCGTGTGAGCGAAGCATGTCTCGCGTCGGAAAAAGAAAATCGGTTGTTTTGAAAGTATTGAACCACTTGCCGAACCGCGCCGCTTGTTCATCGTTTGTGCGCAGGTTCTGCGAGTATCGGTAATGCGTGGTGAAAGAGATATTGTTGCGCTTGACTGGCCCCCATCCAAGCGCACCTTGAAGCTGTAGCGCCCACCTCGGTTCTTCAATTGTTTTCTTGCATCCGCTGGTGCAATCGGCAACGCCCGGATTGCTTCGGGTCAGAGTGTCGAAGCCAAACGCCGCGCCTGTTGAACCATACCAATTCTGGATGCCGCTGAAGTCTTCGCGAGCCCTCAGGTGCGGAGGCAACTCGGCAGGTTGACCATAGGGATTTTGATTGCGAGGAAGAGGTGGCGCCACTGGTTGAGTTTGCCCCGGCCCTATCATTTGAGGCTGCTGCAAATTCCTCTGAGGGACAGCGCCAGTGGGTGGGGTTGCACTGTTTCTCGGTGGATATTGTGGTCTGGCTCCCATGGGAGCGAGTGGGACGCTCGGATACAAGGGGGCCGGTTGAGCTGGAGTTCTGCGGCGTCCTTGGCGACGTTGCGACGTCTGCGCTTCAGCGGCTAAACTGAACGCCAGGCAAATTCCGAAAATTTTGGGAAAAACGCGACAATCCAACGTCAGAGATTTCTCCAAATTAAGATTTCTGAAGACAACTCGCCTATGCTAACCCCGTTTCGATAGAAGTGAAACTCTCAAAAGTATTCTGAGAGGACATTTGGAGCAAATACGACTTGGAGGGGCTCATGCGTCAAAATTTGGCATCAATGGTTATGCTTCTCGTAACGGTTCTTTGGGCTGGAGATGCAGTCGCAAAACAACCCTGCATTACGCGTCAGGAACTTACGGCACGTTCCACCGGTATTGTTCAACGATACCATGCTTCAAATGGCGAAACGGTGCGCAAGGGGGACGCCATTATCGAATTTGATTCACGTCTTTTGCGAGCTGGATATAAAGAAGCACAAGCTGCCGTTGACGCTGCAAAAGGCAACGAAGAACTTGCCGCCGACGGTCTTGGCCGATTGGAAAAACTTCAAGGAAGCGAAGCTGTCACAGCTCAACAGGTTGCTGAGGCAAAGATTCGTGTGAGTCAGGCTCGCGCTTTAAAACGACAAGCAGAGGCAGCTGCGGAGCGCGTCAAAGTTCAGCTCGAAGACACAACGTTGAGAGCTGAAGTTGCGGGTCGGGTTCAGGGGCTACCAACTATTTTGGGAATGGTTGTTCAGGTTGGGCAATCTCTCGGGAGTATCGAAGTTCTGAATTCGACATGCTCATCAGGTGTTCAAGTTAAAGGCAATTGAGAGGTTTGAAATATGAATCTGGCCCGGTTTTCGGTTGCGCGTCCCGTAACTGCAGGGATCATTAGTGTCGCACTTTTTATTTTGGGGATGTTTTATCTCTTCAAAATGCCTGTTTCTTTGTATCCGGATGTTTCGATTCCCTTCATTTCTGTAACCGTTCCTTATCCAGGAGCCTCTCCGGAACAAATTGAGTCAGCAATCATCAAACCAATAGAAGCTGAAGTTGCGGGTCTCAAAAAGATCAGCCGGGTCATTGGTGTTGCACGTCCTGGTTTTGGTCAGCTGATTCTTGGTTTCAAAATGTCGGCCGATGAACAAGAGGCCGCCGACGCTGTCCGCGAGAAAATATCAATTGTGAAGGGAAAGTTTCCGCAAGGCGCCAAGGAGCCAATTGTTGCACGCGTTGACGTGGGCGCAACGCCGGTCCTTATTTATGGCATTGAAACTGATCAGTCCGCAGATGCGACCCAAAAGTTGCTCGAGGAAGGATTGATGCCCGAGTTGCGGCGCACAGACGGCGTCAACGAGGCAAAAATAGTTGGTATTGGCGAAGAGCGAATTCAGTTGACACTCGACGCGCGACGCCTCTCCGACCTGCGTGTCGCTCCTCTCGACATTTTTGACCAACTTTCAGCGAAGATGGCTGTCATCCCCTGGGGCGACGTAACTCAAAATCAGGAAGTGCTTTCAGTTTCGCGGAGCTTGCTCCCAGCCGACCTCAAATACTGGGAAGAGCAAAGAGTCACGTTACGCGACGGGCGCTCGATTATGCTGGGAGAAGTGGGCACCTTGAAATTAGTGCGTGATGAAACGGCCTCAAGCGTTTTCATCAACGGCAAACGAGGGCTTGGTCTTGTCATCACAAAGCGCACCGATGCTAACACAGTATCGAGCGTCAAGGCTGTTCAGAAAACTCTCAAGAAAATTGCTCTGCCTGCAGGCATGAGTTTGTTCAGCATCATGGATCAAAGCGCCTTCATTCAAGAAAACTCTCAAGAAGTTTGGATTGCTTTGTTTGCAGGTGGCTTTTTTGCGGTGCTGGTGATCCTGTTTTTTCTCACCGACCTTCGTAGTGCGCTTATCTCCGCTACGGCTTTGCCAGTGAGTATTGCTGGTTCTTTCATTTTTATGAGTTGGCTCGATTTTTCAGTCAACATGATGAGTCTTCTCGCGATGGCGTTGGCCATTGGGCTACTTATCGACGACGCCGTTGTTGTCCGTGAGGCTATCTTTACGGAAATGGAAAATGGAGCCACGCCCAAAGAAGCTGCTGTTAAGGGAACTGATAGGGTTGCAGCAGCAGTGATGGCAACGTCGCTCGCAGTGGTAGCGGTTTTCCTTCCAGTTGCGGGAATGGAAGGAATGGTGGGACAATTTTTCAAGCAGTTCGGAGTCACGATCTGTATTGCGGTTGTCATTTCAACTTGGGTTGCCTTCACTCTCGATCCAATGCTGTCAGCCTATTTTGCAGGCCATCCACGCCCTTTCAAAGGAGCGTTTTGGGTGCGCTGGCGTGCATGGCTCGTCAAGGTTGAGAATCGAATTTCAGAGTGGGCCGTAGCATCTTTTCACAAGCCCAAAACAGTCCTGTTGCTTTCTTTACTGGCCTTGCTTCTCGCTGTTGGGTTGAGTTTGTCCCGTGGCGCCGACTTTCTCGCCTTTGAAGATAGAGGGCAGTTTATTGTTAATATTCGCGGAAAAGCGGGCACAACCCGCGAGCATAATGAAAAAGTTGCTGCCGATGCTGTCAGTCGCCTGAGAGACTTTGAAGGTCTCGAGGAAGTGTTTGTAACAGTGGGTGAGCGTGGTGACGATAATCTCATTCAAATGCGCCTTGTTTTCGTGGCAAAAACTAAACGAAAAACAGGCCTGCTTGCGATGCAGAAGATGGCCCGTGAGCGTCTGAAGGATATCGATGGAAGAGTCCTCATCATGGATCCTCCGCCCATTGAAGGAATTGGTGGAGAGGCTCCGTTGAGCGTTTATGTTTACGGAGAGGACCTCAAAAACACGCGAGAAGCCGCTGAGAAACTTCTCGAAAAAATTCGCGCTCTGCCAGGAATTGCGAACGTCAGGTTGGAAACCGCAGCCTTCGCCAAGGGCGTTGATGTCTCATTCAAACCCCAGGACCTCGGATTTGCAGGCTCTGCTTCTCAGGCTGTCGAACTCACGGGTCGTCTTGCATTAACAGGGCTCGAGGCCGGCACTGTGGGCGACAAAAACACCCCTTTCTTTTTGCGCCTCGACGATCGGGACAGGAATATCAATACTCTCTGGAGTCAGGTTTACGTGCCTAGTATGCGCGGTCCAATGGCGCTCAATCAATTTGCCGATTTGAGCGAAACCAACAGACCGCGTGGAATTGATCGGGAGCGTAGGTCGAGAAAGATGGTGATCTGGGGCACGCTCGATAGAACGCAAACCTTCGGTGTTGTGCTGGCAAACGTACAAAAGTTGGTTGACGATATTCCAGCTCCATTTTCCGGTGAAATTCAGGGCGACAAAGAAGTTTTTGAGGAGATGGTGGGCAGCTTTACTCTCGCTATTATTGGAAGTTTGTTTTTCATCTTCGTCATTCTTGCCGCTCAATTTGAAAATTTGATTCGCCCATTTGTGATTCTCCTCACCTTACCTCTTGCTGTCATTGGCGGCTTTGTCGCTCTCTATCTTGTTGGTCAGCAGTTGGCCCTAGGTGCGCTCATTGGAATGGTTTTCCTCATTGGATTGGCTGCAAAGAACGGGATTCTTTTGGTCGATGCGATTGGTGTAAAAGAAAAACAGATGCCAATGCTGCAGGCCGTCAGAGAAAGTGTTCGAGAGCGGTCAAGAGCAATTCTTATGACATCGATCGCAATGATTTTCGGCATGATTCCCACTGCAGTGATGCGCGGTGGCGGCTCTGAGTTTCGATCTCCTATGGCCGTCGCAATCATTGGCGGCGTGATCTCCAGCACCATTCTTTCCTTCTTTGTTGTTCCTGCGGTGTTCGGACTCATTGATAGCTTTCGGAATCGACGCGCTGGGCGAGTTGTTGGCGCTTCCAACCCGCTGACTGGAACTGTTGGGCTGTGGATTTTCGGCTTGTTTCTCGGTGGTGCAGTCCAGCAAAAAGTTGAGGCGTCTGTTGCAAATGTCACTGAATCCAAGGTGCGCGAGGCCGGACGCGAATCGCTTTTGTCGCAAAACGCAGAAATGGGACAAGTCATTGCACTGATTGGGAAGCTCAAGTTTGACAGCCCTGAGTCTGCACAAATTGAGGGTGCCGAGCGTGCGGCATTTGAGGCCACGCGAACTGCTGTCGAAAGTGTTTTTGGTGGAGCACGGGTGGAATATGGCCAGGAATGGTACAATCCTGGCTATTCTCAGTCATTCACCCTTCCTTTGCCTCCTCCAGTGGGCACTATTTCCAGCACAACTGTTGTTGTGCCCAAGGAACAAAAAATCACTTCTGTGGGTTGGCAGATCCCAGTGCTCAACGCCCAGGTAATGTATGGATGGGTGATGCGAAGTGCTTTGCATGCTCAAGCTGAAAAAATTAGAGAGGCTCAGTTTGAGTCTGGAACTCTAGGCGCAGCTCAGCTGTTGCTGCAAACAGAACTGGCGGTTCAGTCGGCGCGCGTGAATCAAGGTTTCGTTGAAATTTCTAGAGCTCGTGAATCAATTGTTAAGCAGCGCTATGCTGCCGGTTTATCTACTCGCCTTGAATTGAGTCAAGCTGAGGTTGGAGCATTGGGTGCTGTTGCACAATGGGAACAGGCCAAAGCCGAGGAAACGCGTGTGCGGCAGCAATTCGCGCAGCAAGTGGGTCAGCCGTTCCCGGAAAAGGGAATTGGCGTAACACAGTTTCCGTTTGATGCTGACAAGCCTTTTCAGTCAACAGCTCTCGATGCATTGCGTTCGGTGCATCAAGTGCAGGTTAAAAATTCGGAGCTGAGTGATGCTTCATTTTATCCGTCAGTGAATATTGAACTTGGCTATTCTAAAAAAAGTTATGCGACGGCTCCTGATGCTCAGAAATTTGCCGCTGTGAAGGCTAAATGGGATATTCTCGATGGTGGTGCTCGCTCTGCAATGCGTGGTCGGAATATGCAAGTTGCGTTTGATGCATTGGCAAAGGTGCGTCAGGTTGAAAATCAATTGCGCAGTTCATACGACACACTGAAAACTCGCTATGAAGCATTTCAAAGAGCAAAGACAGCTGCCGAGTTTGGGCAAAGAGCTGCATCAACTGCTCAGCAACAGGCACTGCAGGCATATTCCGCTGGCTTGGCACGAGTGCTCGATGTTCGAAGTGCTGATGAGGCGAAATTAAAGGCTGATTTCGCATTGCTGCAACTGCAATTCGCGCTTCAAGGGCTTTCCATTGAAGCACTCGCTCTCACAGGAAGTTGGAATTCATTCGTGCGTAATTTTCCTCAGCGATAATATTTTCCAAAGCGATTGTTCAGGAAAACTTCAAGGGGCACATCCTCCTGGCGAACAAATCCACTCGCCGGAATTTTTTTATCGTGGTGTAAATCTAGCACAGCGCAAATTCCAGCTGCTGTGGTGATCTGTATTGCGCCCCAATGCTCTCCACCAATATCCTGATGATAGATTTTGTGGGCATAGCTTTCTTGGCTCAGAACTCCCTGTCGCATGCCTTGAACAGTGACAACAATCAAAACGACGTCCTGCTTTGTTGTGGGGAGTGCGCGCTCAAATATTTTCCTGAGAGTTGCTCGGTCATCGTTCATTTTCAATTCGTTCATCAACAAAGCAATGATTTCTCGGTGCCCCGGATAACGCACGCTTTTGTAGTCAAGCGACTTCGCCCTGCCCGCGAACGTCTCTGCAAGAGTTCCAAGCCCTCCAGAGGTATTGAAAGCTTCGTATTCAACTCCATCCAAGCTAAATTGCTCAAGACCTTCCAGCGGCTGCAAGATTGTCAGTTTCCCATTGACCACAGCTTCGCACGGGTTGCCGTACTCGTTGATGAGTCCCTCGGTACTCCAGGTGAGGTTGTATTTGAGCGCGTTGTGTGGGTACTGGGGCAGGGCACCAACACGCATTTTAATGTGATCAATTGAGTCGAATGATTGAGCCAAGCCATTTGCAACAATGGTTATAAACCCCGGAGCGAGGCCGCATTGAGGGATGAAAGCGAGTTTGCTCTCTTTGGCGAGGTCGCGAACAGCCTTTGTTGTTGCCACATCTTCGGTCAAATCTAGATAGTGAGTCCCGGCGTTCTTGGCTGCAGAAGCGATGCGGACGTTGCAATGATAAGGAGCGCAACTCAGAACATAAGTCTGTCCTTTCATGGCTTTGTCAATGGCGGAGGCGTCACTGAGGTCGAGTGCAATTGCGGTTGTATGGGGAAGTGGCTTGCCGTCTGAGCCATGTATCGCGGCCTGTGCAGTCTCCAGATGGAGATCCGCCGCAGTGACGCTGTAGTCGCCGCTGCGTGCCAAGAGTGAAACGACAAGCTTACCAATTTTTCCACATCCTAAAACTAAGATTTTCGCTTTGGTTCCCATAGGTTCTTCTCCGTTGGTCTGTTCTTCAAAAAGGAGGTCGACTGGCCTTTCAGTGCGTGTTTATGCTACTGTTCAGCCCAACAACTCAGCCAAAAATGAGTTCCAAGGAGCAGTCATGCTGAACACCGAGTCCGATACGACACTCTCATCTGCTCGGAAGCCGTCCATATCGAGAAAGCCCCGAATTTCCGACGAGTATCGCATTCATAGTAACTTCCGGTATGTCGATGGGCAATCGCAAGCCGACCGTGTCGGAAGCGTTGACGAGCAACAAGACTTTGGCATCGGCGTGACCTCCGAAATCGGACGACTTCGTAAAGTTTTCGTGCATACCCCAGGGCCTGAAGTGGAGCGCATGACTCCCAAAACAGCGTCCGAGCTTCTTTATAATGACATCATCCATTACCGCCGAGTCCGCGAAGCGCATGGACAGCTCAAAGGTGTCTTGTCATTGGTCTCTGAAGTTCTCGAGGTCCGAGAGTGCTTGGCAGACGTCCTTGAAATTGCGTCAGCCCGGGATGAATTGCTTGCGCGCATCATGCGTGCTCAGAATTGTTCTCAATTATTGCCTGAGCTCATGGAGTTTCCATCTGCAGAATTGGCGGAAATTTTGGTTTCCGGACTGCCGCTGAAACGCGATTCACTCGACTCCTATCTTTCGTCTAAGAGCTTTTCTTTGGTGCCCTTGCCCAACATGTATTTCATGCGCGATTCAAGCATGGTTATTGGCCCGCGTTTGGTCACAGGTGGAATGGCGAGCTCTGTGCGCGACACTGAGTCACTGATTATGCGCACCATCTACGAATATCATCCGAGTTTGCGCGGGCGCGGGATCCTCCTTGATGCGTGTCTGTCTGAAGATCGTAGTCAATACACAATTGAAGGTGGAGATGTTCTTGTTCTGAGCGAAGATGTTTTGCTCATAGGAGTGAGTGAGCGAACAACTCCTTTAGCAATCGATCGTCTGATTGACGCCTATTACAACGCACGCCTCACAGATGGCATCGACAGGCCATTCGATGTCTTTTGCGTGATTCTGCCTCGTGAACGCAGCACAATTCATCTCGACATGATTTTCACCCTCGTGAATACTGAACAAGCAATTGTTTATGCACCTTACATTACAGGGCGCGAGCGCTCGCGAATTGTTCGCATTAAAGTGCGCGATGCAGGTCAGAAGCGCTTTTCCGAAGTTGACGATCTCCTTCTCGGATTGCGCGGACTCGGAATTCGAATTGAGCCCATTCTTTGCGGTGGCGATGAGCCCCTTCATCAGCAGCGAGAGCAATGGAATAGTGGCGCAAACATGTTCGCCTTCGCTCCCGGGCAAGTGTTGAGCTACGATATGCATGAGCACACTGTTCGAGCGTGTGAAGGTGCGGGTTTTCGCGTGGAATCGGCTCTCAATGTGCTGAAAAATCCAACCTTGCTAGAGAGCTCTAGGCCAATTGTAGTGACCCTCGATGGGACTGAGTTGGCGCGAGGAGGGGGCGGACCTCGTTGTATGACATGTCCAGTTAAACGCGACCCAATTTGATTTTTACCAAAGTTAATCTCGCGCCTTCCCGTCAGGTTCCCGACAGCAAACTTTTGCCTCGCCACCGTCAGTGAAAGGATGTTCCCAGGCCGGGTCCTTCAATTCGGGTATTCTGATGCCGATAAGACATTGGGCTAGCGAGGTTTTTCATGCATTGGTCTGCGCTTAAAACAACACAACTTATTGCTCGGGCTTTCGGGCTCTGTGCTGTGTTTGTGGGAGTGAGCTCCGCTTCCAGCAGCAAAGCAAGAGCGCTGCCACTGCAGTTTGATTTCCCAGATTCACAAAGTGTACTTGGGCCTTCAGAGTTGATTCCTAAAACTCTCGACGATGCTCCAGCCCAATTTGCCAATAGGGCCATTCTTGCGCCTCTTTCGAACGATTCTAATGGCATGACTATGTCGCTGCAAAAGTATCGTACTCCCTCCGAGGCTGTGCTTTTGCGTGAGGTGGGCCTCGATAAATCGCCACAGGTTGATGCTGCCGTGGAAAAGGCAATGTCTTGGGTGACGCAGTCGATGTCTGCAGCTGAACGCTCTGATTTTGCACAGAATTGCGAACAATATTTTTCAAGTATTTCGAAAGGCATGCAGCTCACGCATTCTTCTCTTGCGTGTTTGCCTTGGGCTATCGAAAGATTCAATCAAGTTGTAGCTGCGCGGCGAGAAAATAAGGTGACTCGTCCGTTAGCAGGTGGTCGGGTTAGAAGTGAGACAGATTGGCGAAGCAGTTTGCGCGGCGCCGGATTTATTGATGCTTTTTGGCGAATTGACCCGCAAACAACTCAAGAACTTTTGACAGAATCATTGGTCGCACAGCGCATTGGAGCCGATTGCCAGTACCGAGGCGCCATGGCGGCGCTCATCGCGCGTGCGGAAGCCTTTTTTCCTGATCCTGCAGCCGTCACTGCAATTGAAAGAGTCTATCCGTCGGCATTTACGTGTCTTGAACCCGACGACGATGGTTTCGAGCGCACACACCTGCGTACAGGTTTGTTTCGTTTGATGCAGGGTGATTCCACGAAAGCAAAGCAAAGTCTTCTGTTGTCGGCGCACGCTGAAAATCCGGAAGAGGAATTTCGCTCTCTCTTTTGGCTGGGCGTCATTGAAGAAAATGTTGGACTTCGAACTGCAACAAACACGGCAAATGAATATTGGGAACAGCTTCGGAAGCGTTATCCTTTGACAATTCACTCTGTCGTGGCTGGTCATAGTTTAGGTCAAGATCCGCTCAGCAACGCAATTTCTAACAAAGAATCGATGGTCTCGCGTCGAGTGGGTGTCACCTGGAGCGAGTACAACTTGGCTGCATTCTTTTTTGAACTTTTGATTGCAAGAAAAGAGGCAACTCATCTGTCGACGTTCTCGAGATACGCGGCCCGGACAGTTGATGCACCGAACTCAGAAGCCCTCCTTTTCCTCTCTAAATGTTACGACACTGCCCAAGCTTACAAAATTGCGATTGGTACCTTGACGCGCTACTTCAAAGAAACTCAAAGCCAAGGTGTAACTCTTGATACTTTGAATTTGTTTTTCCCGCGCGCTTATACGGATCAAATTCTTAATTCAGCTGGCTTGGTAGATCCCGTCATCGTTCTAAGTTTAATTCGGCAAGAGAGTGCCTTTGATCCTTTTGCACGTTCGGGTGCGGATGCCCGGGGTTTAATGCAACTTCTTCCATCGACAGCATCTAAGTGGCTTGCGAATTCCAAGCAGGAGCTTTTCGACCCGAGTGCAAACGTCAGGGTTGGAGTGAAATACATGGAAACGCTCTTCAAGCGATACGATGGAAACGTCGAGCATGTGCTCGCTGCTTACAATGCCGGACTCAGAAATCTCGACAAATGGCGGCAAAGGTTCCCACAAGCCAACACTCTCAT
>CAIZJW010000040.1 GCA_903933385.1 uncultured Silvanigrella sp. | reverse complement strand
GCAATTATGATCCGGAAATGTGAGACGCCCTTCGTGAATGAGCAAAGCAACCGTGGGTTGTCCTCGCAATTCACAGGCTCTGAGGTGTTCAAAGACCCGTGTGAGAGGCACAATAGAAACGGCTTCAAAAGTTTTGAATGGAAGTCCAACGAGTTTCGCAACGGTGTGGGCGGTGGTTGTTTCGCCGGGTGTGAGTAAATGCAGGCTTTCTAAACACTTGTCCCTTGAATCTGCATAGAGGCGTTCGCCATGGCCCCCTTTGAGTGCAACAACTACGGGCCCATAGGCGTCGCCCACTGAAGCCCCCATCTTGAGAGGCTGATAGCTCTCTAACAGTCGCAATGCATGAATGGCCGAAACGGCGCATACATCCGCTCTCTCTTCACTCGCTATCTTATTTAGAGCTTGCGTATCGGCTTCTTCGAAGCTGAACAGGTACTGGCGTCCTTGGACCTGGCTTGGCACTAAGCCCTCGCTCAAAGGCCAAAACATCATCCGATCGTCCGGATCCGGACTATGTGCCACGTGAATATGCAATTCCCGGCTCACCGCAACCTCTCTTTTTTATTTAAGAAGCACATACTTCGTTGCATTGGGGCGGCGAGTCAAGCTCTCCGGCCGAAGAGGACCAGTAACGATACGCGCCAATCATCTGTCTTTCTTGAAATAAATTAATCCTGCGAAAGTATCTTGACCGATTCCCATGATTGCACTAAGTCGGACAACTCAATGCATCGGGCCCACCCCGCAATGGCGGGATAACCCTTGAGGCTGTCGGCATTTGCTGTGCAAAGGAATACGCCTGTGAGTACCAAGTACGCTATCGTCAATGTTTTCGGTCGTCAGTTCAAAGTTAAAGAAGGCGACAAAATCCAAGCCAACTATTTTGCAAGCGATGTCGGCGCTAAGGTTTCCTTCTCTGACGTCTACATGCTTAATAAAGGCGGAAGCTTTACAGTTGGTGCGCCAACTGTTGCTGGAGCGAAGGTAACAGCTACTGTTGCCTCCCACACACGCGCTGACAAAGTGCTGGTGTTCAAGTACCTCCGCAAGAACCATCTTAAGAAGACCCAGGGTCATCGCCAGCCTTATACAGTGCTTACAATCGACAAGATTGAAGGCTAATCTGGCGCGTTTGATGATCGCTTAACACAGTCGAGGAATTTGCAATGGCAACCAAAAAAGCCGGTGGTAGTACCAAAAACGGTCGTGATAGTAACCCAAAGTTTCGTGGTGTTAAAACCTTCGGCGGAGAAGCTGTTCGCGCAGGCAACATCATCATCCGTCAAGTTGGAACAAAGATTCACCCTGGCCAGAATGTTGGCATGGGTCGCGACTTCACGCTCTTCAGCAAAATTGATGGCGTTGTGAAGTTCGAGTTCGTGACACGCACGCGCCAACGCGTCAGTGTTTATCCAGCGAGCGTTGAAGCCTAAAAGCTTGCTCACATAGAAAAAGACCAGGCACCGCTTGGATGCCTGGTCTTTTTTTTGTCCGACATTTATTCTTCTTTCCCACCCGATTTCCTTTTGCTAGCGTCCCGCTGAAAGCCACTCACTTCTGTGGCGAGGAGCACACTCCGGATGAAATTTATTGATACCGCAGAAATACAAGTCAGGGCCGGTGATGGCGGGACTGGGATGTCACACTTTAGGCGCGAAGCAAATGTCGCATTCGGTGGCCCTGATGGTGGTAACGGCGGTCGTGGTGGCAACATTATTTTTAAAGGTGATGAAGGCCTTCATACACTACTCGACTTCAGATTTAACCGCGTTCATGAAGGCAAGGATGGCGGCAAAGGTGGCACCAACAACCGTCAGGGTGGCGTTGGCGACGACCTTGTTCTGAGAGTTCCCTGTGGAACTGTTGTGTATGACGTTGACAGCGGCGAATCCATTGGTGAAGTCGTTCAACACGATCAAGAATTGGTGGTTGCTAAAGGCGGCAAAGGAGGCGTGGGCAACCACTGCTTCGTTACCTCAAGCAACCAAGCTCCCACAAAAACAATTCCGGCTGAAATGGGCGAACGCCGACATATCCGACTCGAATTGAAAATGATTGCCGACGTTGGAATTATCGGTGCACCGAATGCTGGTAAGAGCACACTCATTACCGTTATTTCTGCAGCCCGGCCAAAGGTTGCTGATTATCCATTCACCACACTTGTGCCAAATCTGGGTGTTGTGAGTCACAAAGATGCTGATCCATTTGTTGTTGCCGACGTTCCTGGGCTCATCCCCGGAGCAAGTGAAGGCAAAGGGCTTGGCCACGATTTTTTACGCCATATCGAGCGAACACGCATTCTCATTCATCTCATCGATGCGAGTCAGGAAACTGCCGAGCTGATGATTCAGGATTATGAAGGAATTCTCTCCGAGCTTTCGCTCTACGATGAAGAACTCCTCAAGCGTCCGCGCCTCACTGTTTTGTCTAAATTGGATCTTGTTGTTCCAGAAACCGAGGAACAATACCAAAACGAAGACGCAGTGGCTGCTTTTCGCGATTACCTGAAAGGGAAGGGTGTTGAATTCATGGAAGTGAGTTCAGCGCGAAGAATGGGGATCTCGAAGATGCTCGATCACGTTGTTGAGCTGCTGCAAACATTGAAGGAGGGAGAATAAAAATGGCTAAACAAAAGATGGACAGTTATATAATCAAAGCGGGCGATAGAATCATTGAACGTGAAGAGCTTGTGAAGCTCGCCATGGCAATTGGTCTTGATAAAAAGGCGACTCGTCCTCTTGCGATCGACCTTCGGAATCAAGGTGCATTCACTGAATATTTCGTAATTTTGAGTGCAACGAATGCTCGCCAAGTCGCTGCTGTAGCCGAAGAGATTCGCGTCTTTTTCCGCGACAAGCTCGGCCTTCAGCCTGTATCGATCGACGGTCGCGAGGCACGCACATGGATTCTTCTCGACTACGGATTTGTTTTTGTTCATGTGTTCCAGGAGCCAACTCGAGAGCTTTATGCACTCGAGCAACTATGGAGCAAAGGCAAATATATGACGCCAAGTGAAGAAGAACTCTCTGCGTTATTATCGGAAGTGAAGGCCGCCCTTCCAACGAATTCGAACAACGAAGCACTCGAAGCAGCCCCTCTTTGAGCTTATTCTGAGATGCAATTCGTACTCGTGACACCATGGAAAATTTCTTCAGGCCCGGCGAAGAGCTGGACTGAAGAATTTATGTCGCGGATCGAAAGATCAGCCCCTGTTCTTTTGAACTCACCACAAAAATCTCTCGACTCAGAAAAAGCGATTGAACAATTTCTGGTCAAAGAGTGTGAGAAAATCATCCAAGAAAGAGGCTTTCTTTATTTTCTGGATGAGCGCGGTCAGAATCTTCCGAGTGATAAGTTCGCCATCGAACTCGCTGCCGCCCGTGATCGCGGAATTCGGCAAATAGGGTTTGTATTTGGTGGAGCCTACGGACTTCCAGCTGGCCTCTCTTCTTTTCTTTCAGCAGGCCGTCTAGTCTCGCTCTCCCAAGCAACCTTCGCGCACGAGTTATCGTTGGTAGTACTTTTGGAGCAGCTCTACCGTGCAGAAACCATCCGCTCGAAACACCCCTATCATCATGGGGGCTCGTCACCGCTGGTGGCTTCAATTCAGGGACGCAACGCGCAGCACCGCTCAGTGTGAGCATTGTAATTCAAGCCCCTCTGTTCGCGATTCTATTCTTTGTTTTTCTTGTCTTCAGTATTTTTCTTCGCCGCGATGGATGGGTTGCACCCGTTGTGGAATTCTCTCGTGCGGTGGGAATTGCGGGCGGCTTAATTGGCTTTCCAGCGTGTGTTCAATTTTTCCATATGCGGGTCGGCACAGGGCATTGTTGCTTGCTGCCAAAGACATCCAAAATCCGTTGTCGATAGCAATTTTCAATGAGGCTTATTCTTATGTCGCGACCCAAGTTCTTGCAGAGATATTGAAAAAAAATCACATTCATATGGTTTTATTGGCACGCTGGCGTGTTCAACGCCTCGCCGCCTCTCAATGGCATCCAAACAATTTCTGGGTAAGTTGCCTGGAAGAAGCTCAGAAAGTTGTCAAAAAAACTGCTCCTGGGTCTGCGTTTGAGAATATGCCAGCACTGATGTTCGCAGCGATCACTTTAAAAAGAAGGGCTCTCATTGACGCCCAGTTTCGCAGAGAAAAACTAGATACCGAGAACATTTTGATCAAAGATTCAATCGGCCCGCGCTTTGCAGACTCAGATTCCCTGAATGTACTTGTATTGGATGATGTCCTCACAAGTGGCGGTGCACTTAAACGCGAGTGGACAGATCTGCGAGCAGCGATGCAAGGTAAATGTGATGTTCAACTGCATGCGCTCACGTTGTTTCGAACCCCGGCAGCATCTTTTGAAGAAGGGAACGTGAATTGAAATTAGATTGGTCGCATGTTTTTCAAGTCGCTCTCAAGACTCGAATAGAGCATGAACCCCGACTCGCGGATGTTGCGCAGATAGGGCGAATTTTTGCGGGCACTCCCGACGGCGCTGATGGCGTGATCGTCGATTCATTTGGTCCATTGGTGGTTCTGACTGTCTATAATCCAGAATTGATTTCGCATGCTTCATCAATTCTGCGCGCGCTCCAGAATGTGCTGGGCTCTTCGCGATTTGCTGTTGGAAAAATACGCAAGCCAGAAGGTGGATTTTCATTTGATGATCCACTGGGCGTCATGGGGGGGAGCTGGACAGCCTGGGAGGATGATTGTTGCTTTGAGGTGAGGGCCGACGATAAAAATGATTTCGGTCTTTTTCCCGACGCTCGTCCTGCGCGAATTGCACTGCGTTCCTTAGTGCAGAGTGAATCGCAGGTGTTGAATCTATTCGCGTACACATGTGGATTTGCCGTGGTTGCTAAGCGGGCAGGTGCGCAGGGGGCAATCAATGTTGATGCGAATTCCGAAATGCTCACATGGGGCAAACGTAACGCTTCTTTGAATAACCTAGATTTTGCGGTTATTCCTGAGCTTGCCCAGAAATATCTTCAACGGCTCGAGCGGCGGATTTCCGAGGGCAAGGCCAAGTGCCCGGACGTCTGGGTTTGCGATCCGCCTGCTTTTGGAGTGGGGAGAGGGCAGCAACGGGTTTTGAAGTACTTTTGGGATGAATTTTGGGCCAGCGTTGAGCGTTTGCGACCTCGTGCCGTGTTGGTTCTCAGAAACGATCGCACGGGCTTTCGTGAGGGTCATACCTTGGCGGCGGAGCTAACTCACCGACTTGGCTCATCCTATAGTAGCCAGCCTGTCCCTTTTGATCATTGTCCTTCACTCTGTTATGAAACTCCCGATGCGTTTTATAAGCTTAATGAATCATTGATACTTTTCCGACGTTAGAGGATTCTCTCACTGAAGCCGATATCTCAGTAGATGGTTGGCGGACAATCAGAGGACCCCCGTGTTTGAGTCTATCAAAGACCGTTTGGAGATTCGCTGATGCTGTCCGGAGGAACTGAGATGTTGCGCAATACGGTTATTCCATCTGGAAAGCTGTCAACTGAGGTTGAGTTCAAAGCTCGTCCTTCGGAACCGATTCGCAAAAGTCCTTCTCCAGAGGGAACGATTGGGAAAGAAATTCTTCCACCCGAGTATGCGCAAGAGCAGCACGATACTTGGGCGGAACTTTATCGCAGACAAGCCAATATTCTCGAAGGGCGAGTTTGCTCAGAGTATCTCGCGGGTCGTGAACTTCTCAAGTATCCATCGGGACGAGTTCCTGAATTGTCTTACCTGAGCGAACATTTGAGACAGGCTACGGGATGGCGAATTATTCGAGTTGAGGGATATGTTCCAGAGAAAATTTTCTTTCGCTTGCTCGCTAACAAATGTTTCCCATGCACTGACTTCATTCGTCATCCGAGTGAACTAGAGTATACTCCAGCACCAGACATGTTTCATGATCTCATGGGTCACCTGCCCCTAATTACCAACTCTCGTTTCGCTTCCTTTTTTCACGCTTATGGTTTGGCTGGTGCGGCCGCGAAAACCGATGAGGAAGTTGCATGGCTGGGGCGTATTTATTGGTTCACAGTTGAATTTGGTTTGATGAACAAAAATGCTCACAATCCCTCGTTCCGGAATCCTGATGAAACAACTATCTACGGAGCTGGAATTGTTTCCTCCGTGGGTGAAATCATCCATAGTCTCTCGAGTGTCGTCAAAAAAGAACCTTTCAACGTCGATGCGATTTCTCAAAGGGTCTTTGATATTCATCACATGCAGGATACTCTGTTTGAGATCGCGTCGTTTGACGAGTTGGAGTCAGAGTTTCGCAGATGGGCTTCAGACAAAACACTTCTTGTTTGATTGAATTTCTTTTCAGGCTTCGTCTCTATTGCGGCCTGAGAACTCTTATTTTGCAATTTAGAAAATATTTTTTTGCATTCTTGATTCAATTTTTCTTTGTTCAAGCGATTTACGCACAAGCCCCCTCTTCAAAGCCTGCTGCACCTCCAGCTACATCGGCTCCCGTTGCTTCAAGCGCTGCTAAAAAATCGACCTGCCCTGCTCCAACGGCGTCTGAGGAAGGGCCGTCAAAATTAAGGTTTGTGAAAGTTCCGCAAACCGCCAAGAAATTTAAAATAAAACTCGATAAGGGTGGAGCAAACATCGGACTTCCTGCTCCAAGCGGTGAGCAGCCGCCAGCAGCCGGTGAATGTTTTTTCGTTTTGGCAGCAAATCAGCAAGATGTGGTTGCAGAAATTTCATTCCAAAAGATCACTAAAAACAACAAAGGCGTGAGTGTTTGGGTGTTCGCACCCGTACGAAGGTCGGAAGCTGGTAAATCGACACTCAACTTAAATGCAATTCAGGCTTCAGCGCTTGGTTCGTCAGAAACTTCGGAAGTCAGCACTGATCTTTTGCCCGGAGAAAACCCCGTCGTACTGCCTTCTTTTCTTCTCATCCAAAACGCACAGCATCAGGCTGCCAACGTGCGAACCGGGCTCGCTCTCGATATTCCTGTCTCGGGGTTTGGTGCTGTTGTTGAGAGCTATGTGCCAAGGCTGGCGATGGGCACCTGGACAAATATGCTTGGATTAAGAATCAACTTTGCAAGCTGGTCGGCGGGAAAGTTTGTTTTTAGAAAACCATCTGCAAATGACAATCAAGAAGCAACGGCCACCGGAAGTAGTCTTCAATTAGACATCATGTTTCGCTATCCATTTGCGAACAAGTGGATACCCCGCCTTGGCATTTCTGTTTCCCCAGTCTCAACCCAAACGGAAATTTTGAAAGCTGAAGCAAGCACGACAAGCCCGCAGAATACCCAAACACTCGTACGAAGTGGTCTTGTGGTGGGTGCAGAGGCTGAAGTTCAACCCTCGAATCATTTCTTTCTCCAGGGTCGAGTCAGCTTGTCTTTTAAGGAGACTGTAACGGTCAAAGATGAAACTACTTCGGGAGAGAATCTGACTGGAAATGGAACTGCGACTCGAATGCATTTGTCCGGAATTGCCGGCGTCCGACTCCCTCTCACTGAATCGCGTCGATTTGTTTTTGAGGGGTTGGTTGGAAATACTTATCGATCCGATAAGTATTCCCCTGAAGTGGCTAATATTGGCCAAGAACAGCAGAAAGATGTGATCACATTCTTTCAAGCAGGATTCGGGTACATCTTGTAGCCACTCACTCAAAATCCGGGCGGCACAATGATGCTATTCACTCCGGTTGTATATCCCTCAAACTCGCTTGTTTCTTCGTTGAATTGAGGAATAAATGCAAACAGGTAATCACTTGTGAGCTTATGATAACCTTTCTCGCCGTCGCGCAGATAGCTAGCGCGATCGATGCGCTCAGATCCGCCCCAGGAATTTTTTGTGATGAACGAGGTGAGAGATCCAAAAGCCAAAACTTTTGATTTGAGATCATCACTCACTTGACCTTCCGGTGTCTCAAAATGCACGTTGCCCTCGGGGTCGAAACCCTTTGCAAGGTAATCTTCGAGAACTGTAGAATGATATCCTTGCCGGCCTGCGCCCTTCTCTTGCAGGGTCGCAAAGTTAAATACACCCTCAGAGGACATTGCGTTAAAATCGACAAACCAATTCAAAACAACTGGGTAGCCTGCGTTCATTGCGCGCATCGCTCTGCGTATTGTCCGGATTTGTAGGTCACTCAATTGATCATTCAGCTTGGGCATTGCTTTCAATCCAGGGAGCGGATCTGCCGGATATTCGGAATAGCTGACTGGCCAAGAGAGATCCTGCCAACTGGGCATAACTGACGAGAGAGGCGCTTTTCCTCCCTGGCCCGTTGAAACCAAAATTTCGCTAGGGTCGATTATCTTGCTTTCGAGAGCTTTGATGTTCACACCAAAGGCACGGTCGAGTTCGGCACGGATGACGGCTCTGGTGCGTATTTTCGAAAGTGGCCCTGAAGCGAGACTTTCGTTGAGAATTGCGGTTGCACGTTTTTGTCGGTCGCTTTTCGAAAGTGTTGCCTCTTCTGGGGCGAAATCGGCCTCGTACATGAGACCGTAGCGAAGGATGATTTGAGTTGCTTCGTAAAATGAGCCTCCCGTTTGGAGTTCATTTCCACGCAAGTAGTTCAGTTGGCCTTCGTAATGTCGATACGTGATGTAGGTTTCGGAGAAATTGGGGAGTGGCTCGGTTTCACCACGCAGCATCATGGATTCAATCCAGCCAACCGCAGCATAAGCCCAGCAATTGCCGATACTTTGCCATTTAACAGGAGTGTGTGGGATATTGACTGTCTTGGTTGAAGACAGCGCCTCGGGCAAAACTGACGCTTTTTGCTCTGCGTTTTGTTGAGAGACGGCTGAGCAGCCTGTGGTCATTGAAAAGAAGCCGGGGGCCAGCGCAAGTGCGCAAAGCATTCGGAATGAACGAACCATGGTGTTCTTCTCCTCGGTCTGTGACACTTATGCGTGAATCAACAGAGCGGCGTCGAGCGGTAGTGGAGTTCTGAATGGTTGTAAAGGAAAAAAGAACAGCATGAGTCTCACACAAACTCTCATTCTACTTCTGTGCGTAATTTGTCAGCAAATAGTGTGTGGTTGCGCCAGTTTAGAGCCATTCGGACGCAGCATTTCTCGAAAGAAAATTCCAGCAGATTGGAGTTCATTGGAACTCGGTTGGGCCTCGTTTTATCACCCAAATTTGGTTGGGCAAAAGACAGCCAGTGGAGAATCGTACAACAACGAAAGCTTTACTGCCGCTCACCCTACGTTGCCCTTTGGGACAGTTGTGATGGTGCGCAGAGTCTCGACAGGGCGTTATGTTCTGGTTCGAATCAACGACCGTGGTCCTTTCGTAACGGGGCGTGTGATCGATCTCTCTCGCTCTGCTGCGGCAAAAATAGGCTTGATTGCAGCTGGGGTCGGACGAGTTGAGCTTTTTGTAGTTCCACCGCATCATCCATTGATCGCACACCTCTAACCAAGCTACCTTTGCCGCAATCCAAGCGAGGTGTTTCTGCATGTCCGGAGAACGGCGACCTTTCGGCTCTGAACCGAGAGACGATTTAGACGATGACTTAATGACCCTTCCCGATCAAAAGCTTGCAAAGCCGCCTTTGTATAAGGTGGTTCTGAACAACGATGACTACACCCCTATGGAATTCGTTATTCTCGTTCTTCAGAAATTCTTCCGAAAAAATGAAACCGAGGCCGTGCAGATTATGCTGCTGGTCCATAAAACCGGTAAAGGTGTGGCCGGTGTGTTTACGTTTTCAATTGCCGAGACGAAGGTCAAGCAAGTGAATGACTTCTCCAAGCAGCACGGTTTCCCGCTGCTGACAACTTTGGAACAGGAGTGAAAGCGTGCTGAGCCCACAATTAGAAAAATGCATTCGTGCAGCGTT
>CAIZJW010000039.1 GCA_903933385.1 uncultured Silvanigrella sp. | reverse complement strand
GTCAAATTCAAAGAACGCATTCACAAACCTCAGAGTAAGTTCTCGATGGTTCAAAAAAATCGCTTTGAACGCGTGATCCCATGTCGGACGAAAAATCTCTGCATCTGGAAAATACAAACCATTGCGACCTGAGATAATATCATCTTTGAAATTCGATGGACTGTGAACATCTGTCATGCGGCACTCCTGCGTAGGAGACGCATTGATGGCAGAGCGTTAGCCGAAATTGAATGAGGCAATGCGTTGGACAGAAATTTTTAGGCAGATTGACTAATTTTTACGAAGAAAGCAGAAGGCTGTAGGAGTTCAACAGCGGCAATTGAACAATATTTTAAAAGTCAGGCCAAGCTCAAAACGAAAGTAAAGGTAATCTCCTTAGCCATCATCAGCATCGCTGAAACGAAGCATGATAGCCAAATACTTCCGAAAAAGGTGAGACTGGAAATTTCAATGCATTGTGAATTGAAAATTTGATTCTAAAAGACACTATTGACAAATTTATGTCTCTTGTACGACGTTTCTCATCCCGCTCAAAAAAAACACATGACCGTAGCAGAAGAATTACAAAGAAAACCTCACGCAGAAAGATTTCAGATAACCGTGATCTACTATGTCAGTAAAGTCCAAACTATTTTGCTAGGCCGCAAAGGTCGAATCTGCGCTCGGCTTCTTTCCGGTTTTCTTTTCCTATTTGTGTTCTATCAATTCAGAATTAACTACTGGTATATGCCGATGACTGTTAACCTCGCAGCGAGCTGCGCAATCGGAGGTCTTCTCGCTAGCCTCGGACTCTTTCTTTCCAGCTTTGAAGCTATTAGAAGTCACCCTAGGATAGGTTTTTTGTTATATTCGCCAACTTTTCCTGTCATCGTATTATTTGCTGGAAAAAAATTTGTTATTGCCACATTTCTTGTGATGAGTATTTTTTATCCTTACTTCGTTTTCTTTAGAAAAAGAGTCGAATGAATGATAGCAGATCCAATCACATTAAAAAGAGAAATGGAACGCGAGGCCTATCTGCTCATCGACAGATACTATCGCAGGCTCCCCAAGAATCCAGACGGTTCGATTGACACTTTGTCTGAGGGCTTTCAGGACAACGATGTAGATGCACTTCGTCATGCCTTCGTAAGCGGTGTTTTTACGCAGGAATACGGCGCAACTGCTGCCGACTTTTTCGGCAGAATTAACGAATATTTTTCTAACATCACATCCTCATGTGGAAACACTGAGCGCTCAATGAACATGGATCTGTGGAATAACGCCGTTGGGCGAAGATATGGAAAGAGATGCAAATCGAGAACAGCACTTTTTGAGCGAATAAAAAAAGCCCTGGAAGATGGTGAGCTCATTTTGCACCCAAGCGATAAAAGAAATTATACAGGCCTTCCGCTTTTGGGATCAGCTCAACCCGGATCAGTCATTGTGCTACAGCAGGAGAAGCGGGGAAAGAACATTCTATTTTTTGATGTTTGCCAGAAGCGAATTCTTTCTCGTCATGAATTCGTTACGCAGATCAGAAACGGAAAATACCCAGGATATGAAATAAGAACCATAAATGGTGCTGCAATTCCATTTTCAAGAAGAGATTTCAATCCTGACAACAACCTAGGATAAGAATCTGAAAACCATCATCACCGGCCACTACTTATCGCCTGAAGACTTGGTTTTACTAACCGTTTGAATGGAAAAGCACGGTTAGCAATTTGTTCTGCCAAACCTCGATTTATGACTGATAGATTTTATCTCGTCAACTTCGTCTCCATGTTCAAAACATCCATAAACAGACAGTTTCGAAGTATTGTGCAGTTCACCGGGCTCTCTGCGTGTCAACGAACCATTTATTGCTTTCTCAATTGCTACTTTCAAAGTTAAGTCCCCGTATATAACTCAAGTCCGTTAAACGAGCTGTGCCTCTCTGCAAAACACTCCAGAGTAAATTGTACTTGACTACAAAATTCTGAACTGACGAACGTCGCAGAGCAATCGATTTGATGAGCTGACAAGGTTTTTGGGGTACGATCAAATTCAACGCATCTCTTAGGGTTCAGTGGCCGGAAACGTCCATAGACCTTTTTTTGATTTCACACGGGAGACTTTGTAAAAATCCATTCTCTGGGTTTGGTCAAAAAGATTCCCGAACGCGCAAAAGTGTTTATTTGAACCTATATGTGATTTTATCTCTGCGATGTATCCAATGCAGTCATCCTTTGTGTGAACGACTGACAATTCAAAACGTACCGGTTTTGGCAACGTGACAATCTCAAACCCAGTGATGAGATTTTGTTTACGTCTGCCATTTGCGATCCTTCGGCAGCGATAATGAACACCCTTATTCTCAAAACACATCCAATGGCCCCAAATCTGGTGTGGAGCTTCTCTTGGTAAACGATTATCGAGAAGGTACTCTTCTTTGCTCTCTTCTTCGGTCAGAACTCCAAATGTTTCGAATGCGTTCCCCCTGCATGACAATGACAATGACAATGATAATGATAAAGCAATGATTACAGATTTATCCAGAATCAAACTATTTGCACTCTCGGAGTTTTTTGAGTGATTCATCGAAATTCTCCAAATCTTTACTGGAGGGAGCGAATGCCTTATAAGCTGCAACGGCATCTCTCCACGTGGCTTGTGGATTTTTAGCTCGAACAATTTGCCTCTTCCTGAACAACCATCTGATCCCAATTGAGATGTTTACAGAGGGATCCCACAAATCATCTGGCTGCGCGGAGATGTATCCGCGTTTCATTTCACCTTTAACGTCACCAACAATTTTCCGGGTATCGTCTCGGATCTGCATGAGACCGCGAACGTTCAGACCACCGGATTTGGTTTTTGCCTTCAGATTGAAACTGGACTCCGATGCAATCAGTGCTTTTACGATGTTGGGATCCAAGGGTTCATCTGGTTTAAGAACTTCATTCCAATACATCGTCCAACCCAGAATGATCGCATCAAAATCCGAGCCTCGGCCGTAGCCGATATTGGAACTGCACAAGCCACCCTTTAATGCTGCAAATTGACGTTCGGTTATCTCGGCAATCTCGTCGACAGTCAGCCGATCATTGCCAGAAGGATTCCTTGCACAATGTGCTTTGACTGTAACCACATTTCCCTTCGGGGTGGTTCGTATGTGCTCACGCACCCAATGGGATCCGATTTCACAAAGACGCCAAGGGTGAACTTTTCCACCCGCATCCGCCGATTTCTTCTTTGACACAGAAAATCTCCAAAAATGAATTCAAAGAACTGCATCTGATCGACTGTCTGTCATTCGACAGTCTGCCTATTAAAACTAGCATCACGGATTTGAAATTTCATGATAAAAAACAGAAATACTTATTCAGAAAATTCAGGAATAACTCTTAAGCACATTTTGATTGTCTGATAAATGTTTTACAGGTGTGTATTTTTCGATCAATCATCCTCAAACCAGCAGACCCTCTGCAAAGAAAATCATGCTACTTTCCTGCGGTCAGCGCGACAGAAATTTGCCACCCCAAAGTTCTTTCAAAAAGACTTCCCATGGATAAATGTACAATCCATCAACAAGCCTCTTTTCCTTTTCGCGACAGACCAAGATATATTTCTCAAATGCGCCTTCTTCTTGCAAAGCCTTCAGGCCTTTGAAGTGTTTTTGCGAAACTTGTTGCGTCGACTTCACTTCGATTGCGATCTTGCTGTCCAAAATAAAATCAACTTCAAATGCGCTTGTGCTGCGCCAATAATGAAGTGTTCTTGATGGCATCGTATAATCAATCCAAGCTCGCAATTCGAGAAACAAAAAGTGTTCAAAAAAGTCGCCAAAGTCTTTGCTTGCTTCCGAAATAGACTCAAGTCTTCGGAGTGCCCTGACAACGCCCATATCAAAAAAATAAAACTTTGGCGTCGCCATGGCCTTGCGTTTTGTGCTGCCAACCCAAGCGGGAAGTTCATAACCGAGAAGGGTGTCTTTCAAGATCTGAAAATAGTTTTGAACCGTTTGGCGAGAGACACCTGCATCACTTGCAACTGACGTGTAGTCTAATTGCTGAGAATTGCATGCTGCAGCAACCTCTAGAAAACGCGAGAACGCCGGAATATTGCGAGATGCGCCCTCCGCGATGATTTCTTCGGCGAGGTAACGTGAAACGTAGCTCTGAAGAAGATCATCAGCGTCGTCTGCGAAATAGTGATTCGGAATCAGTCCGTTTTTCATTGCTTGATTGAGACTGAAGCCTGAATCGATCAGCTCTTTATAGACAAAGGGGTGAAACGCTCTGTCTCGCCCTCTTCCGCCGAGCAAATTCACCCCGGTTCGTTTTAGTGAACGCGCACTTGAACCTGTGAGCAGAAAGCGTATGCCCCGCTCCTCAATAAGATGGTGAACCTCGTCAAGCAACTCGGGACACTTTTGAACCTCATCAATGACAATGACGCAATCACGCCATCCCTCTGCCTCGACTTCTTGACGAAGCCGCGTGGGATCGGCCTTGAAACGATGGAGCAGACCGTGGTCGAGGAGGCTGTAGGTCTTCACGGCGATCGGAAGAATCTCATGACGGATGTATGTTGACTTGCCCGTTTGGCGAGGTCCAAACAAAAAAACAGTACCCTTGCTGAGCAGAGGAGCTATCTTTAAGTACCTAGGAATATAGAGCATATTCATCCTCGTAAACGCAGTTAGCGAATTTCATGATATTCGCTAACTGCGTTTGCGTCAATGAACTGGGAACTCGAGTAGGCGACTTAGCACCCGTTAATGACTTGCGCCCGATGTCACACACCTTGCTCGCAAATCAGATCATTTCAATATGTCGCGCCAGTGCCTAGAAAAAATGATCACCGCATTTGGGAAGTCGCGCTTCCGCTCGCCATTAGCACCCGAAGTGCTTAAGGAGTTCTTGTGTCAGGTTCTGAAGAGGCCAAACTCCAGCCCGCGCCAATCTCTTGCTCCGAGCTTCGCGGTAGGGCTCCTTTCGCCCACCTGCAGCAACAACCGCACACACAACATTTTCTCCGAATCTCCTTCTCATCGTTGAAAAATCAATATCCGACGGAATGTTCTGATTCAAGGTCCAACAGGTGTCGGCAAAACCTACGTTTCCACGGCACTTGGAAACCAAGCGTGCCGTTGGGTTACAACACAATCTTCGTTGCTATCCACGAGCTCATCGAAAAACATGGGGTTGAACGGACTGAAGGAAGCTATCTGCGTTTGCGCGACAGGCTCATCAAAACCCAATGCCTGATCCTCGACGACCCTGGAATCAAGAAACCTTCAGCATCTGTCGTGCAAGATCTCTGCGACATACTTAAAGAGCGATTCTCGACTAGGAGCAAAATCATAACGAGCCAGATTCCTATCGAGAACTGGAAGGAGGTCATCACAGATCACTACTTTGCACCCAAAGAGAAAATCACGGGAGTAGAGTTTGCGGCTCTTGTGCGCCAGCGGGGCTTTACGGGACGAGTTCTATTCGCTTCCAACGGAGAATTCGATTCAGAGAAGCTTTCTGGGATTGTGGATAAAATTGTGGATAAACAGCCTGCAGAGTGGGATGTGCTGAAGAGTTGAATGGGAAGGCACGGAAATGATGCCTACTCTACCCGCGACAACACATGAAGCCAAAGCCCGCCGAACCACTGAGGCACTTTGGTACTAGTCGTACAGAAGACTAATTGACACCACAGTGACCGCAATTATATCAGCTATTACGGTTATTTATGAAATCAATCTGTAAACACGTAGGACATGACTTTCGGGTCGGCATGGGTTCCTGTAGATCAATAATATGAGTCCATTAAAAATCACATTTCCCAGAGTAAAATTAGAGTTCTCTCTGACGCTAAAGAGAACTTACAAACACGCATTTGCTCTGATTATTCTTTCAATTCTCTTCTCGAATTCTGCAAATGCGGCTCAAGGAGACACCTCTTTGAGCCAGCGGGCGGGATATGTTCTGAGTCGGGGCGATCTTTCGCGTGACGCAAATCACTTGGGACATATGTTTTCGTTCACACGAACGTTTCATGGCCCAATGAAATTTTTAAACTCAGAGGCGATGCATCGTTTCTCATTGCTGTACGATTCGTTCTATACGCTCGGTGAAGACAACCTTCTTTTTCCAATTGTTCCTCATGCGCAAGCCCGTTTGCTAGAACCATCAATTCATTTTGAATTTTGTTTGTTTTCAACATCACGAATTCGGCCTTGCCTGGGAGCAGGATTTTCCGCTGTGTATGTGCAAAGTTCAATTCAGAACTATCAAATATACGCAGCCCTGCCCGCCGAAGCTCGGATCATATATGCCTCTGCAGAAAGTATTTTCTTTTTCGAAGCCGGTGCGCGCTACCGAATTTTTCAAAATCGAATTGAAGGTTATGTTGCCAAGCACGCAGATCTCATGCCGTTTGTTGGGCTAGGGTTATTTTTTCCAGGGGATGGCATTTAACCATCCAAATTCGTTAATTTTTTTTTAAGCTGTAATCAAAAGAGGAATCAACACCGAAGCACCTTTCATGAAACTCGGAAAAATCACACTCCTAGCAAAGCCATCTGCAAACCGCGAACAATTCATTCGCTCGTTGCAAACGGCTGAATTAAATTTTGTTGTTGCTGAGGAAATTTCAGAGGCACTCAATTCATTCGAAAACGATGGCAGCAACGCGCTCGTTCACGTGCTCGAAAACTTTGAGCGAAATGATGTTGCGCTTTTTCACCACCGGCTCGTCCGAACGCGCCTCGGAGGAAAGATAGCGCGGTTCATAGTATACCGAGGAACCAACGAACGAGCGGCATGCTTCGCCCAAGATTTAGGTATGATTAAGGGCATACAGGCAGAGCTTTCGCATTCAACGCTCGGCTATACCGTAAAGATCCTGCTCCAAGGTCATTACAACTTGGAACCCGACCTACGCGAAGCAATAGAGCTTTCCGCGTCGAGCGATTGCTATGTCCAGCAAACCGACATTGAGAATTGGCGAGTCCTCGCCAAACGTTTTCCAAACAACGACATTCTTAAAATTTCAATCGCACGAGCTGAGTTATTTCAGAACAGCGCAATTGAAAATGCGCTCAACGTTGGTCAGAAAATTCTGCAGCTGAACCCAATTCACATTCGCGC
The DNA here is from genome assembly GCA_903933385.1 of uncultured Silvanigrella sp. Lineage (GTDB taxonomy): Bacteria > Bdellovibrionota_B > Oligoflexia > Silvanigrellales > Silvanigrellaceae > RFOM01. The sequence continues at coordinate 1,373 of CAIZJW010000039.1, read as the reverse complement.
CATGTCACTCGTCGGTGACGCGCTTCTTGCTTCCAATGATCTGCCTGGAGCCGCAAAAATACTTGCAGCAGCAGAAAGCTTTGCCGGCGGAAACCCCGCAAGAATTGCGTCTATTGGCCACATTGCTGCACTTCTTGGAAACCTTGAAACAGCGAAGAAGTGCATTTTGAGATCGGTCGAAATTTGTCCGATTGTTGGCGCACTCAAGCCAGTTCTGAAGTTAATAAATTTTACTGCTGACGAGCGCAAAACTCTCTCGGAGAGCCTCTCGAGTCGACTTTCTGCCGACGAGATCGCATCCCTCTTCTCATAGCAGCACCCGCATTAAAGAGGAGAGATGCGGTATATCTCTCCTGAATCCGTTGTAAACAAAAGATGACCAGCAGGGCTCTCTTTCACCTGCCGAATGCGCTTTGACATCGATTGCAAATAGCGACTTTCAACTTTTCCATCGGCTGAAACAACGTTTAGGTGCTCGAGAACCAATGCTCCTAAAACAAATGAATTTGTGAAGGCCTTTATTTTTCCACTCTCGTATTTGATGAGGGTACTGGGGGCGATAGAGGGAACATAAACCTTGAATGGCTGCTCCAAGCCTGGCTTTACGGGTCCATCTCCAATTTTCGGACCATAGTACTCGCGACCATAAGTGATCACTGGCCAGCCGTAATTGAGTCCTCTCTTCACTTCATTGATTTCGTCTCCGCCGCGAGGACCATGCTCACTGTTGTAAAGCTTCCCCTCTTTCAACGAGTAGAAAAGCCCCTGCGGATTGCGATGTCCCAGGGAATAAATTTCCGGAAGAGCGTTCTTAACTCCAACGAATGGGTTGTCGCTTGGCACGCTACCATCGAGCTTGAGGCGAATTATTTTCCCATTGTGCCAATTGAGTTCTTGAGCCCCCTGCCGCTCACCGCGATCGCCTATTCCAAAAAAAATGTGTCCAGCTTTGTCGAATGCGATTCGCGATCCAAAATGAACACTGCCGCTATTGTCCGTTTTTCCAACAAACAAATCACGCACTGATTTGAGCTTTGCTTCACCCAATTCCCACTGCGCGCATGCCAATGCAGTTGTGTCACCGGTGTCAGTTTTCTTAGAGTAGGTAAAGAAAATTTGCTTGTCTTTTTTGAAATCGGGAGAAAGCCGAACATCCAGTAAACCAGCTTGCCCCGAAGTGCTCACCTGCGGGACACCATCAAGTTGTAATCGGACCTTTTTCGTGAAGTTGAGATAGAACATTTTACCGCTTTTGAGGGCAATAAGCGCATCATCTTCGGACAGCAACTCAAGTCCCCAAATTACATCCAATCCGTCAATCAGTTTTTCGATTTTTGTGTTGGGAGGGAGATCCTTAACCGTGATGTTCTGCC
>CAIZJW010000038.1 GCA_903933385.1 uncultured Silvanigrella sp. | reverse complement strand
TTTGCAAGACTGCTCTTTGGAACAAGAATTTCTTTGCTCTTCGGGGTTGGCTTCTGGATTCTTACATACATTGTCGGAACAACCATAGGGCTATTCATGGGATTTGTTGGAGGTTCTGTTGATCTCTACGGGCAACGCCTGATGGAAATATTCGGCTCAATCCCAAGTCTCATGCTTCTTCTTTTTATCGCCTCAGTGATGACACCTGGACCAGTGCTTTTATGTTTGTTCGTATGTTTGTTTGGATGGATGGGGATCGCTCAATTTATGCGCGCTGAGGCCCTCCGGAACCGCAGCCTCACTTTTACCGAGGCCGCGGTGTCTTTGGGTGCAGGCCGCCCACGCCTCCTCTTCACGCACGTTCTACCCAACAGCCTAGTGCCAATCATCACCTTCTCCCCCGCAGCTGTGATAGGCGGAATCTACACTCTCGCATCACTCGACTTCCTGGGCTTTGGAGTCCCCCCTCCCACGCCAAGCTGGGGAGAACTCATGGATCAAGCACGTGTCAATTATCAGGTCGCTTGGTGGCTTGCCGTATTTCCCAGCCTTTTTCTGTTCGTAACAATTGTTTGCCTAAACTTCATTGGCGAATCTGTCCGCAAGGCTTTTGATCCGCGCGCTTAACCAGCGAAAAAGCAAGAAAATTTCCCAATTCTAAAAAAACTGGCCAGTCGGCTTGCACAGCGTGCTCCCATTTTGTAGGGTGCGCATCAGTGAGACAAACAACGGCTCAGAGTGCATTTCATTCGCCCAATGTGGGCTTGGTTTACCCTCTTCATGGAGAAAGGGAGCAAAATGAAACGAGGCCAAAAAGCATCCTCCATATTTGGTGCCTCGCTCGTTGCTGCTGCAGCTGGATTAACAGCTTGCGGCACTGAAACCACCGACCGAAGTATCCGGCGAGTGAATGGCCCCAACGGCCCTCTGACGTATGTTTCTTCATTCGTAAATCCCGACCAAATTGAAAAAATCATTGGCGAAAATGAACTCACTCCAGTTTTGAATGACGGCGCGAACATTCCTGAAAAGTACCGCCCGCTGATTGATGCGTTCGGCAAAATTTCAATGGGCTGCAGCGCAACCCACATTGGTGACGGCTTGGTTATCTCAGCAGGACACTGTTTTGAGGCTCCAGAGCGCCGCATTAACAACAAGCCTTGCGCCGGCGTCACAGTCGACTGGGGCTTCCGCAAAGACAAAACCCCTTATCTGAAATCAAAATGTGTGACGGTTCTAGCAGCGGAGCTCAACGACAATCGCGACTACGCGATTTTCAAAGTTGACGTTGCCCCCACTGCAAAAGTTGAAATTGATCTGAGCGCGCGTCCCAAAGTTGGAACGGCACTCACTATCTTTGGTCACCCTCAACTTCGCCCCCTCGAATGGTCGAAAACCTGTACGCTCGAAGAAGCGAGCCGTGGCGGTTGGGGAACTGATGCATTCAGCCACCAATGTGACACAGAGCCTGGTAACAGTGGCAGCACCGTCATCGATGACACGACTCTGAAAATCATTGGCATTCACGACGGCGGGCGCGTTCCATGGAACTATGCCACCTTCATTACCGATACGCCTGTGCGCGAGTTCTTGGATGGTTCAACCCCAACCAACCCAGTCCCTCCAGCACCAACGCCCGCACCAACGCCAAATCCTGGCACTCCAAGTGACGCGATCGTTAAGCTGCCCAATCAGCTCTTTGGCCCGTTCCGCAACAACCAAAACACAGTGCTCGCAACCTTTGGCCGTGAGCTGGGCGATTACATGACGTTCGACATGCTTATTGACCTGGAAGAGGGTCGTGATTTTGTAAGCATCGCTTACGGCGATAGACAGCGAGTCGAACTCTCTGGAATCAAGCGCCGGAAGTTCGATCGTCTCCAACTCCCAGTTACAGTGTCATTCCGATCCAACAGCTTTATTCGTTCGAACGACGTCATTCTTCAAAACATAAAAGTTTTTAAATCAGCTTTACCGAACCCGTAAGCTCTTCTTCGGATGAGTTTGCGAGCCCTCCTCACCGCATTGCGTCTCCCGCTTTGCGGTTTTTTTTTGTTACTGTCATGATGACCCGACTCGCAATCGGGGGTTCTGACGGATGGAGCTTTATCATTGGTATTTGGTGCTGAGCGTATTTCTCATAGTCTCTGAGATATTTGCCCCAGGTTTTATTCTTCTTCCTCTTGGCTTAGCAGGATTAGTGACTGCAACAGTCGCCTATTTTCGTCCAGAGCTCTGGATTCACGCTGTGTTTTTCATTTGTGGGAGTGGATTGGCACTGCTGGCCATCGCACGCTTTCGTGACTCCGAAAGTGAGCAAAAGGTGGATGCCGAGGGTGGTCAGGGAATCATCGGCCAAACAGGAACCGTTGTTTCAACAGCCACTGCTGAAGCTGCAATGCGTGTGAAAATATTCGGTGACACCTGGGACGTTGTCGAGGGCAGTATCCCGTCTGAAAAAGTTGGAATGTTCCCGCTCGGAACACATGTGAGAGTTATTGCTATCACGGGAAATAAAATAGCCATTGAACGAGTTTGAGGGGGATTTCTAAAATGGAATTTTTAAGTATTTTTTTTATTGGCCTTGCACTCATTGCATTTTTTGCGCTCATGCGCGGGATTTATGTCATTCGTCAACAAGAATGTATCATTGTTGAACGTCTGGGTCGTTTTCACGCAATTTTGAGCTCCGGTCCCCAAATTATTATTCCCTTTCTCGATCAGCCAAGGCAAATGCTCTGGATCCGCAATGGCGTTATAGTGCCTGTAGAGCGCGTTGATTTGCGAGAAGTTGTTCTTGATATCCCTGAACAAAGGGTCATTACCAAAGACAACGTTGGCATCACCGTTGACGCAATTATCTACACGCAAATTACAGATGTTCGAAGAGCAGCATATGAAATCCAATCGCTTCCCTTGGCAATTGGCCAGCTCACCCAAACAACTCTTCGCAACCTTATCGGTGAGCTCGAACTCGATCACACCCTTTCCAGCCGCGACGCGATCAACACTCGTTTGAAATCCATTCTTGACGAGGCCGCCGACAAATGGGGACTCAAAGTAAATCGCGTTGAACTGCGCAACATCACACCGCCTGTTGAAGTTCAACAGGCTATGGAAAAACAAATGCAGGCCGAACGAGAAAGGCGCGCTCAGGTACTCACTGCGGAAGGTTCAAAGCAAAGCCGAATTCTTGAGGCTGAAGGGGACAAGCAGAGCCGCATTGAGCGCTCTCAAGGCGAGCAGCAAGAAAAAATAAATCAGTCTCTTGGTGATCGCGATGCAATCATAGCACGCGCCGTTGGACAGGCTCAAAGCATTGAAGCTGTTGCAAAAGCACAAGCCTTTGCAATTTCAAATGTGCGTGATGCCTTCGGCAATTCACAAGTCGCGGCCCAGTATCTCATCGCAATGGAATATTTGAAACGCTTCGGCGACATGACAAGCAAATCGACTGATAAAGTTTTCATTCCCTACGAAGCATCGGGAGTCCTGAGTTCATTGGGAGGCATTGGCGAGCTCTTGAAGGGAGGCGCAGGAAGTGCCCCTCACTCCTCTACATCGAAGTTATGATAGACAGCCTGCACATCATCTTGCTCTTCGAGTTTCTCAACAAGCTCGAGAGCATTTTGTGCATTTTCGCCTT
>CAIZJW010000037.1 GCA_903933385.1 uncultured Silvanigrella sp. | reverse complement strand
TCACATGTCGGGTTGTCGCGATAGAGGGCAAGCGCTTTTAAAAAGCCCTTGCAAAAGCCCTTCTCGACAGTTGAATTTGAGCGCTCCGATGTCGTCTTCATATATGACTAATGCAGTGACGATTATCGATAGGCCAGCGGATACCCCTCCTCAAATACAAACCTCAAAGCCCCTCTCCGCATCTGACTCACTTCAAACTGCGACAAACACTGAGGGTGCGCCCAACGAACGACAAGCGCCCGCCCCGCTCGCGGAAGGCGGGGTCGAGAAAAACAATGGAAGCACAAATGTGAGCGAATCTGGCAAACAGGTGCTCGAGAATTCGATCCAAAGCACGGTTGCTCTGCAAACTAAAATCACCTATCTCGACGACTCAAATGGAAATTCCATTTGCACGGGTGTTGTCGTCGGAAACAATCTGGTCCTGACCGCTGCGCATTGCTTTGTGAATTCCGAAAAATCGAAAGTCAAAAGCTATGGCGGATACGTTATAACATCGGTGAATCTCAACCATTTAAATGGAAAGTCGATTTATGCAATCGACAAGGTTGCACTTCATCCCGATTGGAACGGCACATTTCATGACGTTGCTCTCGTCACCACTACGTCTGCTTTGCCTGGCACCTTGAAAATTCTACCAGTGATAAAATCTCTCGAGGAACTTTCGGCCGACAAATCTCTTCATTTGATTGGCTATGGAACCACGGGTGATGGACGGAGCGATAGTGGTGTCATGCGTCGATCAGAATCAGTCATTCATAGCGAGATTAACAAACAAAACTATAGCGGCATTTCAATTCTCAACCAGATCCGCGTGAAAGACATCGGAGGCAAATCCAGTCAGGCATGCTCTGGTGATTCGGGTGGTCCGGCGTTCGCGAAGTCGTCGGGGAAACTGCTTGGAATTGTGAGCGGTATGCATTCTTTTGTTCAGTCAGACATGACCTGTAACGGCGGAGACGCAAATTACACTTTCATCCAGCCGTATATTGAATGGATTGCATCAGTTTCGGGGCAAAATCTGAATAACATAGATAAGCCTGTTAACCTTCAGCCTGAGCCACTTTTCAAATTCAAACCTGAGCTAATGATTCAGCCCACGGGTTTCGTTATGAATGTTCATAAAGTTACAATGAATACGCCCGAGCCTCAGAACTCAGATTCCAGAGGATCTGTAATGTCAGATTGCGCTGAATAAAGCACTGTAATAAGTGCTTTCCAGAATTCATTTTTCTGTGAATTCAGTAAATCTTTGAAAGAAACACCGTCCCAGAGCGTCGAGGCTGGCGTTTGTCCGAATATCTCATATTCCCTTGCTATTCCGAGCTTGTGCAGGCGTGACAGAGATTTATCACTGACCTGAAGTGAAACCAGTTCCTCAATATTGAAGCAATCGTCTGACTTAAGATTCCAGCACCAGCCACTGAGCAGAGTTACAAATTTTCCCTCATCCCAATTGTATCTATCGTAAATGTTTTTCCATTGAGAAAAGCGTATTTTTAAAAGATCATCTTCCGCACGAAGCTCTAGAGGGGAAACGACGTGGGTGGTAGAAAAGGTTCCCATGGCGAAATACATGTCGCTCTGGGGCTGCGAAGAAATGAGTCGATATGCTTGGGCTAATGGCCTGTGTGATTGCCATGCACCCGGTTCGAGAACAGATTTTGCGGGAATTTTTTTACTCTTGAATAACGAGATTTTGTTCACTGCTTCGCGCGCAGTCTCGATCTTTTTCTCTCGAATGAAGCGAGAGAGAGAACGGCGCAGCATGAGTCGTGCGATGTAATAGGTTTTTTCATTACGATTCATACCTGCAATCATTTGTGATTCTGAATGAGAAATTTCAAATCCTTTTTTTTTCATCTCTTCTTGCAGGAAAGCTATTTCTAACTGCATGCCAATGATGTCTGGAGCAGATTCGCCCATTGAATCCACCGATCGAATGATTTTGAGTGCTTCCTTTTGTGAATAACGGATTGGCTTGCCGGTGTTAGATAGAAAATGCTTCATGTGAGCCGAAGCTCTTGGATATTTTACAAGTCCCGCGGCATCTGCAATTCGGCTCCAAAGGGCATGGTAAACAAAATCTTGAGGTTTGCGTTCTTTGGTGAGTACGCCGTGTGTTCCAGAGCCTTCTTGTCGAGTGACCGCAAGCGCAGCATCCATTGTCATTGGCTTTAAATGATCTGGGTTAAAAATTTTTCGCAGTTGATTCAATGGAGAATTTGGATTTTGTTTTTGTGAAGAAAGAATTTTTGCTGCCCACGCATCAAAAATTATCAACGCCACATTTCGCTCTATGCGTCGCAGATGGGCTATCACTTGAAGCGGTGGAGGATTGTCGTTTGTTGTTTGTTCCTGCAGGCTTTGAAGTTCTGTCTCAGACCAGTCACTGGATTCATTTTTCTGACAGGAAGAAATTAAAAAGAATGATGTAAAGACTATAATAAAACAACTTACTAACTTCATTTTATCATTCACCATTTCCGCTCGTTACAATTTGCATCCGGCTTGAGTCAGCGGTGTTGCACGAGTTTATGTTTTTTTTGAAGCGTTCAAGGGTACTGCCAATCGAGGCGCGTATTGAAAGGCCTGAGTCGTAAACTTGCGACTCGATTTTTGCACGCTCCAAAAAAGATTTCGAGAAAGTTGATATGGCAACTGTCCATTTCTGTTTGGCAATTGGCAGTGTCGAAATTCTTTTGACTTCAATCGTGCGGGGAGATGGATTGCTATTTGCC
>CAIZJW010000036.1 GCA_903933385.1 uncultured Silvanigrella sp. | reverse complement strand
TCACTCCATACTTTGTCTTCGATAGCCATTTGAGGAATGGACACCTTTAAAACATCGAAATCGAAGCATGGTTTTGTTCCCAATGCACCACCCACCGGGCTGTATTGAAAATCGATTCCGCCGTTTTTGAAAACTTGACGTTTGACGACATATGAAAAGTTCGCGACTCCAAATTTGATTCCAAGCAAACCTCCCGCGAATTGAGTCAGATACGCGAACGGATTGACCGACCACCGGAATTGCCAATCGTCCCCAATGGAAAACACATAATCCTTCGGGTTGAACAATTCGCGATGATTTTCCCTTAAAAATTCTTGCAACAGTGATTCAACCGCAGGCTGCATGCGGCTCAAATGAGCGACTCCCGTAACACCCATTGAATCTGCATCTATTTTTTCTTGCTTTGTTTTACATGCAACGAAAAACAGAAATATCAGACATGAAGATGCGATGCTTCTAGTGGGCATAAATATACTTCCCCCGAACGGCCTTGGATTGTCGGATTATTCAGAATTCAACTGAAGCGAAATGTTTCCAAGAGAAGTGACTTCTGCAGTTCAGCAGTCGATAGTCACTGAATCATTGACTTTATTTTTGGAGAGGGTGCATCAGCACTGAGTTTTGCAAGCTTCATGGATCGGGTTGAATTTGCTTAAAAATGAATCGTTCGAGCGTTTTTTCGGTTAATCGCAACAAGTCATCTTTTTTGTAGATAAAATATCAAGTGAATTCCTGTGCTTTTGGAATGTATTATGGATTGTCTTCCCTTCTTTCCTGGTTTATCTGAACTTCGAGTTCAAATTTTCCAAGGTTGGAGGAATCATGAAATCGGTCCCGCTTATTCTGACTTCGGTCTTATTGTTGGCAGCCTGCGGTTCGCAACAGGAGCGTTATTCTGAGCTGACTGCGGAGAAGTTTGCAATCGGTATACTTGGGATTGAAATGGGTTCATGTACGCGGAACGAATTGGCACGCTTTGTTGCTGGGGAAAATGTTCCTGCAATCTCCGACAAACTCCCGCGTGATCAGCAAATTGAGCTGAGACAAAAATTTGGGCGTGTGTTGAAGTTCTCGCCAGTTCGAGCTTCGGAAGCGCTTGCGTCGCAGTCTGGGGTGGAGCTCAACAAGATTCTTGAGTCAGTTTTTCCTCGTGATTTTTCGAAGGAAAAAGTCTCCGAGACGTTCATTGCGAGCGTTGAAGATGGTTCATTTACGCTTCTCGAATTTGTTTCCCGCTATCCGGTTGATCAGTTGCGGGTCAATGGTTTGTCATTCATGGCGAAGAAAGCTGCCCTCGAAGACGCATTGGTGCAGCTTGAGGATAATTACAAATAAGAATCAAATGGCAGTCAGGTATTATGAAAAAAGAGGTTCGGATTTTGTTCCGGACCTCTTTTTTTAGAACTTAAATTTGCTCAGCAGTGCTTTGAGGCCACTGTTCCTCATTGAGGCTAATGCTTTACGAACCTCTCCGAGGAGCTGCTCAACATGTTCGCGTTCACTGCCTGAGAAGTTTTCCAACTCTTCAACGCATTTTGCCAAAGCTTCTTTGGAGCCGCTTTTATTCAAGGCCTGGCTCAACGCTTTCAGTGCATTGAGTTGCGCTGTTTGCAATTGATTCAGGTGGCTTCCTGTTTTGATTCTTTCATCCACAAGGCCGCAAACGGCTGCTGTTCCTGTTGCGTCGCCAAGATGGGCAAAGCCGCATCCTGCTTCAAGAAAGAGTGCAGTTGCTTCTGCTTGATCTTGGATCCCCTGAGCTTTGTTGACCAAGGCCGAGCAATCGTGGCCACTCATGTGTTTATGCCCATGGCCGTGGTCATGGGCATGGTTGTGAGCATAGTCGTGGGCATGGTCGTGGGCATGGCCATGATCGTGGCCGTGATCGTGGCCGCAGCAATCATTGTGGGTGTGATTGTGTTCTTTAGTTTTATTGTGATCGTGCATTGTTTAAATTCCTTCTTGATTTGCAATGAGGCCTTCATCACCGACGCCGCGGTCGAGTTGGCGGTCCATTTCGTATTTGGGATCATACATATACTTCTGAATTCCTGCTTCATTTTCACACCACACAAATCGAGGTGTCTCCATGGGCAGTTTCTTCGCAAATTCTTTCAAAATATCTCTTGCCACCTCAAGCGATTCAATGCGGTTGAGGTGCTCGCGGAGCGCTTTGATTCCGGGGAAGCCCTTTGCATACCACAGCATGTGCTTGCGCATTAAAACCGCTGCGGTGGTTGATTTTCCATAGTGTTCTTCGTGATAGTCGATGTGGCACATCACAAGATCTAACCATTCTGCAAAACTCGGATTGTAAGTTTTTTCTTCTAAGATTTCTCGAAAGACCCATGGGTTGCCAAGTGCGCCACGGCTGACCATAACGCCGTCGCATCCGGTTTCAGTGCGCATGCGCTCAGCTGATTCAATGTCGAAAATATCGCCGTTGCCAATTGTGATCGGCGGGGGGCGGTTGTTGTCGCGGGCTGCTGCGAGGGCAGATTGAATCCCTGCTCGGACTCCGGCGCAATCAACGGGAGTTGAATAAGATTCAGAGCGCGTGCGCCCATGGATGGTGACCATGTCGGCGGCCGAAAGCGTGATTCGGCTCGTGGTGTCGGCAACATTCACGTTTTCGCGGGTGAAGCCAAGACGGATTTTTGCGCTCAGCGGCAATGAAGTGCTGGCACGTGCGAGTTCAACCGTTCTTTGAACACGATCGGGATCCTTGAGAATCGCACTTCCGCATCCAGCTCCGGTGACCTTCTTCACGGGACATCCCATGTTGATGTCGATGGTTTCAAAGCCCGCAGCGTCGAGCTGTTCAATTGCATGAGCAACGTCTTCGGCTGACGACCCGGTCACTTGCACTCCGAGGAGTTGTTCGCTCGGGTGCCTGGCCATCATTTCAAAGGTGCGACGATTCTTGTAGCGGATGGCTGTTGAAGAAAG
>CAIZJW010000035.1 GCA_903933385.1 uncultured Silvanigrella sp. | reverse complement strand
TTCCGGCCGCGGAGTTGGCCTCGATGTTGTTTCATCTAATGTTCAATCGATGCAAGGCCGCATTGAAATAGAATCAGCTGTGGGTGAGGGAACAACTTTTCGAATATTACTTCCTCTGACCGTTGCTGTTGTTGATGGCTTTATCGTCAAGCTCGGTGAGGAGCGATACATAGTGCCCAAGGCACAAGTCGCAGAAACACTTCGACCTCAAGAAGTCGACGTGAATCTTGTTCAAGGTCGCTCTCAACTCCTCAACTTGAGGGGAATGACAGTTCCACTTTTCCATCTCGCAACGCTTCTACAGAAACAGAGCCATGTGGTTGAAGCGAAAACGACTTTCGAGGGAATTGCACTTGTTGTGATGGAGAATTCAAAAAACCCATTTGCCGTCATTGTCGATGACGTTTTATCTCAGCAACAAGTCGTCATTAAGAAGCTAGGTCGCGAACTTCAAGGACTGGCCGGACTCAGCGGGGCCGCAATCTTGGGAGATGGACGACCAGCAGTGATCCTCGATCTCGCTGAGCTTATAGAGGCACAGCGAAAGGGTTCGCTCGGACGACCCAGCGGAAAAGTAGCTTAAGAAGGGGAGTTTATCATGCAGCTCAATGATCGCTTCCTTGCATTTACAGTGGCTGGTGAGCAGTATGCCGTTGCACTCACCAACCTTCGCGAGGTCATTGGTGAATCTGAGATCACAGGAGTTCCTTTTACTCCGCATTACATGCGCGGAATTTTGAACCTGCGAGGACAAGTTATTTCTGTCATTGACCTCCGCTCGCGCTTTGGTCTTCCTCGAGCCGAGAGCCCGGCAGAAATGTCCACCCTGATACTTGAATCTAATGGCGATTTGCTTGGTGTCTGTGTCGACAGTGTCGACTTCGTTGTACGCCTCCAGCCAGAGCAACTCGAATCTCCTCCTGCATTCAGCAACAATGCGTTGAGTAAATTCGCCGATGCGGTGGCAAGAATTGATCGTCAATTCATTGTCGTGCTGGGTTCAGAAAAACTATTTTCGTTCGAAGAGTCTGTCGTGACAGGAGTGGGAAGCCCTTCCACGGCTGTGGCGTGAGGATTGCCATGAGAAACTGGAGTTTCAACAGAAAAGTTCTATTAGTTGGCCTGATTTTTGTTGCCACATCGCTCGGTATTGCGATGATGGGCATCTTAGGCTTATCGAGGCTCGAAAAGTCGCTCGATGTATTTAATTTCAGCTACGACATTGAATGGGTGCTCGACGGCATCGAAGCTGGTCCAAAGGAAATCCGCGCACTTGAAGCGGAGGCAATTTTGGAACCGTATTCGGATCATCTTGCGACTTATCCGAAACGGATGGCCGACGCGTATAAGGAGTGGGAAAACTCTTTCAACGCGCTCGCACCAAAACTTAATAACCAAGATCAAAAGAATGAGCTCGAAGAACTCCGCAGACTTTATTCCAAACGGAAAGAGTTGAGCGATAAAGTTCTCAAAGCTGCAATGGAAGGCGACAACGAAACAGCCTTCACTCTTCATGACCCTGATGAAGAGCCTGTGAAAAGCCTCGAAGACAGAATTGATAAGCTCGTGACAGATCTTGCCGACACCGAACGCGCCGTTGTCGCCTCTATGAAGAAGGAAACTGCGACACAGGGCAAAACCTGGATCTATTGGATGTCACTTATTTCGTTCGTGGGCCTTGGTGCTGGTGTGCTACTTGCTCACACCATCATGATTAGCATGAACAAGAGCCTCACTCGTGTTGCAGAAAATCTCTTCGACTCTGCAAACCAGGTCATGAATGCGTCGCAACAAATCGCTGTTTCAAGTTCGCAGCTCTCACACTCTGCCACCACTCAGGCTTCATCTCTTGAGGAAACGGCAGCATCCGTTGAAGAACTTGCATCCATGGTGAATCTCAACGCGGGTAATGCGAAGCAGACCTCTGAAGTTGCGGTATCGAGTTCGGATCATGCACAAAAAGGAAAATTTGTTGTTGAAAGCATGGTTTCTGCAATGGAAGATATCAACAAAAGCAACAACGACATTATGAATCAGATCAGTGTCAGCAACCACCAAATTGAAGAAATTGTAAAAGTCATTAGCGAGATCGGGAACAAAACCAAGGTCATTAATGACATAGTCTTCCAAACTAAACTGTTATCATTCAACGCATCCGTCGAAGCTGCGCGCGCTGGCGAGCATGGAAAAGGATTTGCTGTTGTCGCAGAGGAAGTTGGTAACCTTGCTCAGATGAGTGGCAACGCGGCCAAAGAAATCAGCGCGATGCTAGACGTCAGTATACAAAAGGTTGAGACAATTGTTCATGAAACTCAGCAAAAAGTGGAAAAACTGATTGCTACTGGGCGCGAGAAGGTTGAACTCGGTTCATCGATTGCAGCGCAGTGTGGAGTTGTTCTGCATGAACTGGTTGAGAATTCCTCGAACGTCTCACGCATGGCTGGTGAAATCAGCGGCGCATCCAACGAACAGTCACTGGGAATCACAGAAATTAACAAGGCAATGGGACAATTGGAACAAATGACTCAACAAGGAGCTGCCAGCTCCGAAGAGTGCGCTGCCGCAGCCGAAGAATTGTCGGCTCAGGCGGAGAGTCTGCGGGGAATCGTTCGCAACCTCGTCACGATCGTCAAGGGTGGTCAGTCGTCATCCATGCGGGCTCGTTTGAAAAATGAAGATGATGAGCATGACTCGATGAAACAAATCGATTTTGATCCCGCTCCCGCGCCAGTTGTGAAGCCGCGTCTTCACGCCATTCAGTCGAGGAACGATCAACGCTCAAAGCGCCCCAAAAATAGTCAGCAACGTCGTAATGGAGAAGAGATTTTGCGCAAGGCGGCTGGTGCCGAGGATATTCCTCTGGAAAATGATTCACGCTTTCGTGATTTTTGAATAACCAACCTATGTCTATGCATGCTGAGCAAATTTTCCCATTTGAAGAGTTCGAGTTGAGCGATGCAGACTTCAATTGGTTTGCTCAAAAACTCAGAAGTTCTGCTGGAATCTCTCTCAACGACAGCAAGCGAAATTTGTTGATTGGGAGACTTCGCCCAAGAATAAAGGCTTTAGGCCTCAGCACATTCGCGGAATACAGAAGTTACCTTCAAAAGACTCCTGTGCAGCATCCGGAATGGGAAAAGTTTATCAATGCCCTCACAACCAACAAAACAGATTGGTTCCGCGAACCCGCACACTTCGATTACTTACTGCGAAAATTTATCCCGAGATGGCGCCTTTCAGGGCGAAAACATTTAAACGTGTGGTCTGTTGCCTGCTCGAGTGGAGAAGAGCCCTACACTCTCTCGATCCTTCTCAAACATCACCTGTTTAAAGATGAAAGTTTTGAGATTTTGGCGACCGACATTGATTCAACTGTTCTCAGTCGTGCAAAAAATGGAGTCTATCTGCGTTCAAGAATCGAAGAACAGATTCCAAAGGAATATCGAGCAACTTCATTTTCAGCCGGCAGTGGTGACATCGCAGACTGGGTTCGAGTGAGGAATGTCATTCGAGAGAATGTTGTGTTTGAGCAAATGAATTTGCTCGAAATTCCCGACATCTACCCCAGGGATTTTGATGTCGCCTTCTGCCGGAACGTGCTCATTTATTTTGAACAGAAAAACATAGAATCGGTTGTCAACCAAATCTGGCAACATTGCGCCATTGGAGCAATGTTTGCTGTCGGACACAGTGAGTCGCTGCAAAGTGTAAAGTCGCCCTGGCAATCTGCCCAGCCATCTGTTTACTTAAAAAGCGACAACACAACGAGCAGAGCCTCTATCACCCCGTTCGATAAATAGTTCTAGGCCAAGAATGCAGGTTAGTTTAACCCGTTTTGCGGCGCCTGTGGGCTCTGCGCTCCGCGGGAGGCTCACCACCCGACGCACTTGCAGCAGATGGCTCAACGATTTCTGGAGACTCTTGCACAGCTTCGGCCGATTCACTGACTTCTTCATCAAGAACGGCTTCCTCGTCTTCGAAGAAAACTTCAAAGGCACGCTTCCATTCGTTGATGATTTCAACAAACTCTGGACGTTGTTGAATGTCGCGGAAGGCTTTCAACCAAAGGCCAACAACTGAGTTGTCTTTGTTCTGAGAATGAGAAAAACCAACAGCATGGACACGAGTCGGTAAAGAGACGTCTAAGAATGCAGAGAGCCCAAGTTCTGGCTCGAAACCAAGGACGTCAGCAAATTGGGCCGAGACCGCCCAAATCAACTCGCCCACGGTTTTGGGCTCGTCGATAGACTGAATCATTTGCTCCACTGAACGGCACTGAGCCGATTCGAGCATCCGCTCAAACTCACTCGCCTCACATTCCAGCAAAACAGGCATAATCAGTGTCAGAAAGCCCCGCCAAAGTTCGCGCTGTTTGGCGTGTGCTTTGTCGGAGAAAGCATAGAGAGTGAGCAAATCCACTCGCATGCGAAGCTCCTTTGGAGGTTTCTGCGTTACTTTCGGACAGCCATTGTTCGTATGGACACTCTGTGCAAAATGGTAACCTATCGACTCTCGCCGTGTCACGGGCAGAGACTTGACGTTTTTCAACCCATGCTCGCCCCCCTGCAAGGAGCTCACCTATGCCTTTTATTGTATTCGAAGGTGGCGAAGGCTCAGGAAAAAGCACCCAAGGTGCTTTGCTCGCCGGATACCTACGCGGCAAAGGTTTCCCAGTTCTTGAAACGCGCGAGCCGGGTGGCACCCCCCTGGCTGAAGACATTCGAAAGGTTTTTAAGAGCGTCCCCCAGAGTGGCGACATCCCCACTCCCCGGACCGAACTGCTCCTCGTGATGGCAGCCAGGTCGCAGCACATCGAGAAAACCATCCGTCCGGCTCTCAAGCGCAACGAGTGGATCATCTGCGATCGCTTCTTGGACTCAAGTTATATTTATCAGGGTTTTCGAGGCGGGCTAGACAAGCAAGAAATTGATCGAGTCGCCGCTCCTGTGCTTGGCGATCTCCAGCCCGATCTCACGTTTGTTTTAAGAGTTTCAAGCGAAACCGCACAGAGCCGGGTCTCTGCCCGGCCTGGAACAGAACTCGATCGCCTTGACACAGAACTTCTGAAAGATGCTTCACTTCACTCTGCATTTGAAGCACTGACAACCTCGTCAACTCCCTATCCAGATGGCCGGGTTCCCAAACGAGTACTCATTGATGGTAACGGTCCGCTTGAAACGGTGCAGAAACGGATTCTCGATGCCCTGCGCAAACACTTCGGGTCAATTGTTCAATGAATTTGAAGAACATTGCCCCCCTCCTCGACCAATCACTCGGGAGTGCTCAGCACCACGCATATCTTTTCATGAGCCGCTCATTTGCGGCGGAAACCACCCCTATTGAATTGATAGAGATTCTGCTTGCTAAGCTTGCAGGCATCTCGTTGTTTGAAACGGGACACAAACCTTCCTCAGAATCATTTTGGGAGGCGTTTACTCGCCATCCCGATTTGCTCCGTGCGGATCCAGATCGTTCCATTCTTCGTAAGGATGATGTTGAGCTTTTTCGAGAACGCTCGCTCTACCCTGCGACTTTCGCACGTCGGCGGTTCTTATTGATTGAGCGCGCCGAACGCATGAACAATCAAAGCGCTAACTCGCTTCTTAAAACCCTCGAAGAACCGCAGGCTGAGTGTGTCTTTGTTCTTACCACTGCGCGAGCGAATGCTCTTCCATCGACCATTGCGAGCCGTTGCCAAAAAATCCTCCTGCCTGCCTGGGAAAAACTCAAAACGGCACGAGATCAACTTGAACGCGAAGACGCGCTGTTCTTGGAAAATCTCTTCACTGGCGCTCATTTAAAGTCACCGCCGAAAATCTTCCCAGTCGAGAGTCTCGCGTCCCAACAGAAATTCAATATTGCAGCTCAATCACTCCAAGAATTGTCTCAATGGGCTGACCAAGCAGGACGTCGCTACGAGGCAGATCTTCTCCGGGACGCACTTGTTGAAAACACATCAGAAGCACTCAAGTCGGGTGGACTCTCGCAAAGCCGTGCACTCGCACTCTTTGCATTGTTAAATGCATGGGTTGAAACAGATCCCTTAAATCCAACCAAGAGTTTTTGGTTGATGCGAGTCTTGTTGACTCTCGCCATTTGATCTTCCCCTCAATGACTGCAACCATCGTTGCCAAAGTTAGCAAGATCTAAAAAAGTGCCTTCAAAGCACACGGGCAAGGGAGTGGCCGCAATGAACCACGTACTGCAAATCCATGTCAGAGCTCAGTTACCTGCAGTTCTTGAACCTCTTTGGACCATCGCTCGCAACGTCTGGTGGTCGTGGAATGTGGATGCGGTGAATCTGTTCCGCAGAATCGATCCTGTTGCCTACGAACAAAGTGGCCCCTGCCCGCTTCTCCTCTTGAACAACCTTGCGGGCGATCAGCTCGAACGCTTGGCTGCCGACCAAGGATTTGTCGATCACCTCGCCCGAGTGAAGAGCTCATTTGACTCAATGCTTGCCACCAACAATCCAGCACACCCCGAAGTTGCTGCATGCAAAACCAATGGCATTGCGTATTTTTCAATGGAATTCGGACTACACGAAAGCATCCCGTTGTACAGCGGTGGATTGGGAGTTCTTGCGGGCGACCATCTTAAAACAGCAAGTGATCTTGCATTACCGCTCGTGGGTGTCGGACTTTTTTACAACGAAGGATACTTCAACCAAAGCATTGGCAAAGACGGCTGGCAACGAGAGCACTACTCTGCCAACGATCCATTTTTCATGCCCATGGAACTCGTGCGCGACGCGCAAGGCAATGCAATAACATTTCAAATGACAATCTCGACCGAGAAGATACATGTGCAGGTGTGGCGACTTGCCGTAGGCCGCATTCCTCTTTATCTGCTTGACACCAACCTGACACAGAACTCACAAGAAGCGCGCAACATCACAAGCCGCCTTTATGCTGGTGGCCAGGATCTGCGTTTGCGCCAAGAAATTCTTCTGGGTATTGGCGGCGTCAAAGCGCTCAAACACATGGGAATTTCGCCCGACATTTATCACCTCAATGAAGGTCACTCCGCTTTTCTCACTCTAGCGCGTGTTGAACAGGCTGTGGCGCGCGGTTTGAGTTGGCAGCAAGCTTTGCATCAGGTTCGATCAACTCAAATTTTTACCGTGCATACGCCCCTTCCAGCTGGCAACGACAGTTTTCCAATCGACAAAGTGAAGCACCATATGGGCTCCACGAACGAGCTCTACGGATTGCCTGACGATGAATTCTACGCTTTAGGCAAGCATCCTGAACACACACAAGAATTCTCAATGCCAGTCTTTGCACTCCGCAGTTCTCACTTCCGCAACGGGGTCAGTGCGCTTCACGGTGAAGTTTCCCGCCATATTTGGAAGAGTTTGTGGCCACACCTTTCCGAGCATGAGGTACCAGTTCACCACGTTACAAATGGAGTACACACACGCACCTGGATGTCGAATGAGCTTGCAGATTTGTGTGACATGTATTTGGGCAGAGGCTGGGATACGCACCTCGAAAATCCAGAAACTTGGGAACGAATTTGGAATATCCCAGATTCCGAAATGTGGGACGTTCACCTTCTGCGCAAGAGTCGCCTTATTTCGAGCGTGCTTAAGTGCATGAGCAACAGCGAACGCATGTCTCCGCATGCGCTCGCCGAATTGCGACAAACCCTCAGGCCACAGACCTTAACAATTGGTTTTGCGCGTCGATTCGTTGCCTACAAGCGCGGCACGCTCATGTTCCGCAACATCGAAAGACTCAAAAAGATTCTCAACGACCCAAATCGGCCTGTGCAAATATTGATCGCTGGAAAGGCACATCCAAACGACAATCATGGCAAGGAAATCATTCAACAGGTTGTCCGGATCATTGAGCGCGAGAAACTCTCGAACCGAGTTTTGTTCGTTGAAAATTATGACATGAATCTCGCACATCGCTTAGTGCGAGGCGTGGATGTTTGGCTCAATACTCCCGTTCGGACGCTTGAAGCATCGGGAACCAGCGGCATGAAGGTTGCTCTAAATGGTGGCCTACACTTTTCAGTACTCGATGGATGGTGGGATGAAGCTCACCATGATGACGCTGGATGGGCTATTGGAAATCGAGACGGTCACTCAAGCGATGACAGCCGCGACGAGCGTGAAAGTGAAATGCTCTACGACTTGCTCGAGCATGAAATGGCACCGTTGTACTACAACGCGCCCGTTCCGAGTGAATGGATCAAGAAGATGAAAAGCTCCGTTGTGCGTTATGCTCCTGCTTTTAGCGCGCAGCGTATGGTCCTTGATTATTTCAACACAGCCTATTTGCCTGCGATTGCAAATGCTGCAGAGCGCGGCTTGAACGCACCAGAGGCGCTCAAGAATCTCAACGAACACGAAAAGAATCTTGGACAACTGCGCGCACAATGGAACAAACTTGAAATTCAATCGATAGACATGACACCCAAAGGTGCTGCATTTGTTGGTGAGCCTATAACTGTGCGTGCAACAATCCGAACAAACCTTCCGCATGAATGGCTCGACGTTCAGCTCATTCCTGCACAAGGAAAAGGACCAACTCTTGATCTTCAATTCCGCGGAGGTGGTCACGAGAATGCTTATCTTTATGAATGTATTTTCAATCCTGACCAACCGTGCATGTTATCACTTGGATTACGTGTCACTCCTTCGACTCGGATTTTTCCGGAAGCTCTTGATCTGCAACTTGTCGCACGATAGGCCTTTTCGGTAAAAGATTCCAAATGAAAATTCGCTTTTCAACGCCCTATTCCTAACTGCTCGTGGTGGTGGTGTGATGAAGATTCTGATGATCGGATGGGAATTCCCTCCTCTAATTTCCGGTGGCTTGGCAACTGCCACAGAAGGGCTCGTCTCTGGCCTGACCAAAATCGGTCACCAGATTGCTCTTGTGCTCCCACATTTCCCTCACGAAACTGCTGAGAAGATTGAAGAACTCAATCCTCATTTAACAATCGTGAGTCCTGAACATCCGTTTCAACCACAGCGGCTGACGCGACCAATCGACAACACTTTTGTATCGGAGAGTTTGCAAAAATCGCATGCTTTGTCGGCGGTGCTTTCGGCAGGACGCGCAGGCGCGTCTGTGGACATCAGCGATCCAAACACAATTTCCAAACTCTTAAGTCACTACGACACTGCCAACATCGAGTCGTTGTCTCTTTCGACCGAAGAGAAGCAAACACTGCGCTCTCGACTGATTGAATACCAAATTCTTGTGCGAAGCAGAGCTGGTGCTTTGCATTCTGAATTTCAAGAATCATGGACGCCCATGCGCAGCGATGTTTCGGAACAAACCGAAATTCTCTCGTTCTTGGCCAATGATGTTGTCCGCGGCCCACATGCAAATTTGTTTGATGTAGTTCACGCTCACGACTGGATGAGCCTGAAGGCTCTTGCACAATTGAAGAAAACTTCAACTCTTCCCGTAGTGCTGCATGTTCACTCCACAGAATTCGATCGCGCGGGCCAGCATGGCAATCAAAAAATTCAATCACTCGAGCGCATGGGCTTCCATTTAGCCGATCGCCTCGTTGCTGTTTCAAACCTCACTCGCCGTGTTCTCATGGACCATTATGGAGTGTCCGGCGAAAAGATTGATGTTGTCTACAATGCTTCGAATTTGGCGCATGGAAAGAACAACAACGAACTCGAATCGAGCTTCACGCACCAAACGACATCGAACGAAGAGAAACCACACGAGGCTCTAATCTCGTTTGTCGGTCGCGTCACCTACCAAAAAGGTCCTGCGTATTTTGTTCAGGCTGCGCATAGGGCACTCCAGTTGCAACCCAACTTACGTTTTCAGGTCATTGGAACTGGTGACCTCCTCCCCTCCATGCGACAGCTTGCATGGGAATTGGGTGTTCTCGAAAAATTCACGTTCCACGGATTCCAGTCTGCGAAAAAGGTTGAGACTCTTCTGGCCGATTCTGATGTTTTCGTTATGCCGAGCGTTTCGGAGCCCTTTGGTATCGTAGCGCTCGAAGCAATGGCGCAGCGCATTCCAATAATCATCTCAAAACAGTCAGGCGTCGCAGAATGTCTCATGCACGCGCTCAAGGTAGATTTCTGGGACACCGAACTCATGGCCGATCGCATCGTTGGGCTTGTGCGCCGTCCTAAGTTGCGTCATGAACTTCAACGACACGGCGCGCGTGAAATTGATCGTTTTACGTGGGAGACGTCGGCTCGTCGTTGTGTTGATGTATACCAAAAATCTTCTCACCGCCTCCACCGCGCATGAGCCTCACCATGTACAGTGCGCTGCTTGCGACGCATTCTTCATTGGCAGCCTACGAATTCGACGGTCAGTTGAAATCTTGGTGTTGGCCTCGGAAAGATGCGTTTCACAATCAGCTCCGATTTTTCATTATGGGGCTTGTGCAGGGCGAACAGGCCATTTGGCTCGACCCCGAACGAGATCAGATCGCTTTTAATTGGCTCACTCCTCTCGAGCATCTGCAAATTCAATGGCATGTGCATCACCCTGAGGCGCGTGGACTTCGGGTGAGAATGGAAGCCAAGCTCATCGATGAAAAGACTCTCGAACACAGCTATGTCATCGATGCTCACGAGCAAAGCACAATTCGCAATACTCGTTTGTGGTTTTTGATGGCTCCTGAAATTGCAGGCCGTCGCAGTCAGTTTCAATGCGTACGGGCCATCGGCGGAGCAAACGTCATTCGGAGTGATTCCGATCCATACACCCTGACACTGCAAGGCACTTCAGGAAGCGAATTCAAACAAACCGGCGCCGTTCAAATCGATTCCCAACACAGCTTGGGACAACTCGTACAGTCGTTCATCAATCACCCAGGTGCCTTCCGCGCGATTGAAATGGGGCGTTGCGCTGCCGTCGCTTTATCTCCCGTCATGCGTTGGAAGCATCCATTTACCATTCGAATGACGCTGAATTCTGCAATTGCAGAGGGGCTTGAGCTTAACAGAAATTTCGGGACTAGCTCAGAGCTTGGAAAGCCGCTTTTGAAACAGACCGCAATCGATATTCCCGATCATGAATTCTTTATCGATCATCACTCAACTCACCAAAACAAACACCACTCATCACTCTCGCTGCGAGTGCTCGATGCGTTGACCTCACCCAATGGTGCGTTGCTGGCCTCTGCCGAGTGTGACTGGGATATGCGCTACAGCGGAGGATACGGTTTCGTGTGGCCGCGCGATGCAGCCTTCACGGGTCTTGCCCTCATGGAGTGTGGCCAGGGTGAACGCGCTGCGCGCATAGCTCATTTTCTTGCCAAGGCTTTGGGCGAGGCCGATGACTTCGAACAACGCTACACCGATGCAGCTCAACCTGCGCCGAGCTGGTGTTACCGCCAACCCGATCAGCGGCCGCTCGTGTGTCTCCTCTGGATTGCATTACTCAATGCTCCGGGGTTGCAGGAGCCGCTCCGTTCGGAGCTGCGACGTAAGCTCAATACGATGCTGACAGCCATGGCACAGGAGCTTGTCACCTCTCCAAGCACAGCCCTCAGCGGGTTTGATCTCTGGGAAGAACGTGAAGGCCAGCATTTTTTTGCATTGGTGGCGGCGTTTGGCGCCTTACAACGTGGCATGGACCATGCACTCACCGACGCAGCTGCCCAACATTATCAAAAAGCTGCTGCTGAGGCTGCTCGTTTGGCACAGGGTCATTTCAGTCCGCTTCACCCCTGGCCGGCTCGAACCCGTTCACCACAAGGCCTCCTCGACTTCACTGCCGATGCAAGTTTGCTTTCGTGCCTGATGCCCGTCTCGGAGTTTCCACTCAGCAATGAACAGCGAGCTGGAATGTATCAAAGCCTAAAGTCGGCACTGCAGCATGGAGTCGGATTCAGGCGATATGTGGATGACACCTACCGAGGTGGAGGCTGCTGGCCCCTTGTCGGACTTTGGTTCGCCCTGGGTGCACAAGAAATTCTCCCATCAGCACAGGCCCTTGACGTGATGAAGCTGGCCCTGCGTCAGGCTGCAGCAGCCTCAACACCCCTTGGGTATCTTCCTGAACAGATCGACCCTGCTTCGAGTACCCCCACCTGGGTGGTACCCCTGGCCTGGTCGCATGCGTTTTTCCTACAACTTTCGAATCGCACCCGTTTGGCAGAGGTGCGACAGAAAAATCTTGAATAAAGTCGCTTGAATCACTAGACCCCTTTTCATGCACTCACCGAGGTTTGCCTCGGAAAGCTGTGAGAATGTGAATTCTGGGAGTCTCTGATGCGTTCACTTGAATACGACGTTGTTGTTGTGGGTGGCGGACACGCCGGAATAGAAGCTGCATTGGCAAGCGCGCGCATGGGATTGCGCACCTGTCTTCTCACAATCAGCATCGATCGCATTGGTCAGATGTCTTGTAATCCTGCGATTGGTGGCACGGCCAAAGGTCATCTTGTCAAAGAAATCGACGCCCTTGGCGGAGAAATGGGATCAGCCATCGACGCCGCTGGAATCCAATTTCGTATTTTGAACCGTTCCAAAGGACCAGCCATCTGGAGCTCTCGGGCACAGGCCGACATGGAACTTTATCGCAATTACATGCGCAAAGTTTGCGAAAACACTACCAACCTAGATCTGCATCAAGACACTGTGGCGAGCCTGTTGATTGAAAAAGATTCTGTTGTCGGCGTAAAAACCAATCTCGATCAGCAGTTGATGAGTCGCTGTGTGGTGATTACAACGGGAACTTTCCTCAATGGTCTCATCCACATTGGCGACAGACGCATTACTGCTGGTCGTGTTGGTGAACCCGCAAGCATCGAACTTGCCGAAGCACTGAAAACATTCGGCTTCAAAATGGGCCGCATGAAAACCGGTACAACTCCGCGCCTCGATGCGCGGAGCATTGATTTTTCTAAGCTCGAACGACAAGACTCCGATCCCGATTTTGTCCCTTTTAGCTTGCGCACAAAAAGTATCTCGCAAAAACTTTTACCCTGTTACATTACCTACACAACCGAAGATACCCATCGGGTTATTCGCGAGCACATGCACCTTTCGCCACTTTACAGCGGAATCATTACGGGGATTGGACCTCGCTATTGCCCGAGCATCGAAGATAAAGTTGTTAAGTTTCCTGACAAACTTTCACACCAAATCTTCATCGAACCCGAAGGCTACGATACGCACGAAATTTATCCGAATGGAATTTCAACAAGCTTACCGGTGGATGTTCAGGAGAAGTTTCTTAGAACAATCCCAGGATTTGAAAAAGCTGTGATCATGAAACCGGGTTACGCCATTGAATACGATTATATCCAACCCACTGAGCTGCATCCCACACTCGAAGCTAAAGCTCTGCAGAATTTATATTTTGCTGGGCAAATCAACGGCACCACAGGATACGAAGAAGCAGCGGCACAGGGCCTCATTGCAGGGATTAACGCAGCCTTGCGTGTGAAGGGCAAGGAACCTTTCGTCCCTAGCCGACAGGAAAGCTATATTGGTGTGATGGTCGACGATCTCACAACACTCGGAACTCAAGAGCCTTACCGCATGTTCACAAGTCGTGCAGAAAATCGACTCAAACTTCGCGAAGACAATGCCGATTCACGGCTGCGCAGCTACGCTTGGAAGCTTGGATTGATTAGCGATAGCGAACACGATGAACTCAAAGACAGGCAGGATAAAATCTGCGAAGAGCGTGCGCGTCTGAAGTTAACCTGGCTGAATCCAACCCCCGAAACCAACCAACGTTTGCAGGAGGCTGGTTTGCCTGAACTCGCAAACACATCATCGAGCTTGGATGCTTATCTGAAGCGTCCGGAAGTGGATATTTTGAGAATGTGCGCTGCAGGCCTGGTAGACTTAAGTTTAGGACATCGGGTTTTGCGTTCCATTGAAATTGAAACGAAATACGATGGCTACATCAAACGCGAAGAAAATCTCGCCGACCGTTTGCAAAAACTCGATGCCGTTTGGATTCCGCGTGAACTCGCCTATGAAAGCATTTCTGGCCTATCCCGCGAAGTTGTTGAAAAACTCCGAAAACATTCTCCGAGCACCCTCGGACAAGCGTCGCGGATCAGTGGCATTACCCCGGCAGCAGTGACGCTTCTTCTCACATTCATCGAACGCAACCGTCAGTCGATTGTCGGCAAATCAATGCCTAGCACCTGACACTTGCCCTTTCCCGACGCATGTTAACATTCCTTCAGTAGCACGTGTGCCTCCTCTTATGGGGAGTGGCATTGCGTGACTCAAAACTTAAACCAGACATTGGAACGCGCGGTATGGCCTTACTCGATGGACAACTCACCTCCCGACGATTTCAAACCACAGTCCGCTGGACATTGGTGGTTGCGTTGTGGGCGTTGCTCATGTCGATGGCTTCAGGACAATCTGGCATTTCAAATTACGTTGAGCTCGTTCAAAAAAGAAACGTGCTGCTTGATGTGAATATGCGGCTCAAAATCGAAAATCAGCTGCTGGAAGAAAAAATACATCTTCTTAAAACAAGCTCCACAGATCAGGTACGCTATCTGAAAGAAGAGTTCGGCTACGTGCAACCGGGCGAATACATTTATCGCTTCGAAAAAGAAAAAAAGCCTAGCGAACGCAAGAAAGACGGCAACAAGTCGCAAACCACCGACAGTGTCGAGAAAAGCAACCCGAACGGTTAATTAGGGAAGCTTCGCAAGGTTTTCGAGAAATAAAGTGACATCATTTTTGTTAGCTCCAAGACTCCCACCGCGTGGCATATTGCCGCTCTTTACCCTACCACTCGCGTCGTCTGCGTATAGCTTTACACTTTCGAAAGTATTTAATTTAGAAGCTCTAGGACTGTGACAAGCAACACAACTCGCGTCAAAAATAGCCTTATATTTATCATTGTATTGCTTTCTCAATTCTTCGAGTGACACAACCACAACAGGATCTTTTGGAAGTGAAACAACTGGATCTTGAATATCCTTCTCCGGATTTTTATCGGACTCTTTTTCGCTGACTGGCTTACTTGCAGAGCTTCCAGACATAAAAACACTGTTTCCGCTCATGAGAGCTAACACGCCCTGAGGAGAGATAACCGCCCTGTCATCTGAGCTAAAAGTCCCTGACATGCGCGAAACTGAAATCTTTCCTGATCCCGATTTAAATTCAGGCAAACGACTCTTCTCGGGATAATAGCGCCCTGCGCTGTCTTTGAGAATGTAAATCAAATAATCTGCAACCTGGAGCCAAACACCCCGTCCCTGAATGACACCCGCACCACTGACGTTTTCGGGAGAATAGTTGGCGAGCGATGATGTATCGAGCTGCAGAAACAGCTCTCTGCGCAACTGCGGAACAGTTGTCAGCCACACAAGGCGATTCCCCGAAAGCCCTATGAGATCAGTTGTTGAAACCGCGATAGGCTTGAGAGGTGCATCTGCCGCATCAAGTATGTTTTCTAGATTGTCTTCCATTTTGGCGGAATCAGATGCAGCGCTTCCCCTGTAAAAAAGCTTTCCGCCGCCTATTCCCCAAAATTCGTTCTCTCCTATCGCAACTGTCCATCCATCCTTCGAAGTCACTGGAAGTGACGCAGAGACAACTTTGAGGGAACCGGCGACCGTGTCGTAAATAATTGACTTTCCTGATTGGCTCGCAAAAACAATCCTATTTTTGTCCAAATGAGACACTAATTTCAAAGGTTCCTTGAGTTCATCTTGGATTGATTGAGTGAGTGCTAGGTTCTGAGTGAATGTTCCCGCCGCGGCAGCATCTTGAAATGATTTAAAGGTGAAGTTTTTAACTTCCTGTGCACCAGACACTTTGACTACATTGCTGCAGCCAAGCAGCAATGTAGTCATGGCTCCTAAGCAAAACCCCATCTTCAAATTGGCGACCATTCGAATCATTTAAATGCTCCTCACGAGCGATTTAGTTTGCCAAGGCGTGCCGCTGGAGACATCGTGAGCTCTTTACCAATTGCGTTGACAACAGTTTGTGCAATTGTGCCATCGATAATGTTTGCGTTCTTCGTACCCGCTGGCATACCGAGAACATTCTCGCTCCAAGACATCGATGACTCATCGACGTAATTTGTCGCGCTCGCTGGGCCGTAGTAGGCGTTTGCGATTGAATTGATAACACCGCCACCGGATCCTTTCACAATAATTGCGATGCTACTGACAGTTGAACTATCGTTCACCCAATTCGCATTCCGCCCAGAGCATGTGCGGATAAAAGCGATGCCATCCATTTTCTTTTCTATCAAAGTTTTTGCCCACACATTAAGGCCAATTGCAGCCTCCATCGTGCAAGTCACCATATTTCCCATGTTGCCATTTGGCGCACGGTTAGCATCAGGCTGATGAAAGTCGAAAGAATTCAAGCCAACGGTTGCAACAGTGCCAAGTTTGGATCCTGCCAATTTGGCAGCAACAGCGATAGACGCCGCGCGGTCGATATTTATGTTTCCAAAGGCATTGAACATTCCCTGCCCTAAAGTCGCGTATCCAGATTTGAGACTCTGAACTTCTTTTTGAATGTTCTCGAGATTCTCAAGCCAGCGTGCCCGCAATGCTATGGCCTGAGGGTTGCCATTCAGCGCGTCGAACGGGTTACTCCTATTCGCGGCACCCTTATTATCCTTGTCCACATAGCTTTTGCTGATGAGCGCATCGAGAGTGTTTACGAAATTAGCGGACGATTTTCCAGCGGCTAGCGTTGTGCCGCCACTGCCTATCACCGATACCGAACCAAACGCAGCAACGCCAATTGGGCTCATTTGAGCATTCGCCTGAATGAGGTGAGCAATGGAACCCTGTGCGGTTGCACCCTGTTGATGAACTCCCGTTCCCGCGTAACTGACAAATGAAGCGAATGCTATTTTGCTTGGATCGATGGGTGAACCTGCCGCACTCACCAAAGATTCAAAACCTGGCAAGGTCGTTGCTGCACCGTTTTCGGCCATTTTATATCGACCCGTCAGAACCATTTCGGTAAAAAACTTATTAACTTTGGAAGCTGCAAAGCGTTCGTCAGTTTGAATTAGATTTGCAGTGATCCATGGATTCATTGTTCCGAAATTTAAAGTTTGTAGTGGGTTGTTTGCATTCCCAAGACCTGAGAGGTTCAAATAGTTACGAGGATCGGCCGAGGTTGACATAAAAATATCGAGGAACGCCAAGTCGGCAGCACCTTGGGCCATCGCTTCCGAAACAAAGAGCATCGATGGTCCGCCTTGAAGCGCGTCAGTTAACACACTGATAGCGTCCATTCCCTCAGACCATGGATTTGCAGCACGGAATTTTTCGTACCAGCCATTCAGGCCAGCCGCGAGGCCATATTTGCTCAACCCAGCCATGGCACCATAGCCAAGGCCACCTAAAATTGCATTGCGAAGAAGTTGTCTGCGATTGAATTGACTCATATTCTAACTCCCAAAAATCAGATTTTTGAATTTTTATTCAGCGTGCTTCAGCAAACGTGGACGATGAAAGAAAGGCCGCAAGCGCTTCGCGCTTCTTAGCCACATCTGCAACACTGCAACTTGCTGCAAAGCTTTTTGCCACTTCTGCAATTTGCGAATCTGGGTAGCTCGGAATACAGCGCTGAAGAATTTTCTTCGCTCCTTCCTCAGTGCCACAATTGCAACGAGCCGCAGGATTCGCAAAATCACAATTCCATGCAACAACGTCAGCAACTGTCGCGAGCGCGCCAAGGTACTCTAATGAAAGTGTTCCTGCCGCAGTTTCGGCGCGACCCGTTTTCAGTGGATTGTAAAGATCATCAGCAAAGCGCTCCACAATGTCCGCACCACCTACTTGAATGGTTTGTGGCAAAATTGCTTTGCGACCAGTTGCTGGAACTGCAGCGGCTCCTTGAATCATACCCGCTTGCACAACTAAGAGATTTGCATCGAGGCATTCGTTGATCGTGGCACGCAGCCGCTCAGAGTCTTTGACCAAAAAACCCTGAACGCCTTTGAATTTGTTTTCTTTCGAGATTTTCTGACTCAAAAGATCTTTCGATCCAGCAATAGCCTCTGCGTTGACTGGATTCTTTTCAATCTTTACCGTTCCGCTGCCGCCTGATGAACTGCTTGTGCCGCTCATCGAAGTTATGCCTGAACAAGCGCCAAGCCCAGTGCTTAGGAGAGTGAGAACTGCAAATTGCAAACCATAAACCTTCATTCATATACCCCCATGCAAATCAATCTGCGGAACACGCAAATGTTTCGGTTGAGAAAAAGGCGCGAAGCATTGGCTCAAGTTTGCCTTCGTTGTTTTCGAAGGCAGAATTCACCGCCGAGATCACTTCCAAGTTTGTGGCTTTATTGTTCAGAAAAACACTTGGTAAGAAACGATTCAAACCGCGCACAGCGGCCGTTCCGCGGACTCTCGATTCCTTCGAATCGTTTTGATATATGTGTGTCTCTGCATATTTTGCGATTGAATTAGCCTTAACAGCCTTCTCTTTGTTTTGTGGATCGCGGGCATCTGGAAAGCAGGTTGCCTCTGGATTGTTTAATTCTTCAAGCAGATCTCGGTAGAACTTTTGATCAACAGGCTGAAACACAGACGCGGTGGCATCGGTATGGTAAACCTGAAACTTTTGCTCTGCTGGCGCTGAACGAAGCTGAATGACTGAGTTATATGGAGCCACCGGAGCCCGGTTTCCAGGAGCATCCGTTATGGCATCGGGCGTGATAACTTCACCTGCCAACCCAAAGGGCCTGAACACAACCGAGGCTGCCGCGAGGTGCCGGTTCAAGTGACACCCCTGGCAAACACGCCCGTAAAACGGAATCGCAATTGCACCCCATGCAGCAATACCTTCCTTCTCGCCTATTTTTTTATACTTCCAGCGTTTATCTTTTGTGACGTTCAAGCATTCGGGGATGGGCTTGGGAGCTTCCCCAGAAACACCATCTGTGTTGGCCATCAGCACTTCACCAAAGATGGTTGAAAATGTGTCGCCACCCCGTCCGTAGTTGTTGTTGTTCTCAAACATTGATGTTGGTTTTGATAATAGAAATCCACGTGTCCCAAAAAAATTGGCACGCTTTTCCGAGAGTGTGCACTCTGCCCAGGTGTTTGCTGCAGGAATGGCACAGTTTTCGCCGCTCTGGGCAACACTGTACAAAGGGGCGGTGTTGGACGTCACCATCACTTTGTTCAATAGAAAAATCTGCGGATAGCTCACGTTTTTGTAATATTTTTTTACAAGCTGACTGAATTCTTGTTGCAGGTCAGTACGAGCTGCTAAATTAACTGCGGGCTGAGCAGAAGCGCCCTTTCGTTCAATGTCGCCAGAGTTCGCAATCCGCCTTGCCAAGGAACCAATCGCGTAGTCCTCGAATTTTTTGCGATATGTTTCGTTTGCAAGAAATCCATCAACAACCTTTTTGCGAATATTTTCGTTGGCTGGTGCAGCTTTTTCTTCATCGCTCAGAAGGTTTGCATCCACTGCGTATGACTCAGATCCCAACGCCTTACCCGCAAAACGCGATTGAAAAACTTGTCCACTGACGAGTTTGTTGCACTTGTACGAGAGATCAACTTGAATGACTGCGCGAAACGGAGCATCGTCACCAAAGCGAACATGAGCCTCTTTTACTGCCGCTGGGAACGTATCCTGGAACCAGGCCACCATGCTGCCAAGCTTTTTGCTTTCAGCTTCCGACTTGAATTCCGGTGGCATTGCTGAGGGAGGCTTTCCGAGGTCATCAATCTTCTTTTCCATGATAACGAGTTTGTTCACCATAGCTTGATATGCTGTTTGGCTGAGAGCATTCCCCTCGAGCCAAGTGACATCCTTCAGAAGCACATCTTCTTCCGGTAATCCCCATGCCGCGTAGAGTGGCTTCCCAGGGGAATGACATTCACCACAGTTGTCCTTTATAAATTTTAAAGCTTCTTGAGTCGTGAGAGCTTTGGGTCGATTCGATGTAACCTTGGCATCGGCTTGAGTCACAGCCTTAAGAGTGGGCTTTCCGCCCGCAGGTTTAACGAGGACGGTGTTCGAATCGCCGCTTTTCGCATTACATGCGCCCATGGCTGTAACCAACAGAGCCACACCGATTTTCGCAGAGCAACCTCGATGAAACAAACGTTTCATATAACCCCCAATCATAACGCTAAATGATCGGAAGATTTCTCTATCAAGTTTAATTTTTATTAATAAGCTCTTTTAAGGTGAATATTAACAGATGGTTAAAATACCCAAGAAAAGCAGATTTTAGGATTTTACTTCACTAAAAAAGGGGCCGAGCTGGCCCCTTTTTCGCATGCTCTGACGTAATGTTTGAATTCCGCAATCAGCGCTGCGACTTCGGTGCAGCCTGCGCCTGTTGATAAAGTGCGGTGAGTTCGGGTTGAAGCGTTGGACTCGGTACACCATCGGGGCGCGGATTATTCACAACATCCTGCCAAGCTGTGTAGAGAGTTGTGAGAAGTCTCTCCACCGTTTCGAGGTCTTCAATTTTGTTGTTCATGTTTGCTTCAATGAGCTTGTCCATCATGAACATGTAAAGATTCTCGAGGTCGGAGGCAATCTGACCTCCTTTTTCATGATCGAGCGTGTTCATGAGCTCTGAGATAATAGCGAGAGTTTTGCTTATGAACTTGCCCTTTTCGCCGACATTTTTTTCGCGCATGCGCAGGATAGCCATCTTTGTAAATTTGATGGCTCCCTCATAGAGCATCAACAAAATCTTCTCAGGCTTCGCGGTCGTCACCTGAGTTTTCTGATACGCTCTGTACGGGTTGTTCTGCATAGACGCTCACTCTCCCTGCACTTACCAGTCCACAACTACTGTTGCCTTAGCTCAGCCCCGGCATTGGCCCCGATGGAACTCCCAGTCGCGCGGCAATAGCCTGTCCCTGCGAATTCATTCCGTTGATCAAGCCTTCCAAAGCCGCAAACTTTCGCTTGATACCTTCGGCGCGTTGCGAGGCTGCTCGCTCCTTCCGAACAATATCGTCATCGAATGATTCCAAAGTACGCTTGTATTCGCGGTCCTTTGAACCCAACACGCCGGTCTGCTGATTTTGAGCATTCCGGACTGCGTCGCTCATTCGAGTGCCAAAGCCTGCGCCCCTTTCCGTTTGAACAAAGAGCTCAGCAACACCGTCATAATCTTCGGCCAAAGCCTGCTTCACTTTAGCGGCGTCAATTTTCAGAGTCCCCGATTTCGGATCACTTGTAATTCCAATTTGTGAAAGGGTCCGAAACTTGCCATTTCCCTGATATTGTAGCGCTGACTGCAGATTACGCTGCAATTGTTTCAGCGTTGAGTCTTTGGACAATGAGCCCGCTTTATTGGTCTGTGGGTTGATCTGAAACTGCTTGTCGATGAAATCCGAGACGCTATTGTAGGCCTCTACAAAGTTGTTAATTGACTCAAACGTTTTTTCGGCGTCGAAATCAATTTTGAGAGTCACTTTGGTTCCTGGCTCTGCTCGTTTTGCATTGATAACCAATCCGGGAATCAGGCCTTCAACTGTGTTGTCTTCATCAAAAACCATGACATCTTCAAACAACATCTCAAGATTGCGACCACTCATCTGTTCTTTAAATTCGAGGTAAGTGGTGTCAGGATCAATGTAAACTTTCCCTGCTTTTCCAGATTTCTCAGAAATCACCAGCAACCTAAAGCTGTCTGCTTCCGGATCTTGAAGGGTTTCTTTCGTGTTCAGGACAATTGCTTTGCAACCCGCGCTCATTTCATTGATTTGCTTGGCAACATCTTGGAGAGTGGAGGCATCAGGATCTACGTCAATATCAAAGGTTTTTCCATCATCGAGTTCAATTGTCATATAGCCAAAGCCAACAGGGGTAGAATCCTTGTCGGGAAAACCTTCCGTCAGAAGCTTTTGTGTTTTGGCGAGATGGCGAATTTCGATTTCGTAGTTTCCGGGAAGTGCCGCATTGTCGACAGTTCCTTCCACCAAATCTGGATTGCTACTTTCTAATTTAAGTTTGCGAAAGTCTGACGGATTGCGGAGTGAATTCAGAGAAGTACCGAGCGTGGAAACAAGCTGTGCGAAGTCGCGGAAGCCTTTTCTGTCTTCCTCGACAGTCTTTTTTCGATTTTCAAGTTGTTTAATGGGCTGACGCTCAAGCTCAATCAACTTGTTGACCAAGCCAGGATCGATGCCAGACCCCGTGTTAACGCGAACTCCCATGCACTCCCCTTCTCATGGAGAGTCTGACACCATGCGAAAAATATTTCCGCGCAGGAGATGCATCGCTTGTCAAAAGACGAAAGAATTGGGGAATTTTTTCTCAGGCTGCAAGATTTGTCTGAATCTTGATAAGCATATCACCAGCGCCTGGAAATTTGGGATCGAGCTCAAGACAACGTCGTAGCTGCGCGACAGCTTCACTTTTTGCACCCATTTCTTTAAGCTCAATTGCGACCCTGAACAAGAAAGCACACTTGTGAGATTTTTGGGATAACGTCTCGACTCCCACATTTATGAATTCAGACAAAACAGGAAACTGCCGCATTAAAACCAAAGGCTTGGAGGCACTCCCGGCGAATGCGACAAGTTCTTCTTCTCCAACCGCGTTACTCATGAGCTGCAAAACCTCTTTAAATTCAGCTGCAGCGAGTGGAATCTTTATGAGTTCATTTCGGAGCGGAGCAAACTCTGGAAATAGACGCAATCCACTCAGTAGATAATTTTTCGCATCGTTATAGAGCCCCTTTTGAATCGATACCTCCGCGAGCGTTGCCAACCTTTGAGGATTACCTCCGGCCAACTCATCTGCCTTTTTAAGGAGTTTAAGAGCCAGGTCTAATTCTCCAACTTTGGCCTCTATCTCCCCAAGAACTGTCATGGCACGCACGTTGTATGGTTCTGCGAGGAGTGTTCTTCGACTCAGTTCAACTGCACTTGAGTGCTCTCCCTTCGCAGCAAGAATGCGCGCGTAAGCAACACGAATGAGCGGATCGTTTGGAAACGCCTTAAAGACTCGCTCAACCAAACCTACCTCCTCGGCTGAGAGATCTTTCCTACCGGAGGTCGCAATTCCTAGTCCTTGCTCTTGGAGGCTATCGCGGTTCTGTCCTGCCTCAAGACACATTCGGACTGCGAAACCAAGCGAATGTGCGGCCCTCTCTTGGGAAATGCCTTTTTGCATTCCCAAATCAAGTGAGAATGCCACAGCGCGCATGTTGGTGCCTCGGTAAATCATAAAGCGATGCATTGTCGCTGCAACGGGCTTCATGCAGAAGCGATGGTGGAATTGTGTTGTTTGGTTGCGTTCGAATCCCTCGAGTGCGTGCACCAGCACCTTGGCAGGACGCTCGGCGAGAACATTTTCAACTTCAAGCAGATTATCGATCGTCTCGATTTCAAGCTCTGCCGTTTGGAGAGCACGCTTATAAAACACCCCACTCGAATTGTTCTTACAAATGAGGAGCACACGCTTTTGAAACGAACTACCGTCTGTCGGTGGCGTTGCCTCTGCCATTGCGTCCCCTTTTACCCTTACGCTGTTAATGGATCGGTAGGGCAGACTGGGACTTGAGAGGGATTAGAGGGCGAGCAATGCTGCTCCCAAACCTCCTGCAGAATCGCCTAGTTGATGCTGATAAACCGGAATCAGACTGCCTGGTAAAAAGGTATTCTGTGCCAACGTTTCCGACAGATTCTCATAAAGGGAAGGTTGCAAACTGAGGCCCCCACCCAACACAAAATAGTGAGGGTCAAAAACGGACGTCAGACTTCCTAAAAAACGCCCCAAATCACTTTTATAGCGTTTCAATACGGCCAAAGCAGCAGGATCTCCAGCGCTGGCCTTTTCGAAAATTTCTTTGGCACTCAGAAACGAGGAACCCAACTGGCTGTAATGGCGAGTTGTCATCAATGATTCCAAAGCGGGCCCGGAAAGGTACTGCTCAGCGCATCCTGATTGGCCGCAATAGCATTGGTGCCCGTCTCGATAGAGCACCGTGTGACCAAGCTCTCCTCCCCCACCCCGCGCACCACGCACTGTTCGTCCCTGAATCACGATTCCGCCACCGCATCCGGTCCCGAGAATAATTCCAACAGCCGTGTGTTCTTGAACAGGTAAGCCCGTTTTCTTTTCGTGCAACAAACCAGCTCCGCAAAGCGCCTCTGCTAATGCGAAACAATTCGCATCATTCTCTGCACGCAAAACCACACTTTCAGGAAGTGAGGCTTGGCGGCGCACATCTCCCACGAGGTCGCGATCGATGAGGACCATGGTATTGCCATTGAGCATTTTGAAGGTACGAGGATCAATTGACCCTGGTAACCCAAATCCAATTCCATTGAGTTGCACGGTTGGAATTTTTGCTGCTGCGCATGTTTCTTTAACCAAACGCGCCATTTTCTCAATAATAGAATCGTAACCTTTGTGCCTCTCGGTGGGCTCTCTGAGACGGGCAAGAGTCTCACCGAAAAGTTTACCGCGGCTTGGGTGCGCGCATTCAAAGGAGCCACCCTGAGCATGCTTTTCGTTCTTTTCCGACAAACGGAAAAGTGTGGCCTCAATTTTCGTTCCACCAACGTCAAATCCCATCAAAAGCATTTTTCTGTTGTCCTCAATCGATCGAGTCACTCGCCGTGCTCAGGTTTTCAATCCAAGACATCACTGTGCGCAAATCGGCCTGGGAGATCAATCCCATGTCTTGGGCCACAGAAAGAATTTGCTGTGTTTGCAACAGGCTGACACAAGGTAAATTAAGACTCTCAAATTTACGATGTGCGGGCTTCAAACCATGAGATGTGACTGTGGTCGCGCAGACTATGCGGGTATCCAATTGCTTCAGAATCTCAACAGTTTTCAAAAGACTCTGACCAGTTGTGAGCATGTCATCGACAACCAGGTGAGGCCTCCCAGGATCAAATGCCCCTTCAACCATCTGTTGCAGTCCATGCCCTTTTGGCTTCTGTCGCACATAGAGAAACGGTGCATCCCAATGAACTGCCAAGGCCATTGCCGGAGCAATACCAGCAGTAGCAGTTCCAACGCAAACAACATTCTGAGGACGAATATTCAATGGCTTGAACTTCAATTCAAGTTCTTCGGCCCAAGCTTGCACGAGCAACTTTCGCAGCTTTGGACTTGTAAAAGCCCGCCGATGATCCAAATAGATAGGTGCCTTCGCACCACTCGACAACACAAACGGGCTCGACGCATCAACCTTGATAATTTCTTCGGTAAAAAACAAATCGATGATCGATTGAAGTCGGTTGTTTTCTTGATTTTGCATTAAATGGTTTCCTTCCGCGAATAAGGTATGCCGAGCCTATCAGCACACTCTCCTGCCAATTGGAGATGCCACATCGCTCCTGTGGCAGCATGTACAACATCAGCTCCAGCCTTCAGAAACTCTTCTAGATGTTCAAACGAAGAGCAGCCTCCGACACCAACCAGTGCGAAGGAATTTTTCTCGAGCCCGAGAGCCTGACGAGCTCGATTTAATTCCGAGATAGTTTGCAATGCCACCCCGCGAATGGCGTCTCCACAAATACCACCATGCTCAGCCTTTGAACCGAGTGCACGTTCACCAGCTGGTGTGACGATATTTGCGCTGAGGGTATTAATTGCAGAAATTCCATGTGCATATTTTGCTATCAACTCAACAATGCCGAGCAGATTTTGCGTTGGCAAAACACCCAATTTAACCATGAGTTTCAGTTCTGGGAAAAACTTCAGGGGTGCTGCTGCTGCTTGAAGTGTCTCAGTGAGAGCTTTGAAATCGGTGTAGATAGGTGCCCCAGATTCGTTAGGACAACTCACATTCATTTCGAGAAACTTCCCGCCAGAAGAGCTGAGTGCCTGAGCGGCCATTTGCGCACAAAGAGAGGTGTCGTCGAGAAAGTGGCTCCAATTTTCACCCTCGCGTCGGGAGCCCTGAAAACTCAGCGCGGCTGTGCGACCCGGAGAACGTTCAAGCTCAGAAAGAGTTCTAAAATCCGACGCCCACTCGCCTGGCGAAAGACTCGGCACTCCAAAGGCATTGGTGATGCTTAATCCCGATTTTTTGCGCGCATCTGAGAGAACTGATTTTAAAAGAGGAACCACAGTGGCCGTTGGTCGGTTCTGCGTTCCTCGATCATTAAGTTGTTCAACACTCAGAACGTTTGGCCAAGGATGACTCGCCCACGCAGAACTGCGCACTGTTTTGTAAACCGGCATGGAAAAGCCCGCATCGATCGCAACTTTCATGTATGCCGACGAAAGTAACGGACCCGCGGGAATTCCAAGTGGCAAATGAAGGGGAATGCCAAGACAGGAAAACCGCGGCTCGGCAGTGAACTCTATTTTTGGAAAAAAACCACCTTCATTCCATTCAGGAGAGGGGCCCTTGCGGAGATTCTCTTCATAGCTCGCCAGCGGGTTGTACATCAGTCAAGACCCAAGACCCGACGCCCGTTTTCTGTTGCAACCCGAATCAATTCTCGAGTGTCGTAGAAATGAGTTGATTCGAGCAGCATTCGCAACTCGGTCATCATATCGCCATCGGCGAACGGCTTGTAAATGTCGGCGATGTTATCGGAACCAAGTGCAACACAGAGCCCAGCAGGAATCATTTCGTCAATGGGCGTCACGGCATTGTGTGTTGGTGTCAGAGTTTCATTGCGCCTTGCATCGAGCCAAGCTCCAGGACACGCAACAAAACTCAGGCCCGCATCCAAACAGAGCTTGTAGAGCTCGTGTCGATATTCTTTAGGTTGGCAGGCGATACTGATTCCATGAACCGCAGTCACACGACCTTCGAGTCCGTGTCGAATGACTGCACGCGCGAGTTGTTCGGTTTCTCGCTCGTTGGGATCATTGTTTTGATCAACATGAACATGCACCCGTTTCCCGGTTGCTTTTGCGGCCTCGAGCAAAATATCAAGGTGCTGAGCTTCACGTCCTTTATCAGCACCTGGAAGCCCGCCAATGACATCAACTCTCTCAAGAGCTGTTTCAAAATATCGACGCGCGTCTGGCTCAATCACACCCTTGAGAGTTTGACATGCTAAAACAAGCTTCATCTGCAAATGTGTTGCAGCGTATTCTTTAGCACGACAAGCGGCGTCAAGTGCACGAGTTCCAGCAACCGGATCGCAATCGATAAAAGTCAGAGCTGTACGCACCCCAAACTCTTGTTGAGAGCGCAGCGCTGAAGTGATGTGCGCAAAATAATTTTCTTCCAAAGTGACCCGCTTCCAAGAATCAACAAGCTGCCACTTTTCCTGAAGAGCTCGCTCAACGGTGGCGTTGGCGCCAGGAAGATCGGCGGGTGTCACTGAATAAGCGCGATCGAAGTGAGCGTGCGCATTCACGAATCCACCAGCCGATAGGATCTTTTCTTTGAGCAGAGCCACTGGCATCCACTGCATTTTCAAACTCCGTTCATCAGGGCTGGTTTTGAATTCTCGTTGCGCGCAACAGTAGGCTTGCGTGCCTGAGATTTGAAGCGCTCGCAGATGTTCATCAGAACATCGTATTCGCTCACCAGTTGAACTCCGTTAATGACGCTCCATTTGCGGATTTCGGTACCGTCGCGCACCTCAACAGTGTTGTTCTCGGGACTCATTACGTTGACGATAAGGTCGAAACGATTCTGCTTCAGAAGATCGAGCAGGTTTGGCTTCTTGTTGCCATCGGAGACCTTATAGACGCACACAGCAGAAACACCA
Organism: uncultured Silvanigrella sp.; assembly: GCA_903933385.1. Lineage (GTDB taxonomy): Bacteria > Bdellovibrionota_B > Oligoflexia > Silvanigrellales > Silvanigrellaceae > RFOM01. The sequence continues at coordinate 260 of CAIZJW010000035.1, read as the reverse complement.
GCCTTCTGTAAAACAGCATGGGTTCCCTCAGTTGCAAAAAGAACAAATCCGCTTTCGGCCAGCTTGGCGACCAATGGTAGAAAACGCTGTTTTTGCTCCATGCTACCAATCGATATGAGAGCATAACGTTCGGTTTCTCGCGCCATGCGCATTTGCATTGTGTAAATTTCAGTGAAGGCTGCAGAAGCATTCTGGTTGAAGGCATTGCTCTTCATAAACGTAGCAAGCTTTTCATCGAACAGACTGTTGGGAGTTTCAAC
>CAIZJW010000034.1 GCA_903933385.1 uncultured Silvanigrella sp. | reverse complement strand
GCCTACATATTTTGCTGCTGGGCGATAAATGCGGTTGTCTTGCCACATTTCAATGATGTGCGACGACCAACCAACCACACGCGCAACCGCAAAGATAGGAGTGAAATCGATGGTTTCAATCTTCATCAAGCGATAAAGCGCACCAGACCAGAAGTCGACGTTAGGCCAAATATAGTCTTTGGAACTTTTACTCAGTTCTTCGATCATTGAATCGTGCACGATGCGAAGTGTTTCGTAAGTGCCCTTGTCGCCGGTTTGATCGACAAGATTCTCAAGCATACCACGAAGAACTTTGGCGCGCGGATCCATTGTGCGGTAAACGCGGTGTCCAAAACCCATGACCTTTGCCTTAGTTGCGAGTGCATTTGCAACCCAATCTTTCGCCTTTTCAGGGGCGCCGATTTTGTCGGCCATCTCAAGCACTTTTTCATTTGCACCGCCGTGCAACGGACCGCTCAGCGCTCCTACGGCGCCTGAAACCGATGCAGTCAAACGTGCTTCGGTTGAAGCAATCACGCGTGCTGCGAAAGTTGATGCATTGAAGTCGTGATCCATGTGCAGCATAAGCGCAACATCGAACATGCGTGCAACTTCTTTCTTAGGAACCGCGCCATCGAGCATATAAAGGAAATTCTCAGCGTGGTTCAGATCGGCGCGAGGCTCAACAGGAGCCAAGCCGCGACGACGGCGCGAAATGCGCGCCACAGCGGTCCCCAGCTGAGCTGTCAGGCGCACAGCACTGCGAACGTTACCATCAACGTCTTTGAGGTTTACGGGAGTTTCATCCCACGCCAGAGCCGCCATTGCTGCTTGCAGTACCATCATCGGATGCGCCGATTTTGGGGCAGCATCAATGACTGATTCAACGGTTTTTGGCAGGTTTCTGAATTCTTTGAGTTCAGCAGTCACTTTTGCAAGCTCAGCTTGATTCGGAAGTTTGCCGCGAAGAAGAAAGAAAGTCATTTCTTCAAATGTAGATTTTTCAGCAATTTCTTCGATAGAAATACCGCGATAGATGAGCCGACCAACTTCGCCCTGAACCTGACTTACGGAAGTCGCATCAGCGACCACACCCGCCAAACCTTTAGAAAACCCGAGTTCTTCTGCCATGGACATGCCTCCCTGAAACGAAACAATGAGGTAACAGATGTAACGTAAAACGTGTCCCTTGCTCAACAGGGCCCATGTTCTCGACAGAGGGTTATCGGCCGGACGGAGCGGGCCTTGAAGGGAGGTGTCAGGAATGTTTCAGCTGAGATTTTTCAAAGTATTCCTGGCTTTGCTCCGCCAAGATTCGGTAAGGAGGCGGACGTCCGTCATGTCTGAGGAACTTTTCAAACTGTCTGGCGCATTCAGCAAACTGCTCTAGATCAAGAATTCCTCGGAACCGCTGAACGCCCAAGTAAACACCGTAGGTGATCAAAACGTCTACTGCGCAGTAGTCTTCGATGAGCTGTGAGGCTCCTCGCTGATAAAAAGCCTCTGCGACCTGACTTCCATGCATGCCTTCGAGCTTTCCTGCCAGCCCCATCGAGCGAGCAAGAATATCGAGGCCAATTTTTTGCGACGCGTTACCGTTCACAAATTGCGCCAAGTCGAAACATTTATCGAGAGCAAAGCGCGACCGGTAAGAATCGTAACCAAATTCCCGACCATACTCCGGAATTGGGCAGGGAATGAAATGCTTCATGCTTCTCTGCTCAATAACCGGGAGATCAAATCCGGAGATATTATAACCACAAAAGGTAACAGGCAGAGGCTTGAGCTTCTTGCGCTGATAGTCATTCATGCGAAAATCGGATTGGACATGATCGTACCAAACTCTCGCAGCATCTGCGTGCTTAGTGCAGAAGCCCCAAAAGTCACGCAAGAGCTGTGCTTCGGCAGCGAGAAGTTCGGCATAGCTCCCACACGATGGAATGGTTTTTTTAAAACCATCAATAATTCCATGCGTATCAGGGTGAACAAAAACAGCACAAATACTCATAGCCAAATGATACATCGGCGCGGGAAAATTGATTTGTTTTTGCTGCTTGATGAGATCGACGATTGAGAGATTGTTCCAATCGCGCTCCACATCAAATTTCCTACCTTCAGGCAGGGCTGGTTCAAATCCCGCATACATCAGCGGGATATCAGGCACAGTTTCGATATCGAAAACCAGAATTGGGGCGGCAGGACGCTCGCCCACGCGCTGGCTTCCAAAAACTGGTGATGGAGTATCGCCCACTGCAACCATGTTAAAATTTCCTCAGCCTACGCTCAGTGCTCGTGCAATTTCAATTGAGAGTTGCACACCATAGCCCGAGCTAATTTTGCGTGGGAAGCCAACCGACATGTTGCCATTGGCAACACCAGCGATATCTACATGGCAGTATGGTTTATTCTCAACAAATTCCTTCAAGAACATTGCCCCAACGCTCGAACCAGCCGCTCCTGCGGTCGCGCCAATGTTGTTCACATCAGCAATTGTTCCCTTCACGTCTTCACCAATTTCATCCCATGTGGGCATTGGCCACACTCGCTCTCCAACCTGCTGAGAAGCATTCAAGACCGTTTTCTCAAGCGTGTCGGAATTGAATGAGAAGATCCCTGCTCCGAGGTGGCCAAGCGCAGAAATCATGGCTCCAGTGAGCGTTGAAAATTCGATGATGGTATCGGGCTTGAGGTCTTTTGCTGTGTAAGCAAGAGCATCAGAGAGTACGATACGACCTTCAGCATCGGTGTTGAGCACTTCAATTGTCTTGCCATTATAAGTGGTGAGCACATCGCCAACACGATACGCATGAGCATCAACCATGTTTTCGCACAATGCGGCGACTGCAAAAACTCGAATGGGCAGCTGTAATTTAGAGATGGCAATCACAGCATTGAGGACAACAGCCGCACCCGACATGTCGTACTTCATTCCCACTTGATGTGTGGAAGGGGTTTTCAGCGAGTAACCACCGGTGTCCATGGTGAGGCCCTTGCCAACGAAGGCAACCGATTTCTTAGCATTTGTGGGTGCGTATTCAATGACAACAAATTGTGCGTCATTGGCGCTTCCGCCTGAAACGGCCATCATGGCACCAAAGCCCATCTGACGAAGCTTTTCGCCACCATAAACCTGGACACTGAGCCCAGCAGCGCGTGCTTTTTCTGACATGACGTTTGCAACATAAGCAGGTGTGGCAACATTGGGTGGTGCGTCTTGGAGGAGACGGCACGTTTCAATTGAGTCGGCCACAATTGCAGATTGTTTCAAGTGCAATTCAACGTTTGCCTGCAATCCGGAGAACTTGAATTCAACATGTGTCTCAAGCTCCTTGCGCGCTTCTGCAGTTAAATTCGAGTTCGGGTATTTGTAATTCCCCATGCGCAATCCGAGTGCCATTTGGGTGACTAATTCGCCAGAAGCCAAAAACGCGCTGGTGCCACAAATTCCTACTTTTCCAGCCTTGAAGCGAGCGCACTCTTCTGCAATTTTGAGGCCAATTTGGCGCGCACGAGCTGGTTTTTCATCGAGTTTTTTTCCGCCGCCGACAAGCACGACGCGTTTGCCCACAGTATTCACTGAACACAGCGTAACAGCAGTCGAGAGCCATTTGCCCTCAAAGTCCTTCAAGGTGGTGAGGGCAGAGATTGCTCCACCGAGCTGAGTGTCAAGATTCTGCAAATCGTTGTTTTTGAGTTTGCCTTGGTCAAGATCAGCCTCATCGATGACGACAACAACGACGTCCGCGGATTGATTGACTAGGGTAGAAGCAGTTGCGGTACTGACCGGCTTGACGGGTGGGAGCGTTGTCATGGTGGTCCTCTTTCTCTCTGTTCAATTAGGATTGCTTAGTGTCATGAAGTGTGGCTTTCTTTGAGCCACACATATGGGGCCGGAGAATGACCCAGAGTGTAGGTGAATTCAAGGTCCTGAAGGGTTTTTTGTGGGTATTTTTCGCTCGGTTTCGACGTTGTTCACGATTCTGGGTGCGCTGGTTGCAGTCGCAGTCGCCTGGTTCGTCCCGTGGGTGTTTACTTTCCATCTGGGAACCCTGGCCTATTTCCCCTATTTGCCCAAAAGCGAGCAACGTTACCTGCGAATTACGGGACCTTGGTCGGGCCCCTACAAGAAAAACTGGGTTCCCAGCAAAGACATTCCACGCGCCTGCAAAATTGCCCTTGTTGCTGCCGAAGACACAAAGTTTTTCATACACCGTGGTGTCGATCTTGAGAGCATCGAAAAAAGCTACGAATACAACCAACGCAAAAAGAAACCCAAGAGAGGCGGCAGCACAATTACCCAGCAGCTTGTAAAAAATGCCTTTTTGTCTCGCAACAGGAGCTATATTCGGAAAGCGAGAGAAATTTTGGGTGCAGTGATTCTTGATGCCACGTCAAGCAAGGATATGCAGCTCACTTGGTACTTCAACATCGTTGAATTCGGGCCAAAAATATACGGAATTAAGGACGCGTCGCAGTTTTATTTCAAAAAATCACACAAAGCTCTTTCGACGCGTGAATGCGCAAGTCTTGTGGCCATTCTCCCGAGCCCGAACAGGTGGAATAAATCGTTGAAAGCTGGCGCCCCCTCGGGTTTTCTGGTCTCCAGGATTGGCACCATCCAGGCGCGCATGCGAATGATTCCAACAGATGAGGAGTCGAGTCCGCTTGTCTCTGCGAACCGCAACCGTAAGCCCAACCGCGGCCCCACCGACACTCCAGAATCAGCAAGCAAGAGTCGTCAGCAACAAATGAAGCAACTCGAGATACAAGCCGAGCAGGCAGACGAGCTCGACCTTCCGGAGGGTCCAGCCGAAGCTGAGGGTCAAAGCGAGGGAGAAATTCTGGCTCCCCCCAACGAGGGACTTCCTGAGCAACCCCAAAGCCTTGAAATTCTGACTCCTTCCAATCCCTAAAAGATTCGCTCCAAGAGAGCGACTTACCATTGCCAAGGGCGATTGAAGGTGCTAACCCTCGCGTCGTTTCTGGCATGTCCAGGCTCGTAAAAGATTACGTAGAGGATCGTTTCATGACATCACCAACCGACATCACCAATCGCCGTCGCGCTGCTAAAGCTGCAAAGGGCGGAACAGCTCGTAAAAATAAGGTTCGCGCCAATGGTACGACACCTGTTCTGTTTGCACTCAACAAGCCAACAACAAATGAAAAGAAGTAAAAAAGTCAAAGTTTGACAATCGAGGCGCTTCACACCGCGTGGAGCGCCTCGCTTTTTTGCAATTAAATGTGCTATTGTCAGACTTCGACCGTTTATTCACCCAGGAGGAAATCAACCAGTATGCGTCCAGCGGCTCCTAATCGCGCTCCCGTTCAAGAAGGTCCTCGCATCAACGAGCGTATCAAAGCTCTAGAAGTTCGATTGATTGATGAGACAGGTGCACAGCTTGGTGTGCTTTCGACCCGTGATGCTCTTTTGCGCGCTGAGGAAGTTGGACTCGACCTAGTTGAAGTCTCTCCTGATGCCGTACCGCCTGTGTGTCGTCTTATCGACTTCGGTAAATTTAAGTACCAACAGAGCAAGAAGACTCAAGAAGCCAAGAAAAAACAGGTTGTTATTGAAGTGAAGGAACTCAACCTCACTCCAAACACCGACAAACACGACATTGAAACCAAACAAAACCACATTCGCCGCTGGGTTGCAGAAAAGAACCGAGTGCGCGTGGGCGTGAAGTTCCGTGGTCGTGAAATGTCACACCAGGAATTGGGCCATGAAGTTCTTCACGACCTTATTAAGGGCATTGAAGATCTCGTTGTGCCAGAAGCACCTCCCCGTATGGAAGGCCGCCGATTGGTGGTGACTCTCTTGCCAAAGGGCGAGAAGGAAAAATAATCGAATTTTGAAGTTAGAGCCGCTTTCACAGCGGCTCTTTTTTTTACCTTCGCTTCAAGCGCAGGGTCAGTGCCTGACCTTCAATTTCCAAAACCTGTTCGAAGTCGGGGCTCTCCAGCACAGTGACGCACTGAGCCAGAGTTTCGTCTTCGAGATAAGCTCTGTTCTTCTCAAGTGCTGCCTGAAAAAGAGCATTCTCGGTCAGAACTTGAAGTGAAATGCGATCTTCAACCTCAAAGTTGGCTCCTTTGCGCGCCTTCTGTACCAAACTCACAACCTCGCGAGCCAAACCTTCGAATCTGAGCTCTTCGGTGAGGGTAGGATCGAGAGACGCGACGAGTTCTGCGTCAGTGGCAACCAACTGGTGTCCGGTCCCTTGAAGCTCAACTGTGAGCATCTCAGGGGTAAGATCCATGCCAAGTGCCTGGACCGTTTGTTTCTGAAGAGCTTTCTGACACTCAGCAGGTGAAAGCTGCGCAAGTGCCGCCTGCATGTCTTTCATTTTATCACCGAGAACTTTGCCAAGCACCTTGAAATTGGGCTTCACAATAATCCGAGCCAAAGAAGATGGATCGCGCGTGACGTCAACGCTTTTTACATTGAGCTCGTCGGCAATGAATTCGCGCATGCTCAGTAACTGCGCCGCTGCAGACTCCTGAACCACACCCACGGTTATTCTGGAAAGCGGTTGACGGTTTTTGAGCTTATGAACAGTTCGAATATTTCGACCCAATTCAACAACCCTGCGCGCCAGATCAACTCGCTCGAGAAGGTCTTTCTCGCTGTGTGTGAGTTCGCGCGCCGTTGGCAACAAAGAAAGGTGTACACTTCCCACTGCCTTGAGTTCTTTGGTGAGCGACAGCTTTTCGAAGAAATATTCTGTCGCAAAAGGCGCGAATGGTGCGAGTATCTGCGAGGTTTGCACAAGAACATTGAAGAGCGTTGAGAATGCTTCACGGTCTGCTTCCCAGAAGCGTCGACGGCTTCTGCGAATGTACCAGTTGTTTAACTCATCTAGAAAATCAACAATGGAAGGAACGGCCTTAGCGATCTGGTAAGATTGCATCGATTCATCAACGAGACGCAAAAGCTCGTTCAAACGCAGCTGTATCCATTGATCGAGTTCATTTTTGCTCTTCACCGAGTCGGTTTCAGGATCAAAATTTTCGAGTGCGGCATATGTGGCGAAAAACGAATAGGCATTCCAAAGTGGAAGTAGCACACGACGCGTGTTTTCTTTCACACCTTCAACACTAAAACGAACTTCTTCAGCAACAGTGGCCGGAGAATTCAAAAGAAACAACCGAACTGAATCTGCACCGAATTCGTCAAGTGTCGCCATGGGATCGGGATAATTCTTGAGACTTTTACTCATCTTGCGACCATCGGCAGCAAGCACAAGTCCGTTGACAACCACATTCTTGAAAGGAGGCTGTTCGAAAAGCGCCGTACTCAAAACATTGAGTGTGTAGAACCAACCTCGGGTTTGATCGATTCCCTCACAAATGAAATCGGCCGGAAAGTTCTTCGAAAATTCTTCTGCGCTTTCAAAGGGCCAATGTCTTTCCGCATAAGGCATAGATCCCGATTCGAACCAACAATCAAACACGAATGGAACGCGCTTGAGAACACCACGACCCGTAGGTGAAGGGATCGTAATATCGTCAATGAATTCCATGTGGAGGTCGTCAATTTTACGACCCGCATATTTTTCAAGCTCAGACACAGAACCCAAACAAAGCGTTTCGCCAGTCTCGTCGTTCTTCCAGATTGGAATTGGGTTGCCCCAGTAACGGGTGCGCGCCACATTCCATTCGCGGGCATTCTCAAGCCACTTACCGAATCGGCCGTTTTTAATATGTTCGGGTGTCCAATTGATTTGCGCATTTGAAGCAAGAAGCTTTGACTTGATCTTCTCGACATCAACAAACCAACTCGGAACCGCTCTGTACATGAGTGGCAATCCCGAGCGATAGCACATGGGATAACTGTGCACGAAGGTTTCGTGCCGATAAACAAAGCCACGTTTCTTCAGATCAGCAAGCAGAATTTTATCGCCCGCTTTGAAGTCGAGTCCAACAACTTCAGGGTGATTTTTTGAAGCATATCGACCACTGACATCCAGGTGATCGATGATGGGAAGATTGTATTGCTTGGCGCAGCGAAAATCGTCTTCACCGAAAGCAGGTGCCGTGTGAACGGCTCCCGTACCAGTGTCATGCAAAACATAATTGGTTGCATAAACCTTGAATGAGTTGGGGCCAGCTTGGTCGAGATAATAATCAAAAAATGGCTCGTAGCTCTCGCCTGCCATTTCATCACCTTTGAAGGTGCGTTTGATTTCGTACTCGCCTTCCTTGAAATAAGCGCTTGCGCGCGACTCAAGAAGAATAACTGTCTCTTGGTTTTTGCTGTCCCAAATTTCGCAATATTGAGCATCGCCATCAATGGCAACCGCTAGGTTTGCAGGAAGAGTCCATGGGGTTGTTGTCCACACCAATAAACTTTTTCCGGAGAATTTACCTTTCAGCCGTGCACGCAACGTGACTGAAGGGTCTTGGATGTCACGATAGTCAAGACTCGCCTCAAAGTTCGACAAGCTCGAACCCAAAGCCGAAGAATAACTCATGACGAAACGACCTTCGTATACAAGGCCTTTATCCCAGAGGCGCTTGAAAACGGCCCATACGCTTTCCATGAACGAAAGATCCATGGTGCGATATTCGTTTTCCATATCAACCCAACGCCCCAATCGGCGCATATAGTTTCGCCATTCGCCCGTGTAGCGCAGAACCGATTCACGACAAGCAGCATTAAATTTAGCTACGCCGAAATTTTCGATTTCTGGGCGACCGTTGAGGCTCAACTCCTTTTGGAGGAGCATCTCAACAGGAACACCATGACAGTCCCAGCCGAATCGCCGTTCAACTCGGTGACCCTTCATCGTGAAATATCGAGGGAATGCATCCTTGATACTAGAAGGCACAAAATGTCCGAAGTGAGGGAGGCCCGTTGCGAAGGGAGGACCATCGTAAAAGTTGTATTTCTTTTCCTGCGGCCGCTCATCGATGCTGCGTTGAAAGGTTTTTTCCCTATCCCATTTTTCGGCAACGGCCTTTTCCATGGAAGGGAAGTGGATTGATTTTTCCGGACGCTCAACGCGCATGTTAAAACCTCAATAAAGCGGTGGAAACCTAAACCAGATTGCAGCCTTCTATCACGCCTTTTGGCGGTCTTTCCACCGCCGCGACCGGGAGATTTCGACCTTTGCTCCACAAATGACAAAACTTTGAACTGCACCTGCTGCAAGCCCACGCAGGGTTGCAGTAATGTTGGAGCAATGGCACGCGCTTAGGCTCAGTCTGAAGCCAAGCGGGTCCACTTAAAAAAGAAGGTGGCGGGTATGGTTAAGAGCGAGCTGATTGAGGTTCTGGCATCTAAGGCTGACATCACGACAACACAGTCGGAAGAAGTCGTGAATATGTTTTTCCAGGCCATTATCGACTCTCTAACCACGGACGGACGTGTTGAGATCCGAGGATTTGGCGCATTCACGGTGCGTAAATACAAGTCCTATGACGGCCGCAATCCGAAAACTGGCGAAAAAATCGAAGTTCCAGAGAAGAAGTTACCTTTCTGGAAAACAGGATTGGAGCTTCGTCAAAGGGTCGATGGCTTGGGCGTGACTCCCTGAATTGACAGAACTCGTTTCCCCGAAAAACAAAAAGCCCCGGAAGTCCGGGGCTTTTTGTTTGCAAAGCACGTCGAATCAAAAGACTCAGACTGCGCCCTTCGCCTTCTTCACTTGTGCTGACAAGCGGCTGATGCGGCGAGCCATGTTGTTCGCGTGAATAACGCCTTTACGACGAGTCACTGCGATCACTGACTGAGTTTCACAAAACAATGCGTCGAGCTTATCGAGCTGCTTTGCTTCAATCGCATCGCGCAACTTGCGGATAGCGGTTTTCATCGTGCTCAACACCTGACGGTTGCGTTGATTGCGAACGATGGTTTGACGGGCGCGTTTCTCAGCGGACTTATGAGTAGCCATGGAAAACTCCAAAAGGGAGTGGCTGTACTTTTCTGACGATCTGCGAAGGACAGACACTCACTGGTTTGAACCAGACCTTCGCGACCCACCTCCGCACTGCTCTGGAACGCACGGAGGAAAACCAAAAACAGGACTATTAGCCGATCTTGACGTTCGTTTTCTTCAGAAGAGTTGCAACTGCATCGGAAGGACGTGCGCCTACTTTGTACCAGTGGCTCATGCGCTCAGCATCAAAAGAAACTGTGGATGGCTCGGTCAAGGGATTGTAGTGACCAACGCGCTCGATGAAGCGACCGTTGCGGGCATTGCGGGAGTCTGTCACGACAACATGGAAGAATGGGGCATTTTTGCTACCAAAACGCTGCATACGGAACTTCAGAGCCATGAGGTAATCCTTCTTTGTCGTGGAAAACAAGGGTCCACACACCCGGCGCCTTGGGAACTCGAGAAAAACTCCAACAATTTGAAGATTTTCTATAATTAAGCTCCAGGGCGCGTTGCCAGATACTTCCCAACACAATGTGGGACTGCTCGCTTACCGCCCGATTTTGCATCTGTCAATCCGAAAACCCCTGGCGAACCAATAACCGCCAGGCAGGTGTAGACTCCTAAGAGAAGACCTCGAACCACGAAACAGCGTGGACGGCTGGAGGGTCCGGAACGTGCGGCAGAACAAATTCCCAACAGCACTCCTGCTGACCCCAGAAGAGGGGCTAGCCAATGAAACACAGACCACCCTGCGCAGTTTTGGTCTCAAAAAACTGAGCGTGGTCAGAGAATTCGCTGAACTTCAAAAACAAGTTATTGAGCACGCCTTTGAACTCGTTCTTATCGACACCGATTGTCTCGTGGGTACCGACCGCGCCGACATCGTCCAGCGTATCCGTTCACTCAAAGAGCACACTCAAGGCATTTTTGTAGCCATTTCCCAAATTGAATCCCGTGATGACCTTATTGCACTCCGCGAGCAGGGCTTTTCGACTGTGCTCATTAAGCCCGTCAGTATCGGAATGATGGAGCAAGCTCTCTCGGAGGTTCTTGAGAGGGAGCGCAAACAACCGGTCGATCGTGATGCCCTGGTTAGGGTGCACGCTCTTTTCCTGCGCGGCGGGACCTTTGAAGCCGAGCGCACACTGAGCATCTGGCTTGAAAAAGAAAGTGAATCACTTGAAGGACTCACCCTTCTCGCACTTCAACAACTCAAAAAGCAAGAATTCTATCGTGCCGGAGCAACGATCAACAAAGTGCTAAGAATCAAAGCTGACTACCTCCCAGCTCTTCAACTCAAAACACGAATTTCATTGCGCCTTGGCCAATTAAGCGAAGCTTCCCTCAGCCTTTCGAAAGAAGAAAAAGCCGTTGCACGCCTTGAAGCCAAAAGGGTGCATGAACCAGGCCATACTCTTACAGCCGCTGAAAAAGCAGAGCTGAGCTTTTGCGATGAATTCGAAACCCGCGAAGGTATGACTGCACTTCTCAACAATCTTGCACTCCAATTGAGCAAAACCGGAAGAACAGAAGATGCACTTGTTCTCTACCGCAAAGCGATGGGGCCCTTAGAGAGCCCAGACTCACGCTTCATTTCCCTGTTCAACCGCGGACGCCTCTACCTGTCCATCAAGCGCGGTGCAGACGCAAAGAGAGATCTTATCGAAGCTCGCAGACTTTGCCCCGAAGAGCTCTATACCAAAATTGATGAGCTCATCGCGCTCTGTGACACGCCTGAATTGCCCTCAGCGCTCGATCAGTTACGACAAGGACAAAAGCGCTCAGGTGCCACTCTTGTTCCAGACCTTTTGAGTGAAAAACCGTCGCCAAAGAAACAACCAAAATACCGAGCCTTCAACGGCGAAGAGGTGCTTGAGATGGTGTTTCAAGGGAAGATGGAAGAATCCACTGTACCACCAGAAAGTGTGGCTGAGTGGCTGCAAATGAAAAAGAAATTAATGCACATTCTTTTCCTCAATGAACTTCCCTTGGCTGAAGAGCCGGCAGGTGATTCACTCCCTGAAACAGCGCAGGAATCAACATGAACCAATCGATCACCATGGGCGGCCATGGATTGAAGGACTTTTTTATCGACCTGCGTTCAACCCGATTTACGGGTGAGGTTCTCTTTCTTTTTGACGAAGGTAGAAAATCCGTTTTTGTTCAATCGGGAGAAATCACTCATTGCGGATCTGCATTACTCGATGATCGTCTGGGTGACGTGATTTATAGAGATGGGAAAATAACCCTGGATCTCTTTGTTGAACTTGCAGGTAAAGTAAACGAGCGAAGCCGATTCGGCGATTTATTGATACAAAATGATGTTTTTAATATGGTCGATCTTTGGGAAGCGCTTAACTCACAGTCGAGAGAAATTCTTCAGTCGCTCGTCTTTCACTCGCAGCTCAGCGTCGAACTCAAGGATAGCGAAAAACTTAAGACCCCTGATTTCGGATTGCGATTTCGTTGGGATCAGGCTCTCGATGAAGCTCTCGAAGAAATGCGAGTTGTTCGTCGTTTTGAGAGAGCCGCGAGGGCATATCCGACCCTCACAATTGATGAGCGCAACCGCAACTGTGCATCAACTGACTTTTTACGCGACATGCTAGCCTTGGTGGAACAATACGGTGATTTCAATGTCATCCTCGATGAGAGGAGCCCATTGTCGAAAGTTTATACACTTCGCGCGCTCTTTAAGATGTACGCTTTGGGCGTCATTGTAGACACTTGGGATTTATTCGCTCAAGATCTTACCAAACCCGCCGAAAACGAGCTTCAAGAGGTGGTCAGCTCCTCAAACAAAGTTTTTTTGTTGATGGAAGCGCTCTTTGTTGAGCACAAATTGACCGGATGGGACGCAGCAGTGAAAAGAGCAGTTCGAATCCTCGAACGTGAATTTGGTCCTGGGATCCACGTGATTCCTAACCAAGGCTTTAGCGTCCAACATCTTCATAAAGTTCTTGCACTCAATCGTGAATTTAAATTGCGGGCCAAGGAATCACTGGCGCATCGCTGGCCGATTTCTGTGGTTGCACTTGTTCAGGAGGGCTTGCACAAAGCGTTGCTCTATTTGCTATTTGAGCTTTCAAATAACAGAGCAATGGAGGAAGACGCCAGAAAGATTCATGCCGAATTGGTGAGTACTCGAGGTTCCTATTTTTCGAGAGTAGCTGAAGCCATTTCCTAAAAAGGAGTTCATTATGGCAAATCAGGTCGCGGCTCATGGATTTGAATTGACAAAGGCACTGCGAGAATGTTGCGAAACGGAGTCATCGGACAAATTAAATCCGCTTGCACTTCATAACTTTGGGAGCCGCTGGGCGTTATCTCTGGAAGGCAACGATCACGTTGCGCATCTCACCTGGAACGATGGACCATTTCACGGCGACGTCACAATGAGATCGCCCGACATGTATCAAAGCATTCACGGCGCAACAAAGCGCGCAATGGAGCAAATCAAACGCGCACACAGCAAGCGCTACGACCATCATAAACCAGTCAAAGGGATTGCCCAGGCAAGCTGAAAAAATTTGGGCACTCAAAATATACCTTTATTGGTTCCCGGCTGATGGCCGGGTTTTTTTTCGGAACAATGCCGCGAGTTTTAAAAACAAAAGAAACGCAACCAAAGCAACGGGCATGCTTGTGCTTCGTTCAAGATTTTTCCGTGGATGATTCGTTGCTAAACTCGACACAACACATCCCGATGTCACCTGACTTGTATCTCCCGATTCAACGGCCGAATTCGCCTGACTTACGCTTGCCTTGCTTGGATCAGTCAGTGAATAAAATGCATTTAGAGCACTCAATTCCCCACTGCCAAGCAGAAAAACTTTGATGTCTGTGTAGGGAGAATAAGCAAAATCGGAATTTGCGAGCCGCCCATCGGGAAGGAGCCCGTAAAGAAAATCAAAGTCTGCATAGCGCAAAAGAATTGATCTGATGTCAACCGCAGACAGGCTTGGCCGCAATGCTTTCAGTAAACCCGCGACGCCAGAGACGTGCGGGGAAGCCTGACTCGTTCCGTTCTTTAGATCTGTTCCGCCGCCAGGAATTGAGGATTTTATGGATGAACCCGGCGCACAAATATCGACCCAATCACCGAAATTGCTGAATCTCGATTTGAAGCGCACTCCGCGAGCAGGAGCTGAACCATTTTTAACAGCACCGCTTCCTATTGGTTCAGGTTGACCCGCGTCTGTGCTCGTTGAGCAAACAGCCACCACATCACGATACGCAGCCGGAAACATCGGTACTTCAACATTTTGATTGCCAGCTGCCGCCACAATCAAAACATCATTCTGAAACAAACGACGAGCGATCAGAGAAAGAGCTCTGCTGGAGAAATACTTCCCAAGACTCAGGTTCACCACATTCGTCGCAAGATTTCCCGGGCTCGTCGGCGACTCCAAATCAAGGAGGTAAGACAAGCCACGCAACTGCGCGGAGTCGGTGATGCCTCCATTAAACTCTCTTTGGGTTTCTGGGTTAAAGGTCGTGGATTCATCGGCGGGTTGGCAGACAGAGTCTGTTTGACCTTTCGGGCCGAAACAACGCCGTGCGGCCCGAATGGGCAGGATCTGACAATTGAATGGACAGACACCAACGTATTGGCCTGGTGTTTGAGCCCCACCCGCAATGATACCTGCAACATGAGTTCCATGACTGCAACTTGATGCACCTTCGCCAGAGGAAGGATCGCACGGAACACCTTGCCCGCCAACGTCATTAGAACCTGGAACAGGCATAGGGCTTTGATCGATTCCACCTTTGGCAACAGTGGCATTAATACCGATATAATCGTCTATCCATCCATTTCCATCATCGTCGACGTCTGCGCGTTTTCCTTTCTCAGGATCTTCGCCTGGGTTTCTGAAAAATCTTCCAGCCATGGCTTTTCCAGCTGCATCAAGACTGCTGTCAACTCCTGTGTCAATCACAGCAATCAACGACTGCCCGCTTTTCAACATCTGCGGCACGAGTTCGGCAACGCCCAAAATTTTTGTGTTGAATTGTCCACGCATCGCAGATTCAATGGGCGTTGCTTCCTGCTGAACCTGGCTCTCAAGATCTGGCTCTGCAAACTCAACACCTGGGGTGTTCTCGAGGGTGTCCCACATAAATTTCAGAAGAAATTGACTCTTTCCTTGCTCATCAAGAGCAAGCATTTTTCGGCTCAAAATGGGGTTCGCTAAAAGCAGTTGCTCGAGCCCGCCCATTCCGCCGCGAAACGAAAGAGTGGCAAAACCAAAAACAGGGAACGGACCATGACCGTTCGACAAACTTTTTTCGAGGTTAGGAATGGCCAAAACACTCGATTGAATCAGACTGGAAATACGATAGTTGAGTTCAACTGCTGCAGTTAAATCAGGGTCAGAATTTCTAATTTTGTTTGCAAACGATTGAATCAACTGAGCACGGAAAAAACTGTTACTCTTCAATTGCTGACGCTGACGGGAAAGAGCAACAATCCACGAGCGACCATCCCAGATTTCACGCCAGGCGTGAGCGTTTTGAAGTGTCGGCCAGGTGATTCCTGAGACTTTCTGTTCCACGTCATATTGTGACTTTTCGTCACCGCATCCCATTGGCAGAAAAAGGGCAAAAAGAACGACCAACCAAAAACGGCTGAACAGATTCATCCGTTGACTCTCCTGAATTTTCCGCCACGCAAGACTCGGTTTAATAGCCGGAGAAAAATATAGCCGATGAGCAAAACAAAAGGCATGCCGCTAAAAAACCGGCCCCAGCGTGTTTGAGAGTTAGCAATGCGAGAACTACCCACACTGTTCACAACACAACCCCCTGGCTGATTGGAAAGGAAATTGAAATTGGTATTGCTTTGTTTTCGTCCCTGGATAGCAGCATCAAGATCTAGAAATCCTGCTCCAAGAAGATTGTCACAATTGGAGGTGTCTGTGTAACAAGCTCGGTAAAGTCGCTCCCCTGTGCCAGGCACTCGATTGCTCTGTGAATTGTATAGACTTTCAGAATCGGCGCCGCTTTTGAGCATCTCTACAACTTGGGCAGCGCTCTTCTCATTGCCATAATACGACAACAAGTATCCCAATGCCCCTGCCACGAATGGAGTTGCCTGACTTGTTCCGCTTTTGTCGATGAACAACCCACCACCGTCGAAGGTTTTTCCAGGAGTCGTTGATACGATATCTGTTCCGGGCGCACAGATATCAACCCAGTCGCCAAAGTTACTAAACGGCGCACGTCCGTAGGCTCCTTTGGAATAGTCTTCGCTGGTAGCACAGACTGCAACGACACTGTCGTAAGCCGCAGGATAGCTCGGAGTTTCTGTGCCATCATTTCCAGCAGCAGCAACGACAATTATATTTTTTCTCTGAAGATTGCGAATAATGTAGCTCATGGAGCGCGACGCAAAATATTTTCCGAGGCTTAAGTTTACAACATTCACGAGAAGGCGATTGCGATTATCGGGAGCCCGCAAATTGTAAAGATATGTAAGCGCGCGCACCTGAGAGGTATCTGAAATGCCTCCATCAACCTCATAAGAGGTCAATGGATCGAAGGCCGACATAGGCCTTTGGCATTCCCCAGTCTCATTTGTTGCTGGCTGCAAACATCTTTCGGCAACTCGGATTGAAAGGATTTTACAGCTCGGGCAAATCCCAATGGTGCTCAGATCGCCGCCATGTTTCGCTGCAATAATTCCTGCAACGTGACTTCCATGACCACAGTTCGCCGAGAGTTCATCATCCGCTCTCGCACGAGGACACTGCTTCCCTGCGCCTCCCAAATCTGCGTGGCCAGGACGCGGAACAACACTGTCGTCACGACCACACTCGACAGTTGCATCAATTCCGAAAATATCATCTGCGTAGCAGTTGTTGTCATTGTCTGCGCCATCTTGCTTCTCGCCAGGATTCACGAACATCTGATCTTTTAATTCTGGATGGGCTGAGTCAACCCCCGTATCGAGCACTGCGACAGTGACGGAAGAAAGTGTTGGCTTTGATCTTTCTACGAATGAATATGCGCTATCGGCTCGAACTCTCTTCAGAACAGAAACGATCGATGTGTTGTATTTAAACTCCGGGGCCAACTCGAGAGCCGAACTGGTTACTTTTTTTGAAAGTCGCTCCCTTGGCAGATAGCCAACGAGATTAGGCTCCACCCACTGCGCACCCTGCGTCGTTGCAAGAGTGTTCATGAGCCCAACAATTCCTGATTGCGTTGAAAATGAGGAAATCATCCTATTCACATGTGGAAGATTAAACTCAGCAGCCGCTTTTAATGCATTCGCAATGGCGGGAACAGAAACAAAGTAATTGCTCACTTGCAGACCGTCGTTACTTTTTCTTTTTGAGGAAACAGCCGCCTGATCGAGAATTAAATCTGCGTCTGGAATCAGTGCCTGACGTTCAACGATAAGTGACTCGTTTATTGCATCTTGCGCTAAACGTAAGTTTGAATTTGTCAGAACTGAGCGCTCAGAAATCAATGAAAGAAGGGCCTGAGAAACAGCACTTCTGGCGATCGCAGTTGCATCTGCCTCTGATAGACCCTCTTGTTCAACAACACCCATTAAAAAGGTTTTTTTGTCCCAACTTGACCACCAGTCAGAAACATTGTCAGCTGTTGCTAATGGTACATTCGCGGCGGCTATTTTTGAGCGCACTTGAGTATCGATGCCCTGATAACCGCACGCAGAAAACAAACACGCCGCCAAAAAGAGCAGGAGAAGGGCAGACAATTTGTTGTGGCTTCTGATTCTTTTCAGCATTTTTCAATCGACTCGCTGGACTACTTAACTATTGATTTCTTTTCAGCGACCGCTCCATCTTTGTCGAGCCGCCCCATTTCTTCAAGTTCCATAAGATGAGATCTGAATCCCTCAAGGTCGCGCACACAGGCATTACGCTGATTGCGAACCCACTGGTAAAGATTCGTTTCTTCGTCGCGTGGAGGCGCGTCAACTTGCTCTTCACAACGACGTGATTCAAGCCAGAGGTCAGTGATTGCCGCTTGAGCATGTTTTTTGCTCCCAAAATCCTCGTAAAATGCGCATTGATAAAGCAATCCTGAGAGCGAGTAGAAACCCAGTCCACGCACATAGTGAGCAGCTTTACTGCAATAATCAGGCTGGGCAGAAATCATGGTTTCCTCACCCGTGAGGGCGCGAACCAACGACGCATCAAAAGGCTGCTGAGCTCGAGCTGCATCACTCGCCTGCTCCAACAATGTCAGAGTTGACTTTGAAGCAAATTCTGGGCTCCCAAGGCCGAATTCATTCATGCGAATCAAGACAGCCAGCATTGCCAGTGCTGATTCATAATGGCCGGCCGAAAGCCGGGACATGGCTTGCTGGAGAAGAATATCTGGGTTCACCGAAGATACAGGATCGTCGAATGAATTTCTAAATCTTGGCAATTCAGAATTTGCATGCCCCTGCATATGACTCTGACTCGCCTCGAGAACTCCAAGCCCAAAAACTCTGTCAGCAAAACCAACATTAGGCATTTTAATGAGAGACAAGAGAGTTAAAATACCAACGAGTGCAAGATAGAAGCCTTCGCGTTGATAAAAGCGCAATTGCAGCGTTTGGGGATCAACACGCCAGTACTTAACCATACTCAAAAGGCGTGTGTTGAGCTTATGTTTCACCACAAGGCCAGTGCCAATCAGTCCCCCGGCGATCCCACCCCCAAGGTGTGATGCCCAATCGATATTCGGGATGAGAAATGTGATAATTGCATTGATAACAATGATAGGGCCGAGTGAAGTCTTGGTTTTAATACCCGTAGTTTCAAGGTTTATTTTCTGTTGATGTCGCTCAAGAACATAGAGAGCGAAAAGCAGTGCAAACAAACTACTCGATGCCCCCACTGAGAGCGACCGACTCAGCGCAAAGCTCATAGCATTGCCAAGCAAACCACCCAGCACATAGGTGACGAATAGATTTCGCGCACCGGCGAGAACTTCGAACACACGTCCAAATTGGTAAAGAGCAAACATATTGAAAAGAATATGGGCTGGGCTGGCATGGAGAAACATCGGAAAAAATAGCCGGCCAATTTCTCCTTCAGCAATTAATCCGTTTTCTTTCGCTCCATATTTGAGGAGATTTTCATATGTTGGACCGCCTTGATATTGAATCATCATGTAAATGATTGCATTAATTCCAATGAGAACGAACGTAAGAAAAGGCGGCTTGTATGAATATCCGGCATCGGTTGAAGACGGCTCATTGTTCATTTTCCGCTACTCCAGTTCGTTCTCGCAGCGTTCAAGAATTGAATCATTGGGGCCAGCTCCGACTGTCGCGGCGACGCGCTGATTTCCTCTGCAACGAACTCAAAAAAACTTTGCATAGTGT
>CAIZJW010000033.1 GCA_903933385.1 uncultured Silvanigrella sp. | reverse complement strand
CTGATCCTTGAAGAAATCTTAAAATATAACGAACAATAGGCCCATCGAATATGTGGGGTTTCAACCACAGGAGAGGCAGTCATGGCTTTTGCGAATCACAAGAGAGCTCTCATCACGGGCGCATCGGCGGGTTTGGGTCGTGAATTTGCGCTTCAAATTGCGAGCCAGGGCACCGATGTCGTCTTGGTTGCGCGCAGGGAAGACAAGCTGAAAGAACTTTCCCAGGAAATTCGCAAAATGGGTGTCATGGCCGAATGCATTTCCTGTGACCTTGAAAAACCATCGGAGCGTGCCCGCTTGCGCACTGTGATTGAAAGCACTGGCGTTGATCTCCTCATCAACAATGCAGGCTTCGGAAAAATTGGCCGCTTCAATGAAATCCCTATGGAACTTCAGCTGGGACAAATAGAACTCAACATCAAAGCGTTGGTTGAACTCACCTATTACGCAGTGCCTGCATTTCGACGCAACGGATTTGGGACAATTGTAAACATTGCCTCAACAGCTTCATTCATTCCGATTCCCAATTTTGCAGTCTACGCAGCATCGAAGAAGTTTGTGCGTGATTTCACCGAGGCGCTTGCGTATGAACTGAAAGGTTCCGGGGTGCGTGCGTGTGCTGTGTGTCCCGGCCCCACGGAAACAGAATTTTTTGAAGTTGCCGGCAGTGCCGACAAATTTAAAATTGGAATGATGAAATCGCCTGAGGCAGTTTCGGAAGCTCTGGAAGGCATCGCGCGGGGTGAAGCACGCATCGTATTGGGTGCTTCAAATAAGGCACTCGCAGTAGCGTCGCGGATTTTTCCCGACAAGCTCAACATGAACATCGCAGCCATGCTAACAAAGCCTTGAACGGGTTTTCACTCAATGGAATTGAACTCCTACCTTTTTGCAGATGAAGAACATATTCGCCGCGAGCGCGCCAAGGTGCGTGAGGCCAAAAAAAGCCGTTGGTGGCAACAAAAAACAGCCAATGGTTTGTGTCACTATTGTGAACGAAAATTTTCATTCAAAGAGCTCACATTAGATCACGTTGTTCCGATTTCGAGGGGAGGCACAACATCACCTGGTAATGTTGTGCCCTGTTGCGCTGAGTGCAACAAAAAAAAGAGTGTCGACACGCCCGTCGACACTCTTCTGAATGATCTTCCAAAGTCATCCTCAGACGGTGATTGATTTAAGTTCTGCACCGTCTGATGAGTTTTCACCTTCTGTCAGTGCCGCAATGAGAGCTTTGAATCCTTCACTCCAAATCTTTCCAAGCATGTCTTGCTTCATGAGCATCAATGCTTCAAAGCGTGATCGCTTCCGGTGATAGCTCCGAGTCGTTGTCAGCGCATTGAATATATCCGCAATGCTCACCAACTGCGCCGGAAGTGGAATTTCATTTGCTGAAAGGCGATGTGGATATCCGGTGCCGTCGCGTTTTTCATGATGAGAAAGAATGATGTCCCGAACCATCTGCGGCACTTCTAGGCTCTTAACAGCGTTGAAACCATCTTCTGGATGTTTTTTCATCATGTCCCACTCGCTGTCGAGAAGCGGACCATTTTTATTCAGAACGTGCAGTGGT
This sequence comes from uncultured Silvanigrella sp., assembly GCA_903933385.1. GTDB lineage: Bacteria > Bdellovibrionota_B > Oligoflexia > Silvanigrellales > Silvanigrellaceae > RFOM01. The sequence goes on along the minus strand of CAIZJW010000033.1, from coordinate 1,448 downwards.
GTCTCACGTTTGCCAATGTCATGGAGCAAACCGCCGAGTGCAAAACCGCGCAGAACTTCTGCATTGGTTTCTCCCATTGCTTTTGCCATTGCGACTGAAAGGATGCCCACACCTGTGGAATGAAAATAGGTGTACATGTCATGATCGACCAAGTTTTGAATGTGCAGTACCGCTCGAGGATCATCTGTAAGGCAAGTGACAATATCATCGGCCACAGTTTGGAGGCGCCCAAGAACAAGATTGTCCATTCCAGTGTGGAAACACACCTCCATAAGATGTGCGCCAATATCTTGAATCTGTGAAATTCGAAATTCCGGAGTGCCGTTTGGATCGACACTGCGCTGCGAACTATTGAACGCCAAATATGATTTGTAGCGAGAATGCTCATCGGGGCGAATGAAAAACGAAGAAATCCCACATTTCTTTAGCATAGCAGGTTCTGCGTTGTTCCAACTCGAGGGTGCGCTTGCAAAAAGAACAATATCTTTGGCTCGCTTCGGTTGTCCCCCACCCACTGAGGCGTAGAGGTCAAAGTTGATTGGTGTATTTGCCTTGAGGCTCTCTACGGGAATAGCAATCAGATCTTCTTCGCGCAGCTCGAACGAGCCCACAGAGTTGTTCATGGGTTTGTCTCCTCTAAATATAAGTGGTTATCGGCACCTTCAAAAAAAAATTGAAGTCTCCTTCAGAAATTCGAATTTCCTCCGAACATCCATCGGTTGAGGAGGAGTGCCAAATGGGTGGCATTGAATTGAATGCAACTGATGATGAGCTGGTTTTCGAGGAGCGACCTGTTGAAAAGCAGAAGGTCGCGGCCGATAAACCGCTCGCTTCCGATCAACGCCCTGCTGCTTCGCAAGCAGCAGCGGCAAAAAACAAAGCAATCTCAGTAGAAGCCGAATCCATGGCGAGACGGGAATCTTCTTTTCTTGAAGAAGCATCTGGCGTTGGAACGCCTGAGCCGCCACTTGTTACGTTAAATCTAAAATCAGCGATGATGATTTCAGAACCTGAGCAAACAACCTCTGAATTGGTGTTGGAAGTTGAACCCAAAACTAGAGCAAAGCCTGAAGTTGAAATTGAAGCCGCACCCATCACTGTCGTTTCGGAGTCTGACTCCGTGCTGAGCGCGCCTGTGTCTGACATCCCTACCAAACTCAACTTTGTCGACAAGTCTGATGAAATAGTTCGACTTGCATCATCTGTGGCAAGGCTTGAGCAGCTAAAAAAAGAGAATATTGAGAGAAATAGCCAGGCCCCCGCCCGGGTGGTTGAAGCTGCATCATTGGCGGCCCCAATTCCCCCCACATCGTCAGCGGCCCCAATTCCACCCGCCTCGTCAGCGGCCCCAATTCCACCCGCATCATCGGCGGCCCCAATTCCACCCGCATCATCAGCGGCCCCAATTCCACCCGCATCATCAGCGGCCCCAATTCCACCCACACCGT
>CAIZJW010000032.1 GCA_903933385.1 uncultured Silvanigrella sp. | reverse complement strand
GCATGAACATCCCAACTTCGGAGGTCGCCATTGAGTGGCGCGTGTGTGTGCGTTGCTTCTGTTCCGAGCGGAGTGACGACCCGCAGTAGGCCGTGCTCAAGAGCGCGCAGAATAGCAACTAAGGTTTGTTGCGTTTTGGCAGTTTTGATTTGCTCCGGGTCGTTCCATGCGGCAGCAATCGTTTGTTTCCATTCGTTCAGCTTTTCGGGGGTGATGGTATTTGGCATGAAAGATTATCCTTTACGTAACACGCTTGAATCGATTGCTTGTTGCCAAAGAGCAACACACTGTTCAATTTTCTCAGCAGTTGGAACGAGTGCGAGTCGAAAACATTTTTTCGAACTGTCACCCAAGGCATCGCCTGGGGTAGCCACAATACCTGTCGCTTGTGCAAGTGCTTCGCAATACTCCTCACCACTCGCATAACCATGAGGTGCATCTATCCAGACATAAAAAGTTGCCGTTGAAGGCAGAACACTGAATCCGTTCTTCAACAAAAATGCATCCATGATCTGTCGCTTGCGCGCAAATATTGAATTGCGCTCATGAACATGAGCATCATCGTTCCATGCAGCGATGGCTGCGCGCTGAACGAACTCGGGGGTTCCCACACCCACGTTCGGGCGATATTTTGCAAAAGCTCCAACCAGGCGAGCATCACCGGCAACAAATCCTGAACGGTAGCCCGTCATGCCAGAACGCTTGCTCAAACTAAAAAATGCCATCAAGTTTTTGTAATCATTTTGGGCTGCAACTTCGAGGAGTGAAACCGGCTGCTCACTTCCTGGAAAATACATGTCGACGTAACATTCGTCTGACAGGAGAACCACATCGTTCTCAAGCGCCCATGCGTAAATTCGCTCAGCATCTTTGCGAGGCAGCAGTGCCCCGGTTGGATTGTGCGGATATGAGATCCAGACAGCCGCAATCTGCGGGAGAAGATCGAGAGGAATTGTCTCGGGTTCAAAAACATAACCGCGCTCGGGTTTCAGTGTGTACTGATAAGGAACACCACCCGAGAGCAACGTGGAACTGCGGTAAACGGGAAAACCAGGATCCGGAAAAAGAACAAGCCTTCTCGCACTCGCACTGTTAAGTAAAACATGCGGAATGTGAAAAATAGCTTCTTTGCTGCCATTGCTTGAAATAATTTGAGTGGCAGGGTCAATACTGACGTTGAGTCGATTAAAGCACCACTTTGCGCATGCCGTGCGAAAATCAAGTGAACCCTGCGACAGAGGATACTGACTCACAGCAGGGATATGATCTGCCAAAGCTTTGCGAATGAATGCTGGTGTTTCTTCCTGCGGATCACCAATACCAAAATCAAACACTTCGCGACCAGCAGCACGCAAACGCGACTTGCGATCGTCATTTCTCAACAAAGAATATTTGGGCAATAGATCCAACCAAGAGTTGGAAGGCAATCGAGACACGCGACTTTTCTCCTTCAGTGCATGGTGCCACTCTGACTGGCGAAGCCTTGCCGGAGAACCTGCCCCAAGGCGGTGGTATCTGCAAGCATTTCGGCACGAGTTAGAGCGTCGAGGGCTTGTGGTCGCTCATCACGCACAAGATGCAGCAGAGCACTGAAGACATGCAGCTCTACGAAACGAGGATCGTGTCGCCTTGCATTCTCAATTTCAAAAAGTGCTCTATCAGGTTGCATTTGCGCGAGATAGGTGCGCGCGAGTTGCAGACGCCCACGTGCGTTATCGTAGTGCCGACACGCTTCTTCCGCAGCTTCCTGAGCGCGCGTAAATAAATTGAGCTCCATGAGGGAATCAGAAAGATTCAAATATTTCTCAGCTGCAGCGCGACCGATGGCCACACCCAGCGAGGCAGGCAACTGCCCTAAGGGAGGTGGCGGAGCGGTCGTTGCCCCCATGGCACCCGCCTGTGACGGCGTTGAGGCATCGAGCAAACGCGCAGCCTCGAAACGCTGCGCAGCCTCGTCGTAATAACCTAAATCCGAGAGAACTATGGCGCCATTGAGCAATGGCTCTAAAAAGTGGGGATCACTACAAATCGCTCTGTCGAACGCTGCAAGCGCATCAGAGTATTGTCCTTGTGCAAAATACAGAAGCCCAAGCTGATTGAGCCATCCAGAGTCGTCTGGATGCTCGGCCAACGCCTCAACAATCAATTGTTCTGCGTTCTCGAAGTCGCCAGATGCATAGGCAACAGCAAATTCCTGCTGGCGGATGTCCATGTGGGAACTCCTTGTCTCGGTGTGTCACCAATCTAACGCACATGACTGCACACGGCCAGCGTCCTCGAACAGAGGGTTTGATAATCTGACTCTGGCTCTTTTGCCGTGAACAACTTTTTCGGAGAACACATGAAAAAAAATGCTTTAATCTCAACATTCGCTCTTGTGGGATTGTTTTGGGGATGTGGAAAAAATTCTTCCGACGCGGCCGATGCCCTCAATGGCTTTCTGAAGGATTCAACAGGTGACATCACTCAAGACGCGGCCGCACTTGCTGAAAATCAGAGCGATACCATGGACGAACTCGCAAGCTCTCTCAATGAATCTGGTTCCGGTGGAGCTGCATCGAGCTTAGCATTGTCGGCTCCCAGCAAAACGAAAAATTCCGGAAATGTCACTCGCGCATGCACGGAGAACGATCCCGAGGCAGGCAAAGTGACTGTTGTGCTAACATACATAGCGGGACAAAAAGACAGCAGCGAAAAACGCGGGCGTCTCCCCAACTCTGGCAACGCTGTAAAGTCTGATCTCTCTGGTACGGGTACATTAACTAGAGTTTGGACGCCACAATCTCCAGCCGATGCGGTTTGCACAAATGGAGCACACTTCAAATTTAAAGGCGCGGGCAAAAACGGTGCTGATTTAAATTCAACTAGCTTGCTTGAAACTGAGGATAGAACTCGTGTGATGAGTGTGAGCAAAGGCGGAAAAACATTGACTGGCCGCACCATGAAAACCGCCGGAACACGCCAGGTGAACTTTTCAACAACCACCGACACAGAGTTCACTTATCAAAAAGAGATAGACAATAATATTACGCGCACCATCACTCTCAAAAAACCGAACGGGACTACAGTTGAACGTATTAAATCGGTAACCACCCCAACAAAACTCACCGTGAAGGTCAAACGCAACGCGACTTCAGGCGAGCTTGAAAAGAAGGTGATTACAGCAGGAACCATTCAATCGGTGGTTTCGGCCGAAAACACCAAAGTGACAACCACATTCACTGACCTGACCTATGATTTCAAGAGTACAAACGACAACGCTTGCACACCTGTGAGCGGCAAAATAGCGGGCTCAACCTTCAAGGCCGATGCCTTAGTTAAGAGCTATGAGATCGACTTTGGTGCCGACACTACAACCTATCCAAGTGGCATCAGCATCAAGTTGGGCGACGCAGCTGCAGAAGACTGCCCAACGTGTGTGGCTGCAAAGTGCGATTTTGAATGATTGAGCCTTCCAGAGCGGAGCTTGATCAGTCGTCCGCGTCTTCGAAGCGGATTTAAGCCTGCAAACTCTCAAACGCCGTATGGTTGCCCACCCTGCCCGGGTGCGATACCTTGCGGCGTTCTTATTTTGCCCCGAAGGAGTTACACCCATGCGTTCAATGCTCGTGCCCGGCAAAGCCACCTGTATTCTTGGTGCTCAATTTGGTGATGAAGGCAAAGGCAAGTTCGTTGATTTGCTTGCACAGGATGCCGACCTTGTGTGTCGTGTCCAGGGCGGAAATAACGCAGGTCACACCATATGGGTGAGTGGGCGCAAGGTTGTAACCCACCTACTGCCCTCGGGCGTTCTTCATCCTCAGTGTGAAGTCGCAATTGGAGCGGGAGTTGTTGTTGATCCGCTCGTTCTGCGTGATGAAATTCTCCGCCTGAAGGAGCAAGGTTTCGATCTCGCTCCAGAGCGTGTGCACATTGACTTTCGCGCCACTGCAATTCTTCCTGCCCACAAAGCTCAAGATCTCAAACGTGAATTCGAACGCAGCCAATCTGGCACTGCTATTGGCACAACTGGCAGAGGCATTGGTCCGGCCTATGCAAGTCGCGCTCATCGCGATGCACCCCGATTGGGCGAGTGCATTTCTCCCGGATACCTCGAACACTTTGCCCAAAGCGGTCATCCGCTTGCAGAGGGGCTCACTCCCGAGACGCTCGCTGAAACAATGGAAGCGTGTCAGTTCTTGCGTCCGTACCTCAAAGATGTGGCCATGCTCGTCCACAATCGTCTGAACGACGGCGCGCGCGTTATGATTGAAGGCGCGCAAGGTGGACTGCTCGACGTCGCTTATGGAACATATCCTTACGTCACTTCGAGCAACCTGGTGGCTGGATCTTGCCCAGGCGGGATTGGAATGCCACCCACTAAAGTTGCAAACATTATTGGCGTCACCAAAGCCTACGCCACCCGCGTTGGTCATGGCCCATTCCCTGGTGAACTTACAGGTGCGCTCGAAGAGGGAATTCGTGAACGCGGACATGAATTTGGTTCCACCACAGGCCGCTCTCGTCGCATTGGTTGGCTTGATCTGGTCGCTCTTCGTTACATGGCGTGCGTGAATGGTTATCAAAGCCTTGCTCTCATGAAGTCGGATGTTTTGAGTGGCCTCACAGACATCGGACTGGTGACCGCTTACAAAGATAAACGCACGGGAGAATTAATGAACGGCTGGCCCATGACAGCTGTCGCTTGGGAAAACATCGAACCCGTGATCGAATTCGCTCAAGGATGGCAACAGGTTGTTGATTCAAAAAACAACCTCGACCCAGTCTGTGAGCAATTTGTTCAGCGTATCGAAAACTGGATTGGTGTTCCTGTGAGCTACGTTTCAACCGGAGCAGAACGGTTAGAAGGTGTGTGGCGCAACGTTCGTTAAAAAATCTTTGTAAATGACCTGAAAATTCCACCCCACCTCGATTGAACCTAGCCTCCCATTTGTGATAGGTGTGAAAAATACATTTGATGAGCCAGTTTACGGCGAATTTGATGTAAAACCTGGCACTTGGGAGGCTCGAACTGTGTCTCATGCGCGCGCGAATGCCCTTGTTCTTCAGTCTGGTGGTCCAACAGCGGTCATCAATCAAACTCTCGCCGGTATCCTCACAACGGCCCGACTCCACCCAAAGAGCATTCGGACGGTTTACGGAGCGTTCCATGGACTGCATGGCTTGCTCTACGAAAACCTTCTCGATCTCAGCGCTCTCCCCGAACACGTTCTCGCAGGATTAGCACACACACCAGGCGCAGCGTTGGGCTCTGCCCGTTTGAAACCAAAACACGAAGACCTCGACCGACTTTTTGAAGTCTTTCGCGAGCACAACATCCGCTACGTTTTTTATATTGGGGGGAATGACTCAGCTGAAGCCGCCCAATTAATTCGCAGTGAAGCGAACGAACGCAAACACGATTTGCGCATTCTTCACGTTCCAAAAACCATCGACAACGATCTCATGGAAACCGACCATAGCCCCGGTTATGGGAGTGTTGCACGCGTGGCTGCCCATGTTCTTTTGGGTGATGACCTCGACAACCGCAGCTTCTACAATGGGATTAAAATCAACATCTGTATGGGACGTCATGCTGGCTGGATTGCTGCCGCGAGCGCGCTGGCACGCAGATGTGTTGAAAATGAAGATCCTGAAAACTGTGGTCCACATCTTATTTACATGCCCGAGCGCAAATTCAGTGAAGAGCAATTTTTAAACGACATCCAAAACACATACGATCGATTGGGCCGCGCAACAGTGGTGGTCGCCGAAGGAATTGCGGATCAACTTCGCGGTTCACGCTTTGCTGGAGCAAAAGACGAATTCGGAAACGCGCAACTTTCCGGCTCAGGCAAGCTTGGCGACTTTCTTGCACAGAGTGTTGAGAAACACATTCTAGTCAAAAACAATCTTGGTAAATTGCGCGTGCGTTCCGACACCTGGGGATATTTACAACGCTCTCTTCCGGGGATGGTTTCGCCAGTAGACAGCGAAGAAGCATTTATGGTGGGATCCGCAGCCGTGAGCGAGATGCTTGCAGGCGCAACTGACAAAACAATTGTTCTCAAACGCATTTCCGAAGCTCCGTATGCCTGCTCCACAGAACTCGTTGATTTAGAAAAAGTGGCGCAAAGAACAAAACTCGTTCCGTCACACATGATCAATTCAGCAGGAAATGGCGTGACTAATTCTTTTTTTGAATACGTACTTCCGCTTGTTGGTGAACTTCCAAAAGCTTATTCACTTGGTGCAGTCAGCAAGGTAGATAAAAAACTTTGTGAGTATATTCGAGTGTGAGAGCTATTTACGCATCTCGCAATTGAGGGTTTAACTCACTTTTCGCATCAGGGAATATAAATAATCTCAATTCTAATATCCTGCCCTGGATTGAGTCCGTTCACGCGCACGCTCTTATTATCGGGGGATAGAAAAATACTTGAATCAGGCAGCGCCGCGCCAGCTGCAACAACCCTAACGACTTTCGAAACCGCGGTGGGTAAAACAAACACCGGATCTGGGAGTGAATTGGCAATAATTTGCTCAACCACCGACTTATAATCTTTCCTGAATCCAGTGCTTGAGGTGATATCACAGAAGTCGAGCCATGTTCCGCCACTGGCCCGAATGGCATCTTGATAAGGCGTTCCATAGCCCTTCAAAGAAGGCTTGCCCTCGTTTGTACTGCAACTTTCACTAGGAGTGATGCCATGGAGTTTAACTCCTACAACACCACTATTGGCAACTATATTTTGCTTAATTTTATCAAATGTAGGACGCAAAATATCCACATCTGGAACATTTTCTTTTCCAGGGTCCTGGGTGTCGCTAAGAAATACAACATTCACATTTGATTTTTTTCGAAATAACTGTGCACGCTTGCTAACCATCTGGCTTAAGGCAACAAGCCCCGCTTCCACCCCTACTCCGGAAAACGGACTTTGAAACGCAACCGACAAACACGCTTTGCCCGCAGAACTTTTGTCAGAGGGCTTGAACCACTCGCTTTCGCACAGAGCATCTGGGTAAGAGGCTCCGTATACATTATCTGCTGTGTTCAGAAATTTTTGTCTCGCCGCCTCGGAGATTAAATTCATAAACCCAGGCTCTGACTCGATACCCAAATAACTCTTTACGTCTTTGTGTACTTTTGAGAGATCGCTAGGATCGGCAGGAAGCGTATTCATCACGGCAATTCGAGTGTCGGGCGGCCATTGTGCTACACTCAAGCTTTCAATTCCATTGCGCACATCTTGAAGCGGTTTTTTCATAGAACCTGAGTTATCGAAGATGAATAAAAAATCTGCCGGCACGAATTTTGGCCCGTAACTGAATTCCGACTTTTTTTCGCCGGGCGCAAGTTTTTCACCCACCGCCTGAGCCGTCGAATATGTGTTCACCGACTCTCCGTCTGCCGTCGTTCTTTTATTACGGTAGGTTGTTTCAACACTGGAGTAAGTTCCCGTAGAGCAACCCAAAAGAAAAAACAAAGCAAGAATTTGCGGTGGGTAAAACATAGGTTCACTCCAAATTTTCTTTAAGTTCGGCAGATGCCTCAATTTTAATGAGTAAAAGCTACAAGAAGAAAAAATCGGCTTATAATAACCTGATATCTCAATCTTTCCTGATTTTCTAGAAAACACTCAAGCTCTTCCAACGCAAATCCGAAAACACTGCAGTGAACTGCAAGGAGACAGCCCCAGAATGCTAGAATTTAAGAGAAAAATATTCTCTCCGACTCTTGCTCTGGTTGCAGTGCTTTTTGTTTTGGGATGCAAGAAAAGTTCACTTTCAGAGACAGAGGCTGCAGGTTCTTCTTCAATCGTTTCAGCGTTTTTGACCCGTGAGCACGGGTATGTCGACACTGCGGTCGGAAGAAAACATGCAGTTTCGATGGCAGCGCGCATCGGTATCAAAAGGCTTTTCGTCGACATGTGGTCGCGTGGTTGCACGCTTTTTAAATCCAATGTGATGCAGCAATACGGCGGGCCTGAGGTGTGCGCTGGAACCGAGGGTGATCCTCTTGCCGATTTCGTTCGCTACGGAAAAATCTATAAAATAGAAATTGTTCCCTGGTTTGAGTGGGGAAATATCGTCCCGGCAAAATCAGCTTTGTGGCAACGAAACAAGTCTATGGGATGGTCTGGCTTTGAAGAAAGTTTCCACACAGTTCCTTCGATAAGAATCAATCCCTACAAAGGTTCGTTCGAAGCTTTCATGGCTGCATTACTCAAAGAAGTTGCAGTGAAGTATGGAAGCAAAGAAATACACATTTGCGACAACTTTGCACCACACCTGCGAACAGGAGCTGCGACCATCGCCCTGAAAGGACCACAAACCTTCACGGCATTCATGTCACGAGTCACTTCGCCATCGCGTTCGGCCGGAGTTCGATTTTCCCTGAGCTCGCAGAGACATCTTAATTCACTCGAGGATTTCAGCATCGAATGGAGCGCTTGGAGAAAACGTGGGATCGTAGAGTGGGTTTATCCGCAGCTCTATCATGTCCTAGAAAATAGGAATGAACAATTTGTGAGGGAAGCAAGAGCAGAACGCAACGCAGGCGCAGTTGGTTTGGCTCTTTATTCTGGCCCAAATACCGAGCGCTGGTCGCTCGAAGGTTTGGGACGATTGATAAAAACGGCAAAGTCACTTGGGCTCGAATCTGCAATTTTTGACTTAAACACACTTTTGAAAGATCAGCGGGCTTACAACAACGAGCACGTTAACAAGATTGCAGCAGCTCTTGGCACACCCAGGCGGCTCGATTTGGGATCGAACGACAGTCAAAGTTCATCGTCAATGACACCACCACCTGCACCTATTCTTCCACCACCTGCGCCTATTCTTCCACCACCTGCGCCTATTCTTCCTCCCCCCGAAGTTTCGACAGGAACAGCCAACGAGCAAGTCACAGAAAAAAGCCCTGTGACCAAAACACGGTTGTGCGAATATATGAAAGTTGGAGGGGCACCCGAGGGAGGTGCTCCGACTTACGCCTCGGCCAGCAAAGGTCCAGTGATCGAGTATGTGGGAAATGACCAACTCATCTATCGTCATCTCACTCAATCAGGGGTTGACGGAGAGTTGATGATGTATGTTCTTGTGCAATCCGGAGCTGCTGAAAATAAAATTCGCTGGATCCAGGCAAAATACCTGATTGAGCGAGATCCCGATTCAGCTGTCTGCGCGCCCTAATCTTTTAAATTCAAACATCAAGTCTTTTTGTGATGCACGCCGTTGTGATGAGGCGGCAAAGCAAGGTCAGCTGTCACTGCAAAAAAGTCATGAAGGTGAGGATATTTTTCACGAACCTTTAAGGCCCAATAAAGTTGCCGCCGCGGATGATCGTGACGGAGAAAAATTCTAAGCAAGAGTTGCTCGTCAACACTCAAAAGAGCTTTCTGCGATTGTGCCCGCTTGAGCTCAGTGTTTGCAAGAGTGCGAATTTTTTTCTCGGCCGACTGGTGTTTTTGGCGATAACTTTCAAGGTCAACTTGCTCATGCTGCTGCTTGTGGAATGTTTCCGAGTAGTGCATCCAAGCACCCGCAAGCAGAGCAAGTGAAGGAACCTCGCGGCCGAAATGAGTGATGAGGTGCAGAACATGTTCGGTGGGATGCGACTCAGCAAGCAGACGGGCGTATTCTGCCTCGCGCAACGCGTCGATGTCGTTCCCATGACCCGCTAATTTCAAAAATGCATCGAGAATTCTTTTACTCTCATGTTCAACACTGCTTGGAACGTGAGCCGAATCGTCTGCAGAACCCTTGAGCGAGGCAGCTGATTTGCCACCATTTTTGCGCCCACCCTCAATGGACACCAAACCTCCATTGAAAGTTTCTGCCGATGCCTTTGCACTTGCGCGTCGCGCCGGAAAAACCAAAGCCTCGTGTGCCGATAGCCCAACAGGGTGTGAACCATTGGGAACCGGAGGTTGTGGATGCAGCGTGCGTACATTTTTAGCGTCACCCAATCCTGCGCGCGATTTGCGCTCAGAGGGTTTGCCCAGATTCTTCCAGTGCGTTGGATCGAGATTGAGTTTCAACAAACAAGTAGAACCATTACGTTCACTCATCTGAACAACCCCTGAATCACTCAATTCCTGGAGTGCCGCTTTTACCTGGCGTTCTGTGCATCCAAGAATCAAAGCCAATTCACCTGCACTGGTGACCACCTCTTCCACCTTGGCCATAAGACCATTGAGCAGATAACAAACGAGTGCATAGGCAGGCCCTGAAAAGCGAGCGACCGCCAACAGCTTGAAACCCCCACGTTCCGTAAAGCGCTTGAAGTTCACGGAATACTCCTCCTCATTGATAAAAACCCAAACCAACAATCTCAAATCTCTTCAAAGAATGCCGACCTATAAATTATCACAGATGAGGACCACTCCATGCTGCATCGCTTTCTGACACTTACGCAAATACCCGAGTTCCGAACCGAGCCCGGGAACCCCGAGTCAGGGATTATCGACATCGAAGTGCTTATTCCGGTCGATGTCCTTTGGCAGGCGGAAGAAATTATCAAGGAACTCAAATTTTTAAAGGCGTCGGGTTTTTCAACCAGTCGCCTCTCTGCAAAATTCAACAATCTTTTGAAAACCTACGTCGTCAATGAACGCGACAGAATTGCACTGATCAAGGGCTCAAGCGCTGCCTAAAAAACTCAACGGAACATAAATGAAATCGCGCCACCCAGTTGCAAGCCCGAAGTGCTAATCACTTTGCCTTCATTGGTGTTCATTCCAGCAAAGAGCGAAAGTGTCATGTCTTCTACTTCATATCCGTACCGAATGAGATTTTCATCGTCGCCATAAATCGCTGGAATCGAGACGTCGAGGAACATTCGCAGGGTTGTGTATGTTTGCCATACGGGGGTTGTTCCGCTCGGTGAAATATCAGAACTTCCCGATGATGATGACGTTGTTGAAGCAACAGAAGAAGCTTCCTCACGCATTCTCATTTTTCCATAGACACCGGAAAAGCGTGGAGCAACCCAAGGATAGTGACCAAAGCGCAATCGATACTCTCCGAGAATACCAGCACCGTAGCCACTCAAAGAAACAGGTGTTTTGGTTGTATCGGGACTTGTACCTTGCATCGTTAGCCCAGTAAATTCATAGCCAAGCCCAAGCTCACCAAAGAAATCGAAGAGGCGGAACGATTGTCCGACAAACATGAATGCAGGCTTTTTTCCCTTGTAGGACAGATCATAAAGTTCCTGGTCGGCAGACGGTCTGATTTGTCCACCTCCTAAGGTGAGCGTTGTTGAGGCCGAACCTGCCTCATGAAGAAGGCCGTTGTTGTCGGTGGTGGGAGGCGCGTCATCTGCCCTCGCCTCAGAGACCAGTACGCTTCGAAGAACAGTTGAAATGCGATTGAGCGATACGCCAACGTGTTCCTGCATTCGCCCGAGCCACTGGGTAGCCCGCACGAGATTCTTGCCACTCCACTCAAGAACTGAATTCACAGTGGGCTTCAAGCGAGGGTTCCTATCAAGCCACGCGGCCCAGGATTTCCCATGCCTGTAATAGATTTGAGAAATGCCTACCTGATCGAGCCAAGTGTCGCGAAGAATGCGCCAATAGTGCACTGAAGCGCTGTCAGAAGAGCCCGATGCAGCCGTAGCAACAAAACAGTCGCTTTTCGTTTTGCCCAATCCAGGTGTTTTTCGCGAACTAGCAAATTCAACATTAAAGGGAAGCGCCTTCTCGCAGCGAGAACGGGTCATGCCAATGTTGCCCGAGGAGTCGAGAGGGTAAACCATGACTCCATACGATTCACCGTTCAGTGCATCATTCACTGCATAACTCGTTCGGCCATCTGCAGCCACCCGAACGATATTCAAACATCCACGTTTTATCGCGTTCGCGGTTCCTGTTTCGCTTGGAAATTCAGAAGGAACAGCAATATCGTTCGCTGACTTTCCAAAAAATTCATCCGTAACATCACTCGAACATCCCAAACTGCATGAACTACTCCCCGAGAGCGCTGACGCGAGACCGGGATAGCTGCATGCGAGATCCGCATTTGATGTGGTTTTGTCGAAGGTCTTATTAGGTTTGAAAGTCCAACCGCCCGCCTTGCATTCAGAGTCTTTCCAATACACCAGCACAAATCCTGATACATTCGATTTTCCAACAGAAGTGACTGCGCCAGTGCTCGTGTCTGCCGCGGTTGTGTCTTGCGGGGCTGAAAACTCAACAGAAAATGCGCCATCGGTAATAGCTGTTGATCCGATTGTTGCTGGAGCGACGATAGCACCCACGTCGTCCTTCATGTAAACGGAGGAAACGCCTTGTAGGGTGCCCGAATTGCCTGGAGCAACAGCTCCGTCGAGGCTGTAGTAAGGCTGCAATTTAAGAGCCTTTCTACCTTCAATCGTCGTAAGTGCTGCATCGTTTGTGATTTTATCTGGCCATTGTCCTTGTGCAGTCAGTCGAACCGTGAGCTTAATCTGACCCTCACGAACCTCACCGCTTGAAAAATTGCCGTCTTCTTTGATCTCGATAATGTCGGCGCCGGTCAGAAATTGCACATTATTCCCGACGGCCACGGTCCATTTTGATTTGTCGTAAACAAACTTTGAATTTTTGACGTTAAAT
>CAIZJW010000031.1 GCA_903933385.1 uncultured Silvanigrella sp. | reverse complement strand
GTTGAAATCGGCTTAGAAGCCTTAAACAGTTAGGTAATTTGAGGTTGGCTGTCAATTGTGAATCGGAATAATCTAGCAAATTCTTGGTTCAGAAGCGGCGCACTCGTTTTGATGAAGGCAAAATTCCTAGAGACTCACGATATTTTGCAACTGTGCGACGGGCCACTTTTACGTTTTTGTTTTGCTGAATCCATTCGGAAATGTCTTGGTCAGAGAATGGTTTCTGTTCAACTTCTCCCTTGATGCATTCAGCCACCCACGACTTTACAACTTCATTGGCGAGCTCGCCCCCAGCATCGGTGCTCATGCCGGAATTGAAGAAGTGCTTGAGCTCGAAAAGGCCTTGCGGCGTATGAACGTATTTGCTGTTGGTAGTTCGTGAAATTGTGCTTTCGTGAAGGCCAAGTTCTTCTGCAACAGCTTTCAAAGTCAACGGACGAAGGTGTTCTGGCCCTTCCTCAAAGAACTGTTTCTGTTTTTCGAGTATAACCTCAGTCACGCGGAGAATTGTTTTATTGCGATCCGCGAGAGCCTTCACAAAAGCTCGAGCGTTTCTTACATTGTCGTTCACAAACTCTTTGAGAGATTTGTCGCCATCTGTGGCGACCTCACTTTTTTTCGCTGGATTTTTCTTATTCTCGAGTGCTGATTCAATCATTTTTTCATATTTTGCGGATATTTTAAGACGGGGCAAACCGTCTTCGTTCAGACTCACAATCCATTCATCTTCGCGTCTGAAAATAAAAACGTCTGGCGAGACGACCTGTTGCTGTGCCCCGCCGTATTGTCGCGCTGGGCGTGGATCGAGTTGATCACGGATGAAAATCAGCGCCTCTTTTACCGAATCTGCAGAGCGGCCTGTTGTGCGAGCGATTTTACTGACGTCTTGTTTTTCGAAGTCTTTCCAGCAGTCTTTTAGGATGCGTTCAGCAAGCGCTGGGGAATCTTCTTTTTGCTTAAGCTGAAGAAGCAGACATTCTTGCAAAGTTCGTGCGCCAACACCAGCTGGCTCACATTTTTGAATTGCTTTTAGAGCATATTCAAGGTCGTCCTTGAGAATATTTTGCTCTGATGCGAGCTCTCCAATATCTACTGTGAGGAAGCCATTGTCATCAAAATATTGAAGAAGCATGATGGCACAATTGAGTTCATATTCGGTGAGATGCATGAGGCGTAATTGATCTTCCAGAGCATCATGCAAATTTGATTCAGTCACATTGACTCTGTCGTAACTCGGAGAGTCGAACTCGGACTCGACATTTTCTCGCTGAAGGCTTTCCTCACCAGGCAATTCTCGGAATCGTGAGAGCAGTTCATCGATGTCAGGAAGAGATTCTGAAGCACTTTCTGATTCTTTTGCTTCCGAGTTAATTTGCGTGTCAAACTCAGTTTGTTCCTGATTCTCAGAATTGATTTCGCCTTCTTCGAGGCATGGATTCTGACGCAGTTCTTCGGCAACCAATTCCTCCAGCTCTTGCCGACCCAGCGTGAGAATTTTTATCGCTTGTTGAATTTGAGGTGACAAAACGAGCGACTGCCCGAGTTTAAGTCCTTGTTTCAGTTCGAAAGCCATTTGAACACCTCGAGATCCGCATTCAGGAATCAAAGAAAAAAAGAGCGGGACACCTTCAAGTATCCCGCTCTGTTACGTTATCCACGCAGTAGCGTCAACACAGATTCAGGAAGCTGATTTGCTTGAGTGAGCACGGAAGTGCTTGCTGCAGTCAGAATCTTTGTCTGTGCCAAGCGAGCGGTTTCCGAAGCATAATCAACATCTCTAATGCGCGATGCAGCTGCGCTTAGATTTTCGCTGCTCACGTCAATTGAAGTGATGGTTGAGTTCATGCGACTCTGCATGGCACCCAAGGAAGCACGGAAGTCCGTGACTTTCTCCATCGCTCCATCAATGGCTGAGAAAATGTCAGCCGTGTCACCGCCGCCCAGTGTTTGTCCAGATTCTCCTTCAATGCTCGACGGCAAATCTGAAATCGCTTGGTTGAGTTCGGCAAGGTTGTCAAACTTAATGCGCACCACTCCAGAGGTATCGTCGCCATCTTTCGGCGCACTCGCACCAACCTGAATAGTCAAATCGGTTTCCTGCTCGCCGGAAAGAATTCTCTTTCCGTTGAACTCGGTTCCATCCTTAATTCGGGTGAGCTCCTCGCCCAGCTGCTCGAATTCGCGGTTCAGGAATCCACGCTCTTTTTCCCCAACTGTGTCCGAGGCTGCCTGGGTTGTTAGTTCGCGCATTCTCGTGAGGATGTTGTTGAGTTCACCCAAGCCACCTTCGGCAACTTGAAGAAATGAGACACCATCGCTTGCGTTGCGTTTTGCCTGAGCCAGGCCTCGGACGCGTGCTCGCATGCTTTCACTGATGGCCAAGCCTGCTGCGTCATCGGCAGATTTATTAATGCGCAGTCCGGACGACAACTTTTCTAGGCTGTCACTCATCTCCGCTCTGTTTTGACCGAGCTGTCGCTGAGCCACAAGACTTTCTACGTTACTTTTAATTCTCAGACCCATGATACTATCCTCCCTGTTGTTTCTGCCGCTCAGCCACTGAGCGGCCGAAATTTTGCAAATTCGATATCAAGTGAAAAACCGCGCTGATTAGCGGAGGAGTGAGAGAGCCATTTCAGGACGTGTGTTGGCTTGCGACAACACGGCAAGGCCTGCTTGGCTAAGAATGCGGTTCTGGGTCATGCGTGCGGTTTCTTCTGCGAAGTCGACATCGCGAATTCGGCTTGAAGCTGCAGCCATGGTTTCTGTTCCTTGGCTGATGTTGTTGATTGCAGCGCCAAGACGAGATTGCAGCGAACCAAGAACAGCGCGAGAAGATGCGATGGTTTCGAGGCCTTTATCGATAGATTCGAGATTGGCAGCCACGGTTTCGCGATCTGAAGAAACTAGGTTTGTGTCCTTCACCCCGAGTGTTTCGGCGTTGATTCCATCCGCAGTGTCCCCAAACTTAAGGGTTAACTGGTCACTTTCTGTGCCGTTGTAGCCAACCTGAACCTTGATGCCCTCGGCTTTTTCGTTCGGACGCAGCAATTGCAGACCGTTGAATTCCGTAGTTTCGGAGATTCGGTCGATTTCCTGGCTCAGCTGATCGAATTCTTTTTGGATGTATGATTTTTCTCGTTCACCTACAGTGTCGGAACCTGCTTGCAGCGTTAGTTCGCGCATACGAACCATGATGTTGCCCATTTCACTGAGGCCTGATTCAGCCACTTGAACAAGCGATACACCATCGTTGGCGTTTCTCTTGGCTTGGTTCAAACCACGCACTTTGGCACGGAGATTTTCTGAAATTGCGAGTCCCGCAGCGTCGTCGGCTGAACGGTTGATGCGCAAACCCGAAGACAACTTTTCAAAGCTGCTACTGAGTTCTTGGTTGCTGTTAGAAAGACCGCGTTGAGCAACAAGTGATTCAACGTTTGTACGAATTCTAAGTCCCATGGCACTCTCCTCCCTGAAGTTTTCAGCAGCGACTCAAACCTTGAGTCCCAGCTCATCCGTTGGCCTCACCCTTGAGACTTTCCGAATGTGTGAGTCATTACCCAGTCCCTCTGGGATGTTCCGTGACTCACATTTGTTATTTCGTAAGAAGAAGTTGGTACTTTAGAAAAAGTTAAATAAAATTTAAAAAAACCAATAATAGCTGTTGGTTAATTAAGGTTAGAAAAGTCGATTGTCGTTTTCGAAGGGGGAGGCGAGCTCAGAGGGAGGATAGAGGAAGGAGATTTTGGGTATAAAAAAACCCGGTTCAGAGACCGGGTAGTTCACGCAGGCGGGCAACCCGCTCTTCTAGAGGGGGGTGTGTGCTGAATGCAGCCATAAAGCCGCCTCTTTTGTTAGATATTCGGAACGCAGCGACTGATTGAGCTGCATTGTCAGCCTCCATAGAACCGTACGAGCGTTGCAAACTTTGCAATGCAGCGATCATTTTATCGCGCCCTGCAAGCCGAGCTCCGCCCAAATCTGCGCGGTACTCGCGAAGGCGTGAGAACCAAGCCACGGCAATTGAACCCAAAATTCCAAGAAGTATTTCGCAAGCAATCACCACCAGCATGTTAACGAGGTGCCGACGCTCCTCGTTCACTGTTTGGGAAACCGCAAAGCCGATAATACGAGCGACAAACATTACGAAAGCGTTTACGACGCCTTGCACCAAAGTCATGGTCACCATGTCGCCGTTTGCGATGTGTGCTACTTCGTGGGCCAGCACTCCCTCAACTTCATTCCTATTCATGCGCTGGAGGAGTCCGCTACTCACCGCCACAAGAGAACGGTTTTTCGTAGGGCCGGTTGCAAAGGCATTGAGATCTGGGCTTTCATAGATACCAACTTCGGGCATCTTGGAAATACCGGCCTTTTGAGCAAGTTGGTAAACTGTTTGAACGAGTTCTTTTTGCATACCTGAAGCATTTTCAGGGTTAATGACCTGAACACCCATCGACCATTTTGCAATGATGCGGCTGAGCGCAAGAGAGATGAATGCCCCGCCAAAACCCCAAATTAAGCAGAAAGCTGCAAGGGCTTGGTAGTCAATCCCGTAAGCTGTCATATAGCGATTGACGCCCAAAAGGCTCGTGACCAATGTAATGGTCACCATGATTAGAATGTTGACGGCAAAAAACCAAAAGAACCTTTTGAAGAACTGCATTTTTAATCCTCCCGAAAAGAACGCGCCCGCAAGCGACACTCTTATTATCTCAAATCTGTATCTTTCTTTTGAAAAGTCAATTCAATTAACTTGCAAACGATTGTATTCGATAGACTTTGTCAGGTAATGCGGACACTGGTCGCCCAGAATGTTGCGAATCGACAACAACATGCACTGCCTTTGGGTCACATTGAACCATGCCTCGGATGTTGACGTATTCATTCTCAAAATTTCCAACTACATTATGAGAAGCAGCTACTGATCGGAATGCTTCTTCTTTAAATACAGCGTCATCAGTAACGGTGTTGATTTTCAGAATGAGTTCAGCATCTTCAAGCGGAAAGCCGAATTTTTCTAGCTGTTTTCTTGTGCCTTGATACATGACTTTCTGGCTTCGGCCTGTGAGATAGACAATTTTCAAACCGATTTTTTTACAGAACCAGACAAAGTCTGCTGCACCTGTATAAACAGCATCAAATTCAACGAGCGACTCTCCGTCGAAGAATTTCTTCCGCCAATAGCGTTCAACCGTGACCAAGACTTCCATGACATCGGGGTTGCGTAAATCGAGGCCTGCATTTTCAAAGGCATGTGCCAAGCTATAGCCAATATGATTAAAACCAATCCCTTCAATTCTCTTCACTAAGGATTTTGGAAAGTGCTGGCTTTCAGAAAGTGTCAGCCACCTTTTTAAGATCCCCAATGTGCGGTGACCAACATCAAAAAGTGTTCCATCAAGATCAAAGATGATCGCCGACGATTTTCCATTATTGTGGTTAGCAAACTCGTTTGCACGAGAAGCAATGAAACTCTTGAGGCTAGAAGGCGTTGTGTCTTCAATCCACCAATCCATTGGTTCGCTGCGATAAATTCTGCTGCGAGGATGTGGGTGCGGAGGGTGCTCGTAAATTGCAGTGGATGCCCACTCTCGTGCGAGATCAAACGAGATTTTTTTGACAACGTTTATCGCATCTTCAAAACCACGAGTGTAGTCAGACGTACGGCTGCCATCACCTGACTGCAGTTCGCGCAACGCCTTCACGTGCTCGTCCAGCAGATTGTCCAGATTTATAAATAAATTTCTATTGTCCATCGTTTCCTCACCGGAACGTTTTAACTGTATGAGTTCTAATAATGCGCGCTCCACGTTCAATGCACGAAGCTTCCCACAAAGCGCTCTGCAGATCGCGCCACGTTCGTTCGGCAACTGCAGATTCAAATTTCGGCAACGTCCCCTGCTTTTCAGCTAATTTTAGCAAAAAACTTTTTCTTGAAAGTCCTACGAGAACTGGAGCGCCGAGTGCAATGAGCTCTCTCATGCCATCTGAACTCAACAAGGATAGATTGTTCTCGAGGGTCTTGCCAAACCCAATTCCTGGATCAAGCGCCAGCCAATTTACTCCACACGCTTTTGCAAATTTCAGCCGCTCGTCCAAAAATTCACAGACCTCTGCAAGGCAGTCTTTGTAGGTTGGATTTGATTGCATCGAGGTTGGAGTGCCCTGCATATGCATTAAAATCAAACCAAGGTCGAAGTGAGCCGCAATATGCGCAGTTGTTTGCTGGCTTTCTGAGTGTTGAAGAGTGTCGTATCGCTTTGATGCATAGACGTCATTGATGATGTCGATGAGATTTTCTTCGGCCGCCGCCAGAGCCACAATCGGCGAAGATGTGTCGAGGCTTATTAAGGTAGAACTCGGTAAAACCCCGCGCAAGGATCGCAGTATCGGCATAACCCGTTGTAGCTCATCGGCAGCTGAAACTTCCGGAGCCCCGGGTCGAGTACTGACTCCGCCGACATCTACGATATGTGCGCCAGCATTCACAAGTTTTTGCGCCTGATGCGTGGCCGCTAATGAATCGCAGAAGAGGCCCCCATCAGAAAAACTATCTGGGCTGACATTTACAATGCCCTGAAGAACCACTTTTACCTGGTTCATCAAGGCATTGATTTTCGCAGCACCGGAATTTCGATGGCTGATGATCATGCGCTGGGAGCGGGCGTTGGGCCGCTGGCCGCAAACGGAGGTTCAGTGCTGGTTGCTTGTTGCTGTGTTGCACTTGCCGCTGGCGCTCCAGCAGCCTCGTTGCTGACCTGCGCTGCAGCAACCTTGGTGAGTTGCATCTGGCGCACATCTTCTAGGGTTGCACCGTTAATGACAGCGAGGAACTCGTCGGAATCGAGAGTTTCAGCGTCGACAAGAATCTGTGCACATCGTTCGAACACGTCCATGTGATCGACCAGCGTCTGCTTAGCGAGTTCGTACTGGCTGTTGATGAGTTTTGAAACTTCTACGTCGATTTCATGAGCAAGCGACTCGGAGTAATTTCTGCTTTCGCCCCAATCTCGTCCCAAGAAAGGATTCTCGCTCTTGTGACCAAAGTTAATGGGTCCAAGACGGCTCATGCCATACTGGCAAACCATAGCGCGTGCGAGGTTAGTTGCTTGTTGAATGTCGTTGGAAGCCCCAGTGGTGAGCCGACCAAATTTAATTTCCTCGGCAGCTCGACCGCCCATTCCCTTGGCGATTTCAGTGAGGAGGTCTTCCTTCGAAGAACTGTAGATATCCTCTTTGGGCAAAAACGCAGTTACGCCTAAGGCTGGTCCGCGTGGAATGATAGTCACCTTGTGAACGTTGGAGCGTGATTTCAGATAGTAGCTGACCAGCGCATGTCCAGTTTCGTGATACGCGGTCATGACAAGAGTTTCTTTGTTCATCACCATGCTCTTGCGCTCTGGACCCATGATGATTTTATCTTTGGCTTCTTCAAAGTGATTTCCCGTGACGCGCTTTGCATTTCCGCGTGCGGCCATAAGAGCGGCTTCGTTCACTAGATTTTCAAGATCAGCTCCGGAAAATCCGGGTGTGCCAAGAGCGATTTTTTCAACATTTACATCATCGGCAGCTTTCACGCGCTTCACGTACACGCTCAGGATTTCCTTGCGGCCGCGAACATCGGGAAGATTTACGATGACCCGTCGGTCGAATCGGCCAGGACGCAACAGGGCCGGATCGAGCACATCTGGGCGGTTCGTTGCCGCAATCACAATGATTGCGTCGTTCGCTTCGAATCCATCCATCTCAACAAGAAGTTGATTCAATGTTTGCTCGCGTTCGTCGTGACCGCCGCCAACTCCTGCGCCGCGGTGACGACCGACTGCGTCGATTTCATCGATGAAAACGATACATGGTGCGTTCTTCTTGGCATTTTCAAAAAGATCGCGCACACGAGATGCACCTACACCCACAAACATTTCCACAAAATCTGAGCCGCTGATGTGGAAGAATGGGACGCCCGCTTCTCCGGCGATTGCACGAGCCAAGAGTGTTTTACCTGTTCCAGGTGAGCCCATCATCAGCACGCCTTTGGGGATGCGTGCTCCTATTTCCTGAAAACGCTTGTGATCTTTCAGGAAAGAAACAATTTCTGAACATTCTTGTTTGGCTTCTTCAACACCGGCAACATCTTTGAATGTGACCCTGTGCGCACTTTCTGGCATCATTTTCGCTCGGCTCTTGCCGAACGAGAGTGCTTTGCCACCTGCGCCCTGCATGTTGCGCAGAAAAAGAAACATCAAGCCAACAACAATGATGAGAGGAATCCAGGTACTCAGAATTCCCCACCATGCTTGCCCGTCTTCACTGCGTTTGTAGTCGATTTTAACTTGCTTTTGAGCAAGTTTTTCACGCATTTCTTTGCGCAACGTTTCGTCGAATGGTGCAAAGGTTGTTACCTTAGTGCCATCGCTTTTCGACGCAGAGTATTCGTCGCCGCGCAGAGGATCGCCTCTAACTTCAACTTCACCCACGATTTTGTCTGGGTCATTCGCCCCTTTTTCGAGATATTCCATAAAGGTGGAATAGCTCACCGTCTTTTCAACTTGCCCGCGGTTCACAAACTTGAAGGCAAAAATCACGAGCGCAAACACACCCGCCCAGACAATCACCGCCTTCAGCCAAGATTCTTTCATCACAAACTCCTTAAGAAGCTACCGACAGGTCAGCGTCTCCGAACGTGAATTTCCAATGTGTATCTTACCTTGAGAAAGTCAACCAGCCTTTGTCCTCACGCTGCCCAATGTCAAAGCTCTTCTGCGTCTTGAGTGGTGCAACCTGAAAACATCACGAAGTTACCTTAATTTCCAGATATTTGCTTGTGACGGTGAGCGATAGATGCCCCGACAGTGCAAAAATGTACCTTTCAGCTCGATTCTGATTTGCTGTTAATTTGCGCACATGTGACAAGATGTTCGCTAGTTTTTCGCGCGTCAGTTGGAGAGGCATTCCCTGGGCAGCGCCAGAAATAAAGGCATGAAGGTCTGCGACCTCAACAATTTCTTGCGCGTCGATCAACCAAGTCGTCTGGGCCTCATTGAGTTCGCTGGATTTGTTGATTGGTTCTGGAAAGCGCTCTTTTTCGGCATTTTTTAAAAGATCTTCCGACAGCGCCCAAAGATGTTCAATGACTTTGGGATTCAAATTCTCCAACTCAGCGAGAACGATGTGGCGCAATCGGTTTCGAGTGTATTCAAGGGTTTTGTTGGAAGAATCTTCTCGATGACCCAGTGATTTTTTGGAAATGTATTCATCTAAGTGGTCCGTTGATAGCCAAAGCAATGGGCGCAACAGTCGGCTTCGGCTGTTCCAGGCTTTGAGGCCTTGAAGGCCGTTCATTCCGCAACCCCGTGTGAGATTGTGAAGCATGGTTTCGGCGTGGTCACGGCGGTGGTGGGCTGTGGCAATAACCCAGAATTGGTTGCCTGTTCGCTCGCTGTAAGTAGCGGCGAATTTTTCCACAGTTTCGTATCGCCACGAGCGAGCGAGGGCATGGAAGTTCTCGCCTTCTTTTACTTTGAGCTCAAGATCCTCCTGCCACAGATGCGTTTCAATGGGATAGCCAAGCTTTTTGGCAACGTCGATACAGTGTTCCGCGTCAATATCTGATTCAAGACCTCTTCGCTTGTGGTTGAAGTGATGAATAAAGAGTTCAACGTTGAGGCGGCTCCATTGCGATGGGGAGGAGATAATGTTGTGGAGAAGTTCAAGTAGCGCAATGCTATCTTTTCCGCCTGATAGCATAAGATGAATCGTGCCATGCCCGCTTGGAAATACGGGAGTGTCACGCAGTCGTTGAAGAACCTTAAATTCGGCGCCCCTGAGTCGCATTGCCTTTCCACCCTGCCTGAGCTAAAACCGCCCAACTCTTTAGTATGTTGAGACCACAATTCAGCGCGGAGATCGCCTATGCGCCTCATCTCGACCTCTGTCAGTGTTGCTGCACTTACCGCCATTTTGTCTGGCATTGCAACCTTGCCACAGATTGCCTTCGGACAATCCAAGTCAGTTCTTATCTATGGGCGGGGCGGTGACTCCGTTTCCTTGGATCCCGCTAAGGAAACCGACGGTGAGAGCCTCAATGTGTGTGACAACATTTTCGATACTCTGGTTCAATTCAAAGATGGAACAACCGAAATCGAGCCCGGATTGGCCCAGCGATGGGACGTGAGCTCCAACGGTTTAACTTACACATTCCATCTCCGCCAGAATGTGAAATTCCATGATGGCACTCCAATGAATGCTGACGCTGTTGTTTTTAGTTTGCTTCGTCAGCACGATGCGAAACATGAAGCGTTCAAGTTTGCTCAAATGTGGTCGTACTGGCAAGACATGGGGATGGATAAACTCGTCGCGGCCATTGAAAAAGTCGACGAAAAAACCGTCCGTATTGTTCTAAAATCCCCAAGCGCTCCTTTTCTTGCAAACATGGCCATGAGCTTTGCGTCCGTTGTGAGCCCAACTGCAGTGCGCAAGCATAAGCAGGAATTTGCTCGCAATCCGGTGGGCACGGGGCCATTTAAATTTGTCAGCTGGACAAAAAATGAAAAGGTCGTGCTCGATGCATTTCAAGAGTTTTGGGGAGGACAACCCAAACTCGCTCGTGTCATTTTTAGAAGTTATCCAGATTCTGCGACCCGATTAAATGCTTTTCTGGCAAAAGAAATTCACATGATGAATTTGCCCACTCCCGACCAGGTGAACGTCATTCGTCTGAAGCGTCCGGAAGCAAAAATCATTGAAGAACCCGCCATGAATGTTGCTTATCTTGCTTTCAATACGACGAAAGGCCCATTTGCGAATCCAAAGGTTCGACAAGCCTTGAATATGGCTGTGAATAAAGAGGCCATCATAAAGGGGGTTTATGCAGGAATGGGAATTCCCGCTGTGAATCCAATCCCGCCTTCACTTTGGGGCTACAATACAACAATCTCACCCTATGCGTTCAATCAGGGCAAAGCGAAGCAGCTTTTGGCTGAGGCCGGATATCCGAAAGGGTTTGAATCGGAGTTGTTTTATTTGCCTGTATCGCGTCCGTACATGCCCGATGCCAAGCGAGTTGCAGAGGCGATTCAAGCCGATTTCAAGGCTGTTGGTGTAAAAGTGCAACTCACAACTCATGAATGGGCTGTTTATCTCGATAAAACAAAAAGAGGTGAGCACCCGATGGCCCTTATGGGCTGGACAGGCGACAACGGCGATCCCGACAATTTCTTAAACGTCCTGTTGAGCGGCGACAACGCAAAGCCACCCGCTTCAAATATCGCCTTTTATGATAATCAAAAAGTGACTCAAATTCTTCGTGATGCACAAAAGGTCACAGTTCAGAATAAGCGTGCCGATTTGTATCGTCAGGCACAAAAATTGATTCACCAAGATGCTCCCTGGATTCCAATTGCACACTCTCGTGTCGCGATGCCAATGGATCCCAAGGTGCAAGGGTTTATCCTTCAGCCCAATGGCTCGAGGCGTTTCTTCCGCGTTAGCCTGAACGGTAAGTGAGTTTTCATGTTTGTTCGGCATGCGCTCCAACGATTTATTGCTTCTATCCCTGTCTTATTGCTCCTGACGCTTGCGCTTTTCGGAGCTTTGAAGCTGATTCCGGGCGACATCGCCTTGGTGATGGCTGGTGAGCGCGCCACTCCTGAAAGAGTCGAATACATTCGGGAGTCATTGCACCTAAACGATCCTTGGTGGATGCAATATGGGCTTTATCTAAAGAAGCTTATTTTTGAAGCTGATCTTGGCCACAGCCTACTTCACGATCAACCAATACTTACTCTTTTTTCAACTGCAATTCCTGCGACTATTGAATTGGCAACAGCTGCTTTGTTGATTGCCCTTCCTTTGGGGTTGTTATTGGGAGTCGTATCAGCGGTAGCTCGAAGGTCATGGTGGGACAAAATCGCAAGTCTTGTGGCTCTTACAGGTGTAAGCATGCCGATTTTTTGGCTTGCTCTTCTGCTCATGTGGTTTTTCAGTTTGAATTTGGGTTGGCTTCCAACATCCGGAAGATTGTCGGATGAAGTTTTGTTTGACCCTGCCAGCGAGTCTGTTTTCCGAATGTATGTTCTGGATGGATTGTTCTTTGGTTTGAGCGGGCGAGGCTGGGATTTATTTTTTTCGGCTTGCCGCTATCTCGTTCTTCCTGCGGTCGCTCTTTCAACGATTCCAATGGCTCACATCTGTCGTATGACACGCTCAGCGATGCTTGATGTTCTTCAGCAAGATTACATCCGCACAGCCCGAGCAAAGGGAATCTCTAAATTTAAAATTATTCTTAAACATGCAGCTCGAAATGCGGCACTTCCTG
This sequence comes from uncultured Silvanigrella sp., assembly GCA_903933385.1. Taxonomy (GTDB): domain Bacteria; phylum Bdellovibrionota_B; class Oligoflexia; order Silvanigrellales; family Silvanigrellaceae; genus RFOM01. The sequence continues at coordinate 16,698 of CAIZJW010000031.1, read as the reverse complement.
TTGTCACTATTATGTTCCTCCAAGCAGGCGCTCTTTTTGGTGGTGCTGTTATCACCGAAACCATGTTTGCTTGGCCTGGCTTGGGTAAACTTTTGGTGGAAAGCATCGGCAGTCGAGATTTCCCAATGGTGCAATCGGGAACATTGTTCGTTGGTGTTGTTTTTGTGTTTTTCAATTTGCTTGGAGATCTCGTGGTGGGCTGGCTCGATCCGCGGATCAAACAGTCAGCGGCGCAAGGGCGAGGACATGGCTCATGACAGCAAAACCATCCGTCTGGCGACTCATTTGGGCCGAGGTGAGAGCCAACCGCACTGCCCAGTCGGCAATAGCAATAATACTGCTTCTTATTATTTGTGCGCTGTGCGCTCCTTGGCTTGCTCGGCATGACCCGCTCGTTCTGAACTTGGAAACGGCGCGTTTCATCCCTCCCTTTTTCATGGAGGGCGGAAGTTTTCTTCACCCATTTGGAACGGATAGTTCCGGTCGTGATGTTTTCGCAAGAGTGCTTTTTGGCGGAAGGATCTCCTTGGCTTTGGGGTTTCTTCCAGTCCTCATTGGCGCAGGCTTGGGGGTTCCAATGGGGCTCTTATCCGGATACTTGGGCGGACGCAGTGATCAGTTTTTAATGCGGGTCAACGATTGTCTTCTTGCGTTTCCGTCTATTCTCCTGGCTCTCATTCTGGTTGCGTTTCTCGGTCAGGGAATAGTGAATCTAATGATCGCGGTTGGTTTGGCTTACGCTCCAACATTTGCCCGGGTGTCCCGCAGCTCAGCGTTGGGCGAAAGGAACAAGGAATATGTCTTGGGTGCTTTTGCCAATGGAGCGTCGCTGCAGCGTATTTTGTTCAGGCACTTGCTCCCTAATATTCTGAACTCGTTGGTTGTCGTGGCAACGATGAGTTTTGCCAGTGCACTGCTGGAGTCGGCTGGTTTGAGTTTCTTAGGGCTTGGCGTTCGTCCCCCGACTCCTGAATGGGGGGCTATGTTGGCCGAGGGTAAAGCCGACTTCTACCAAGCTTGGTGGACATTGGTTTTTCCTGGGGCAGCAATTTTCCTTACCGTTCTCTCACTCAATATGTTAGGGGACGCGCTTCGAGATGCTCTTGACCCCCGTTCTGAGCGCCGAGGCGCGTGAGGATTCAATATGTCCATGAAGATGGCCAAACGCTGGGCACCATTCGGAACCAGTATTTTTACCGAAATGACGCAACTTGCGCATGCTCATGAAGCTGTAAATCTGGCTCAGGGGTTTCCTGATTTTCCCGGTCCGGAAGATGTTCTTAAACAGGTTGCTCATGAAACCCTGCATTGTCACAATCAGTACGCGCCAGCCATAGGTGAGTCTTCATTGCGCCAGGCTGTCAGTGCGTTGGTGAAGGAAAAAACCGGCATCGAATATTGTCCGAACGAAGAGGTCACCATCACCACGGGTGCCACTGAGGCGATCTATTCAGTTGTGAACGCTTTCGTGAATCCGGGTGATCGAGTGATAGTTTTCGAGCCTTGCTACGACAGCTATGCCCAGGCCATTGCCAACGCCGGTGGTGTTCTTGTGCCTGTTCGATTGCATTCGCCTGAGACACCCGTGGGCTTGGCATCTCGTGGTTGGGGTGTTGATTGGAATGAGTTTCGGGCCTCTGTTGCTGGTGGCTTTAAGTTGATGATTCTAAATTCTCCACACAATCCAACCGGAAAAATTTTCACCCGCAATGAGCTTGAGATAATTTGCGAAGCGGTCAAAGGGCATGACGCGGTTCTGATGTGCGATGAAGTCTATGAATATTTGGTTTATCAAAATCTTGATGAGCTCGCTTCGCCTGTGGCGATGCCGGGCATGCGTGATTTCGTTGTGCGGATCAGTTCTTCGGCGAAAACTTTTGGATTCACGGGTTTTAAGGTTGGATGGGTGACCGCATCTGCGTCCTTGATGCGTGCTGTGAGATTGGTTCATCAGGGCATTGTTTTTTGCACAAATCCGGCAACTCAACGCGGATTGGCCACCATGATGTCGGATATTTCATGGGTCTCAAGTTATCTTCAGTCTCTCCCTGCTCAGTACGCAAAGAAGCAAGATTTCCTCGAAGAGAGTTTGAAGCAGGCTGGCTTTGCTGTGCAAAGGGCGCAGGGAAGCTATTTTCTCATGGCATCATACGATTCGCACGTACAGGGTGCTGCTGTGCGTGATACCGAGTTTGCCAAGCAATTGATTCGAGATGCTCGGGTCGCTGCAATTCCGCCGTCAGTCTTCTATTACGGAAGCGAAGCTCCTCGCCGTTTGAATTGGCTGCGATTTGCCTTTTGCAAAACCGACCTCACTCTCCAGAAAGCGTCAGAGCGGTTGCTTGAGTGGGCGAGGGGCGGCGGGCCCAAAGTTTAAAGCTCGCCCTCGCTTGGGTTTCGAAAAGCACATCTCCTTCGACAACATTCCACAAAAGTGAGCGTGCCAGCTGACATGATTTTGTTTTCATGTAGCTGACCTCAAAGAGATATTTTCTCGCCGACACATTCAAACGATTCAGAATCTCTATCGATTGGGATGCAAGAAGATCTGCCTCTGGGGAGGTCCCTGTGGGGAGGGTGTTAATGACGACGAGCGCGTTTGGATGAAAAGAGTAAATGGTATCGAATTTACGCTGCTCGAGCTCTGTTCGGGATAGTTTGATTGTTTGTTTTGAGTTCGCAAATAGTTCAAGTTGCTCGATGGCCACGCAGCAGGTGCGTGCCATTGCTCCTGTGCCAAATATGACAAAGACAATTGTGTCTTCAGGCATTCCAAAAGATCGATCGCAATTCAAGATTTTTCGAATTGATTCCGAACACCCTAGGAGGTCTGTGTTTGCAAGTCTCCAATTTGGCATCGCGGTGTCGTCGCCACGATAAAGCGTATTTGCGGCGCCACAGAGTTCGGCTGAGCTATCGATGGAAACTTCAGGTAATTGCAAAGCACTCGTCTTAAATGGGTTGGTAATGTTAGCTCCGCGAAAATCGCGACACCCCATAAGCGACTTTGCTAGATTGTGAAATTCAACTTCATCTCGACACGTCATGGGCAAATAAATCCAATTCAGCTTTGCCAAGCGAGCCCAATCTGAATGAGTGGCTGGAGAGGGCGATTGACTCAGTTCTGCGCCAAAGAGTGCGAGTAGTTCTGTGGAGCCATTTGGTAGAAACAAGGCAACCTCAAAATTAACTGACAGGTTCGTCCATTAGGTATGTAATGTAGCGCTTGAGAGTGTCTTCCGGAAATTTAGCACCCTCTGGAGCAACGAATTTGCATCCTATTGATTCCATCGAGCCATGGCTTCCCTTGTTTTTCTTTGACCAGACGACACGGCATCCGATGATTAAATTTTCCTCCGGAAAATCGGGGAGGGTTGAAAGCTGTAGAAGGAGCACTGAGCCCTTCTTGATTGGCGACGGCGAAACAAATCCGCATCCTCCAGCGCTCAAAGACACCAGTGTGATGGGGAGACTCTTGAGTAGCATTATTCCCTGCAAAAGAGCCGGATTGGAGAGCTGTCCGGAGATATAACGCTCTGCTTCCTCTGCGTCGAGGAGTGCTCCTTGCACTCGGTAGAAGAGTCCGTCGACTCGTCCGAACTGTCTCTGCCTAAAATGCATATTGTCGGACTTTTCTCTGGGCCAAAGGGTTGCCATAAGAAAGAGAACGAGAATGAAGGAGACCAACGCGATGATCGCCAAGGTTGAAATTGAACCGCCACCAGAATTTCCTGACGTCATTCCCGTGCGCGCCTGGAGCTCAAAACTTTGCGTTCCGAGTTGTGCGATGAAGGGTGAAAATGTGTTGTGTTGTGTCAAAAAGTTCACCAGCTACTCCAAAAAAGTGACGTGCGAAAAAATGCTGAACTTCGACTCAAGATATACTGAGAGGTGTCGATGAATTGGTGTCGCATGAATGTGCGGTGCTCTGCGTCGGGATGACGCTGCAGATGGTCACGTCGAGAGACGTCGCGAATGAGTGAATTGGTTTCACAATTCAGGCGTGGGGACACAAGCTTTGTCTCCGAGCGTCGCAGTCTGAAGAAGGGAACGTCTACATGACAGTTGAAACTAAAGCTGAAGTATCGCACGCAAAACCGAAGCGTGCAAAGAAGAAAACCGTTCGTGCTGCCAAGAAAAAAGTAGGTGGCAAGGCGAAGAAGAAGGTTGCTGCTAAGGCTAAGAAGCCAGCGAAGGCAAAAGCTAAGAAGGCTTCTGCTAAGAAGGCTACAGCTAAGAAGCCAGCCGCTAAAAAGGCCGTTGCTAAGAAAAAGCCAGCAAAGCGTAAAGCTAAGAAGGCTGTAGCTAAAAAGGCTGTAGCTAAGAAGGCTGTTGCAAAGAAGAAGCCAGCTCGCAAGGCAAAGGCTAAGAAGGCAACCGTTAAGAAAGCTAAGAAGCCAGCAGCGAAGAAGGCTAAGAAGCCTGTTGCTAAGAAGGCTCGCAAGGTTGTGGCAAAGGTCACTCCCCTGCACAAGGCTGGCTAATCACAGTAGCGTACTGCTGACGAAGCGACCCGCCCATCTGGGCGGGTTTTTTCGTTTCAGCTTCGCTTCATGGAATTGCGGGGGATAATTGAGTTGCTTGGTGAGGCGCTTGCTCAGCGGGTGCGGGTGAGCTTTTCAGCGCTCGTGCTGCTTGCGTCGGTGGTGTGAACTTTTTCCGCACGAACTTTAATGTCGTTTGTGAGTTGGGCGATGAGTTCCGAGGACAGGCTAACAATGTCTTTGTCTTTCAGTCCTTGTTGTTTCAGATCGCGAAACAAGCAGTCAGCGAGAACTTTGTTGTTCACAGGCTGATTGCTTTGTGAGGCTTGGTGACGGATTGCGTTCAGAGTGTTCACTAGCGTGTCCATTTCTAAATCCCCCTTAATGTTTGGTCGCGATGAGACTTTAATACACGCCAGCAATAGTCGTGCCAAGTTCAAAGGCTTGTCCTTTCCTTATATTCGGAGCTAAACCGTAGAGAGCTTTCACTTCGAAGGTGTCTCATCTTCACATCCTTTGAGATGAGAATGTCTCTTTTTGGACACAGGTGAGTCATGGCTACACTTTTTGGTTTGATAGAGCGCGCTGGATTGGTTCCTGTCGAAGCTGGCCGTGTTGTCTTACCAAATTTCAGATTTCCAGTTTTGACAGGAACTGATTTCGATTCGGCGCCAATCGAAAATCCACTTTTTTGCAATGAAGCTCCGGTTGAATTGCCGCAAGCAACGCTGCTTTATTTCACGCTTCCTGGTTGCGAAAACTGCAGGCCTGGATTGCTTTCTTTTCAAAAGCTCGCTGGCAAATCCTCAGTTGAATTAAAGGCGAAGGTTTGCTTTCGCGTTGTTGTCAGCGACTGGCAAACACAAGCCGAAATCTCTCAGGAGCTGCGTGAATTATCTTGGCAGGGGCGCGTTGGGGTTGTTTGGGATGAAAAAGGTGTCTTGCAGGAACGGCTCGCAGTATTGGGCCAGCCAGCTTTTTTTGTGCTCAATCGGGATGGTCAGGTTGCAGCTTACCGGAATGGGCCTGTTGAATTTGCGTCGCCGGGCTTCGATGTTTTTTGGACTGAATTTGCTCATATGATTAAAAATGATGCAATTATTAAAGAATCAGCATCATCATGGAATTCTAAAATGAGCGAAGAAATACCTACAAAGTCAAGCTCGACTGTCATGTTTTTGAATAACGGCGCGCTTTCCTTAGCTTGGCTGGTGGCGGCCATTGCCCTCTGCTATTCTTTGACTAGGTTTTTCCTGCGACTTCGAAAGAATTTCAAAGGGTCTTAAAATTCATCTTGACCCTGGGCTCCGGTCGTAGAATGAAGAGGGGACTGAAAAACCTGTGATGGTCCCGCATCCCCCCTCTTTGGGAGGGTTGCTCGACGTGCGCACTGAAGCGCAGACTGAGGAGAGCACATGGATATGCATGAGTTGATTCGGCAGATGGAACGTGCAGAACGAATTTGGCCAGACGATCGTCCTTGGGCAATTCAAATTCTGGCTGGTTACCTACACGTTTCCCCGGCGGAACTGTTGTCTCTTTTTCGCCAGATTAACCCGACGCTCGAAACGGAGCGCGATCAGGTACTGCCAGAAGATCTTCGATTGTTGCGCGCACACTGTGAGCGTATTCTTGAGAAGCATTCTTCGGAGAGCTTGGAAGACAAGCGCAAAGAGCAAGCCAAGGCTCGCAAAACCATTCAAACTCTCCTTCCCAAGATCTCCGAATTGATGGCCTCTAAGGACAACGTTCGCGCGTTGAATACCTACATTTATATGTTGGGTGAAACGGGCGAAGTTGCTACCCCAGAAGAGAAGGCTCAATGGTACGAGGAAATGGGACGTTTGAGTTTGAAAGTAAAACGTCATCCGAATGAGGCTGCGCGTTATTTTCGATCGGCGGTGAATGCCCTCAGTCTTCTTGAAGATGCTGAAGGAATTCAGGACCTCCTCGAAACCTATGACGAAGATTTCAAAGGTGACGAAGCGAGAAAGTCATGGGAGTTGGTTGTTGCAACTGGCAAGGAATCGCTTGCTAAACTGACCTACTCAATCTGAAATTTCACCTCATGCGTCAACGTGCATTTGTTCTGGGAAAGAACTGCACGGTGATCTGAAGCTCTGTCATCCGAAAACCCCACAGAGAACATCTGTGGGGTTTTTCATGCCTAAGGTGGCAGAGAAATATAAATTAAAATTATTCCGAACGATCCTGACGCTTCTGGGAACGGTCGGTATTTTTATGCCTCTTTCTTCATTTGCCGAAGAGCAAAAGCAAAAAACTGAGCAGATAAAAAGTGTGAATGTTGACTCGTCCATTGAGGACAAAGAGCAAGTAAAGTCATTCAACGAAGTTTTGCAGGATTTGGTGAACGAATTTTCATTCGATCTCCGCGCGAAATCTCTGAATTCATTGCGAGCTGTTGCCATTCGAAGGGTTGCACTTGGTGAGGGCATTCCACGCTCTTACGAGAGTTATCTTGAAACCCAGGTCTCAGACTCATTCAGAAAGCACAGTGGAACGAAGGTTTTGCAATGCACCAACTGCAGAATCAGGAGAACTGTCGTTGAAAATGGTCGGTTGGTTATGACAACGCCAATCAATAATCCTCAGGAGCTTGATGCAATTGCTATTCAGCTCGGTGTGGAAGCATGGGTTGATGTGAGCCTTCTTTATCAGGAAACTAGCATGATTCTTGGTTTCCACGTCTTCGACTCCAAATCAAAAGAGTTAGTTTGGACCAAACTCTACAACACTGAAAATATTTACAAACAAAAAATGGAACAGCGCGATTCTGAGACTGCTCAGGGGCAGGCTTTGGAGAAAGAAAAAATTTCCAATTATGTTCTGAGCTCTACACTTGGTTGGCAGCTCGTTCCAAACGTAAAAGACAGCGCAAATATGCTCGGAATCAATTTTCGATTTGCCGAAAGGTTCAATGCGGGAAGAGACGAAGTTGGGACACGCATCAGTGCGCTTGTTGCGCCTTCAGAAGTCATCTCTGATTATCCCGGATTTGCAGGTGATCCAGCATCAAGCGCTGAGGTTGTGGATGGAACCAACACAGAAACGATACTGCCATTCACAAAGGGGATCGGCTTGTCGGCCTTTTATTCCCGTATCGTGTCTGATGACCCTTTGAAAATGAATGGCATTGTTTGGGGTTGGGAAATGGGAGCGGGAACAATCGTCTCCACGGGCTATGCTTGCTTTGCATTTCGCGGTGGCGCTCACTTGAGAATGGGGAGGAGATTCCTTCTCGACTTCGGGGGTGCTTTTAGCCTGCCCACGACAATTAGCATCCGTAATCGATACAAATACACGACCCCAGGAGGCGTAGGCGCAGATGTCGGTTTTGGCATCCAATTCTAAGCGCTCAATTGCGCTCTTGTTCTTTGCTACTGCTTGCACCTCAACACAGACGGGTGATGCAGTGGCAGAGCCTGTCGCGGGCCAGAAAAAGCGTCAGTCGCATGAATTCAAAATCGCTCCTCCCTCAGGCGCATCCGATACGCTGCAGCGCCAGCAAAGAGAAAAGCTTGAACAAGTCTTGGCAGGAGAGTCGGGTACTGATGGTATCTCTGAAATTAAACTGCCTGCATCGGTGATGGGACTCAAGGAAGGCGACGTAACGGGCGATCCGATTGCAACTTCGCGAGAGCAGGCACGAATGCAAAGAACCGATGCAGAAATTGCTGCGAGTTCAGGTCTCGGCGAGTTTGAAAAACGCCTCGGCGAAGTCGATCGGGTTCTGGATGTGAGCGAAGACGCGAATCGTCCAATGACCCCAAGCTTCACAGCGCAGACGCAAAAAATTCGCGAACTGTTTCGTGGAAAACGTTTTGAAGATGCGCTTGTTGAGACAAACGAGCTCGTACTTTACTACCCTCGTTCTGCACTGCTCTGGACAATGAAGGGTACACTTCATTTGCGTCTGCAACAGAATGATCTTTCTTTATCAGCTTATGAAAAGGCATTCGATATTGAGCCTTCGCAAAGATTACTTGCACAAATTGAAGACCTCCGTCGTGTTGTCTCTGAAAGAGAGGGTCTACGTCGACAAAAAAACAATCCAGACCCAGGTAACGCAATCACTCGCCCGACGGTTGGAGGTCAGAAATGATTGGGGTGTTGTTTGGTCTGTCTGGCTTCACGTGGTCGCTTTGGTATCTCATCTTTCACGGTGGAAACCAGTTTAAAGGATTTTGGGATCCTGCAGCTGCAATTCTCCTAGGCGTTGGGCCACTTTCTGTAATCCTGATGTCACATAGTTTTATTGATTTTATTGCTGGATTGAGAACCCTCTTGGGGATGGCTTTTCTAAATCAGCGCAAGGAAATGAATCAAATTGCAAATCAACTTTCAACCATGACCTCCGCAGTTCGCAATGAAGGGGTTGGTGTTCTTGCAAGGTACAAAGGATATCTGAAAAATCCACTTCTCAAAGACGGCGTGACACTGATTTTATCTGGGTTCACTCCGGATGAAATCAGGCACAACCTGACTGCAAAAGTAAACACGAAACAAACTCAATTCTCACATGCAGCAAGCCTTTTTGAGAACCTTGGAAAGCTGTGCCCGGGAATGGGTTTGCTTGGAACGATCGTTGGGCTTGTACAGATGCTTTCCAACATGACTGATCCCTCAAAGCTCGGACCTGGCATGGCTATTGCACTTTTGACGACTCTCTATGGTCTGCTGCTAGGCACTGTTCTCTACACTCCAGTTGCTGAGAAAATTTCCATCTACGGTGAAAAAACTCTTCAGATGGATCTGATGATTCTCGAAGGCGTAATGCTTCTAAAGGAAAAGAAGTCGCAAGCCCATTTGCGTGATGTTTTGAACACATATTCCAGTGCTACAAGTCAGGAGCGAGGCAATGCCAACGCAAAAGCACAAGGTGTGAATACATCCCAACATCCACCACTCTCCAGAACTTCATAGGAGAGATTATGACTCATCCTTCCATCTTTGAGACGGTTATAAGACCCCAGAGGCGCTCTCGAAAAAAAACGGGTGAGTCACTCTGGTTGATGTCTTATGCAGACCTCACAACAAATCTCATGGCACTTTTTGTTCTTATGCTTTCTATGTCTCAGGTCAGTGCTCAAAAGTTCGACGCGGTTTCACAAGTTGTCACAAGACAACGCACCGACAGCTTGGATGAATTGAAGAAGCAGATTGATAAGCAAATTGTCGAGCAAAAACTCACTGCTTCTGTGAGCACCGAGCTAGGCATGAGTGGTTTGATGGTTGAGTTTCTTGGCGGAGTTCTTTTTGAGCAAGGAAGCGATCGTCTAAGTGCCTTTTCTGCCAACGAAGCTATGCCGATTTTGCAGATTCTCCAACGAACTGACAGGAAATATATGCTCAGCTTTGAGGGGCATACTGACGATGTTGGAAAAGATGAAACGAATTGGGCACTCAGCAGTGCACGTGGAGTAGCACTTTTGAACAAGATGCGTGAGCTGCAGGTGGCACAAGATCGAATGAGCATCGCGGGTTTTGGCTCCACTCGTCCGAAGAATTCGGTCGAAGGAAAGAGTGGGGTGGAACTTGAGAAAGCCAGGGCTTCAAACCGAAGGGTGGTGATACGAGTATACCAATGAAAAATAAGACGGGGTTAAAGACATTTATGAAACGTGATGGTTGGGTACTGAAAGTGCCCAGTCTCTTTGCGTTCATAGTCATAATCCTGAGCATCTTATCTCATCTTGGTTTTACTTTGGGAGGATTCGGGTATGCCTTTGCGAACGTCGGCGCGGAAGATGCGGAAAAATCAAAATTTGAAATTGAACTGACCCAAACTCTCCGCTCAAAAATTCAAAGCGATTTGAGTAAATATTGTCCCGATGGTTGCTCTCTGCTTGGAATTGAGTTGGAGAGTAAAGAAGTTTTCGATACCAATTCCGTCTCGCTCGGTTTTGATACTGCAGCTCCAATAAGCAGGAGATTTTCAGTCCGAAGAGCTCTCGTGGAAGTGCTTGTTGATAATCGAATGGGTAGCTCAAACATCGAAAGATTGCAGGATGTACTGGCTAGGTCTGCGAGAAATTATAGTGTTCCCGTTGAAATTGAGCTAACTCGCACCACTTTCCCCGATTCTCCGCAGCTTGTTCGCGCAGAATCTGAGGCGAAAAAACTTGCGTTAGACATGGTTCGATCTGCATTTGAACGAGTCATCGCGGATTTTTGTCCTGAGGAATGCCGCCTGAATTCAATGGAGGTCAAAACTGTCCGAATGTCGGTTGACGAAGTGCAGACTCAGCCAGCTCGCCGGGTTGTGGTTGTTGCTGAAAGCAAATGGGCACTTCTTATTCAAGGCACAACAGTCAACATGAGTATCGACGGAAGAATTCCAGACAACCGTCGGGAGCAAATTGAAGATTTAATGCGCGATAGCATGGATGCGTTTGGAACATCGACACTCAACGTGAAACGATCAATCTTTCCCCGCTCGGCAGATAGATTAGAAAAAGACGCCGACGATCTGCGCGCCGATCCCTGGGGTCTTGAGAAACTCGGGCGTGCACTCAAAATATTCAGAGAGTTTGCAAATACGAAAGAGATTATTAGAGAAAGAGACACCTTGAGCCGAGAGACGGAGAAGAACAAGGAATCTTTGTCTGAAAGAAAATCTGATTCAAAAGAGAGTCTTGATAAATCTACGCAATTAACGCAGTCAGAAACTCAGAAAGAAAGCACTCGTTCATCAACACAAAATGATGGTCTCGCGAGCTTCTGGACCCAGGAAAAAGTTCTTCTTGTTTCTGGTCTTTTAGGATTACTGTTACTTGTTGGTGCGCTTGGACTCAGGTTTGTACTCACCGGAAAACAAGTCCAGCACCTTATTTCGGAAGGTCGCGGGATTCTCAACGAAGACAGCTCCGGAATTTCAGACGAATCTATGCTTGATCCCTCTCTCGCAAACAATTCTGAGCGCAGGGGAGTTCTAGTTTCAGATTCTGGCGTTTCTGGGCAGAGAGGTTATCCAGGCGCGCATAATACCCGGGCGTTGCACCTTGCTCCCATGGGCATAAGTGAAGAGATGTCGATGCGGTTGAATACTCAATCGTTGCGCGACGAATTAACTCAGTCATTTATGACTCAGCCAAAATTGGCCAGAGAGGTTTTTGCGCGAGTTTTGCGTGAAGACGGCGTAGAATTTTCGGCAAAATGTGTCGCAATTCTTGGTGAGATGGTTGTATTCGATTTGGTTGGTGATGACGATTTGAAAAAAGATGTTTCCCTGCTGGCCGAATATATTCACGTCAGCACGCCAGTTGTGAGTGACACAGAACAGCTCACTGTTTTGAAGAATCTGAAGCTTAAAATGACAGCAGGAAAAATGCGTTTATTGACACAGCGGACACAGGACTCGTTTGATTTCCTACGACCGCAATCAGCACGCCAAATCTACGATTTAGTTGCAGACGAAAGCCCCCGTTCGCAGGCTGTCGTTTTAACTCAGCTGGCAACGGAAAAACGTCGCATGGTTTTCGAGCTTTTTGATGGATCATTGAAAAGTGATCTTCTGAAAGAATTGTGCGTGAAAGAGACCCTCCCGCGCGATTATCTCCAGAATTTGGCAGATGCACTAAAGCGCAAGCTCCGCCGCACAGGTTTGGCGGACGGAGAAATATTGGGTGGAGCTGATGTCATCATTGATCTCATGGAGCGCTCCGACAAGGATGGTCAGTCGGTTATGATGATCGATCTCGACAACAACAATCCTGAGTTAGCGCGTCAGGTCAGAACTCGTCTTGTGAGCGTTGAGAGTCTTGCCTTTCTAAGTGATGGCTTGCTTCTCGAGATATTTCTTTCGATGGAACCGCAGGCGATGGTGGTTTTCCTCGCAGGGGTGCGTGAGCATGTGCGCAACATGATTCTCAACAAGGCGCCTGACGATATTGCCGCCGATTGGAGTTCAAGCGCCACCTCCATCAAGGGAATCGATCCCGAAACCTTCAAGCTCGCGGAAATGCAAGTCATAGGAAAAATTCGTTCATTTGCTTCAAGTGGAATGATTAATCTCACTGAAATCAATGAGATAATGTTCCCTAAGCAAGGAGCTGCAGAACGTGAGCGCTCACTCCATGAAAAAACAAATCGTATTCCTATCTCAAGTCTGATTGTTGCCTGACCGAACACTACCCGTCGTCGACTGAGGAAGAGACTGATCGAACGGCGATCTGTTGTGGAGGCCTGCAACCATGCGCTCGAACTTGTTTAATCGCTCCGTTGCACTCGGTGTGCTTGCAGCAATGCTAGCCGGAATCTCCGCAGGTGGATGCATAAAGCAACGCAGTTCCAGTAGGTCGTATGGAATTGAAGACAGAGATAATCTCGACCCAGAGACCCAGCGTAAAGTGAATGAGGCTTGCGCACCAGAGGATGAGGCCGGGCTTCTCGACCCGGACACTGAAGCCCAATTAAAGTCAGATTGCTTTGCATTGCACCAGCTCGCTGTGAATATGCAGGCTGGTCGCAACGGCAAGGTCAAGGTTCAAATTCAAAAGAAGAAAAGTACGTTTGAAGAGTTTCTTCCGAGTTCTGACATGGCTGGCTTGCTTTCAGATATGAAGAAGGCAGTGACCGAGCCGGCTGAAACTGATGTGCTTCGTTTTTTTGGTTGTCGGATCACTCCCTCAATTGGAGATCCCGCGACACTTCTCGGACAAAAAGGGACAGGCACCAACAATCCCAAAGATTGTGCTTCATTCGCAACCGATCCCAATTGGGGAACGACCATTCTCGGTGACACAAGACAATTCGAGTTTGTTTTCGTCAGAGGAGCTGACAGCAAACTCTATCAAGCAGTGCGGGTGACTGGAAACTGGCAGGAACTCTCGGCCATCTATATTTATCGCAAACCAATGGCACGCAATGTCATGGTGACTCATCGTCCCGACTCTTGGGCCGACCAAATTGCCTTTCCGGCTCCACTTCCCTCCGACAGGTTTTTTGAGGGCAAAGAAGGGAGCGATGAGCAAGACATTGCGCGGCAAATGTTAGGCCTGGAGGAAACCGAGAAGGCCCCACGTGACCTCGAGGAGTTCTCGCAGGTTTGGTTGAAGCAACAGGTCGATGGGGCGCGAAAGGTTGTTGTGGGTGTATCCGCAGCACTGATTTTGAGTGCTGCGTCACTTCCTGCCTTGGGTGCAGCCATGGGCTCTTTCTGGACAGCCTCGGCTGGGACCGTTGGATATTTTACCGCCGGAGCGGCGTCAGGAGCGGCTGCTGCTGCGGGAATATCATCCGCGGGTGGTGCGGCAACAGCCATGGCAACAAGTGCTTTTGCGGTTGCAATTGCAGCAGGTGGAATCTTTACTGCTGTGAGTGTTCCTTTGCATCGTTGGATAGATGATTTACCGGGTACCCCGTTCAAAACAGCCATGCAAACTGCTTACTACATAATGGTTGCAGCAGACGTCTATAAAATGAGTCGAGGTTTGGCGGTGCACACGGCGCGCGCCTTCGGGACATCGAAGAAATTGATGGGCAGTGTTCTCAGTCCGCAATCGTGGAAGAACCTGATGAACATCTCGCCAAAGGCAGTCAGTAAGCAGGAAATCATTGCAACTCTGAATAGCAAGGGTGGTCCGGGATGGGAGCGGTTCAAAATAGCACTTTATGGGTTGCGAAATTCGGCCGTGAACATGAAGGGAACGAAGCCAAGTGTTGCAAGAAATATCCCATCGGAAATTCAACTTGAGCTCAAGGATCTGCTCGCACCAGCGGCTGGCGCTGCTGTGAAGGGAACAGACGTTGCTTCTCGAGTCAAAATCTCACAGTTGCTTGAAGAGAATTTTGTTAAATCACGTTTGACCGACCTCGAACGTGCGATTGTCTCTTCGGGGTTGGGAAGTTATTTCGGCGCACGTTCGCTCTGAGTTGAAAGAGAGACAGAATCCGCTTTGCTTGTTCCCTGTCAAAAGTTGTATCATTCCGGGTTCTTTAGTTTTTTTGCTAAAATAAAGAGACACTCAGGACGATACGATTGATGAAAGGGGACAGCCGTGGAAAAGGCCTACCTCAAAAAAACCTGCAATGAAAAAGTAAAACCCTCGGAATACCTCGATTACCGAGAGTATCTTGACGCGCTCTATGGCTCGCTGAAGGAAAAAGACGACCAATACACCTATTTCGATTTTGCAGAAGACGCTGGTCTCGGGCGTAACAATTTGATGAACGCTTTGATCCGTGGACGTCGTCCTTTGACCCCCAAGACTGGTAAAAAAATAGCTTCGAATTTGGGTTTGGTGAGTCGCGAGCGGCAATATTTTGAAGCGCTCGTTGAGCACTCGTATGCGCGAGATCCTGTTGTACGTGAAGGCATCTTTCGTAAAATGGTTGCGTTGAAAGGGAGTTTAGTTGTCAACGAACTTGATCGCTGGCAGCTCGAATTTTTTAGTCATTGGTCGCATGCTGTGTTGCTGGAACTCATGAACTTCGAGAATTGTTCTCTTGAACCCGAGTGGTTTCAGGAACGCATTCGGTCAAAATTATCGTTGGACGAAATTCGTAATGGCTTAGAACTTTTGTGTCGTATTGGGTATGCAAAGCGAGACGAGCAAGCCAAAAAATACATTCCTTTGCAGGTTGATGTGAGCACCGGCGCTGAAGTCGCAAGCGTTGCGTTGGTGAGATATCACCAAACCCTTCTTGATTTAGCGCGCGCGGCGGTGGTCGATTGTCTGCCCGAAGAGCGTGAGGTTAATTCCCTCGTGCTGAGCTTGAGTCAAGAAGAATTTGACGCACTCAAATCGGCAGTTCAGGATTTCTCTCAAAAGATATTTGATGAACACCCGCCCAAAAAAAGCGATTCATCGACCCGGGTTGTGCAGGTTTCGATGCAGGTTTTTCCGCTGACTCGTGCAACCGGAGGTAAGAAATGAAACCAACCAGTCGACATGATTTTAAACAATCATTCTTGCCTGCCGTTGTGCTGTCGTTCATTTGTTTTACGGTTCTTTTTTATTCACTCTCTGGTTGTCGGGTTCAAGCTGGTAATCCACAAGCAGACAAACCAAAAAATCCTGGGACAGTGACAGTCGCATTGGCAGATGCACCAGTAGATGACTTTGCGAATTTGTTCATTACCGTGAAGGCCATTGCATTCGCGCCCGAAGGAACTGGAAAATGTTTGAGTGATCCATGGCGAGGTTGCGCCGACTCAAGCCTAGTTTCGTTCGATTTGAATAATGACATTGAAGTTGATTTGTTGTCCCTATCAGACGGACGCACTCAGGTTTTGCCATTCGCGCGCGAGCTACCTGCCGGTGTTTATGAAGGTTTGCGACTTTTCTTAAGCGAAGGGACTCCTGTTCGAGGAATACTTAAGCCCAACGGAAATGAGGTTGAAGTTCGCTTTCCCGTTGGTCCATTTGGAAGACGTGAATTCACTCTTGCGGAAGAGTTCGACGTGCAGGAGGGAATTGATAACGAGATTATTGTTCACGTTGACCTGCGCAGGTCAATTCAAAAGTCAGCGGCCGGGGAGTATTCGCTTATTCCTTTTAGCCATGTGGTACCTACGCGATTTGCTGCAAGGCTGAGTGGTTCAGTGAGTGCCCCCGACGCAACACGCGTTTGCGCTTACAATGTTGGAGGAAAGCGACGTCCTGAGGGGCATGGCGTTCCAGGCAAATCTGGACCAGGGCAGAACCATCCACCCTTGGATCTGCCGATGAGGATGGGAAATCAGCCCGACATGCGCATTTCATTTGGACCAATGCCTCCTCAGCGATTTCCGGGACAGCCGGACTTAACGAGCTCGTGCGACAATGCTGAAGCGGTCGCTGATATTAAAGAAGGTCGCTATGATATTAGATATTTGCCACCGGTGAACTTCATCCTCAGAGTCTTTAAGTCCGACGGTACATTTACCGATACCACCCTAGATTCGGCACTCAAACCACAGGAGAGCCGGATGTTAGATCTCTAAAAAAAAGAGCTGAACTTCGGAGTGTGTTGGATGTGGAAGGTTGGATTAGTTCTCAGCACTGTTGTTTTTTTCTTCAATGCCTGCATGCCCAAAAGCAACCGCGAGTCGGAAGTTGCATACGCGGTAGGGAGCTGGTGGGCGAGTCCTGCGAGTAATCTCCTTCCCGCAATCAAAAATGGTTTGCCGGTCGTAATTTGTTTTACTTCGGAGGGAACTCCCGAGCCTGGTGAGTTGTCCAGAGATCTAATTCGATTTGATAAAATAGTT
>CAIZJW010000030.1 GCA_903933385.1 uncultured Silvanigrella sp. | reverse complement strand
CCGAGGATTTGAATTCGAAGCCGACAACTTTGGGCTCGAAAACCTCCGACGAACTGGTTATGCCTCAGAGCAGATGGTTTATTTCTTCAAAAACGTACTCGGAAAAGATGAACCAAATGATGGAGGACGTCGTGATTGGCTGTCGACTCACCCCGACACATCCCGCCGTATCTTCGCGCTTCAACAGAAACTCACGCCCGCAGATTCTGTTGGATATGGCCTGAGAAGTGCAGACCACCAGCGAATGATTCAGGGCCTGTAACTTCATCTGTTCAAACTCAAAATGCGAGGAGGTAGCCATGTGGAAAGCACATATTCTCACAACTGTGCTTGTGACGTTGGCGTGTGGTCACTTGGCCTGTTCCCCTCTGCCTTCAAGCTCTGAGGTTGCGGAAGCTCAGCCTCCTGAAATAAGATCTTTTCAGCTGATTGACGAGGAAGTCACAGTCACGATTGCGCAACAAATGAAGCTTAAATGCTCCACCCTTTTTGCTGGCAACGGGAAAGAAAAGGAAAACTGTGAAAGAGCATCATCAAGATTAGCTCAATTCTTGGACTTCAATTATATCAAAAGAAGTGATGGACAAGGCGCATTTGTTTTTATGAGTCGTCGACTCAAAGAGTTGTTAAACGATCGCGCAGCGGTCGACTTTCTTGCCAAACTTCAACTCGCCAGCGAGGATGCGCTCTACCTGAACAAGCATTTTAACCTCTGGGAATTTGCCAAGGAAAACAGCGCAGGGCGTGAAGATGTTGCAACCGAAAGATTGGCAGTTTTAATTCAAGATGGAGCCGATACTGCGGCACAAGTTAAGTATCTATTAATTGCGCAGCATCCCCAGGCTTTGCAATTGGCGCAGGCTTTGAACACCCTCGAAGAGGCTCTGAAACAGGGAAAAGCAAGCGCATACCCCTCTGACATAAAACTAAATCGCATCGCACTCTATCATTACTATGTTCCCCGCTACATTGCGCAAAAACTTCGAGCAAGCGGAACCAACGCTGACATGGCTGCGCGCTTGCCGTTTTTGTTCAACAGCTCCTATGAGCTGCATCAAATTCAAAAAACAGAAAACCCTGGGCTGCCTCTTAATCATAGGCCCGTAGCACTCACGAGCAGCGACGATCCAAAAATGCGAAAACTCATCGACAAATGGAATGTCTACGACACCCTTTATTCAGATTTGCTGGACCACCTGGGAGCACCTTTGATTCCCTTCAATCCCAAAAACCAGCAAAACAACCTTGAAGATCTGTACCTCGGTTACGCCGGTGGCCTGCAAGGAGCCTTTGGCAACTCTCACGCGAATTCAATGCGGCTCGCATTTGAGGAATTTGTTTTTAAATTCTCCGAGAACCCAGCCCAATTTATTAAATCCAACAATCCGAAATAAATAGAAAAAATCAAAGAAGCAGACATTGCCCTCAATCCCCCTCTCACACAGGCCGATAAGCAGTTTGAGGTGAGGCGATGGCTGCAAGACACACAACCAAAAAACAAAAATTACCCAGAGCAATTGCATTGGGTGGTTTGTTGCTTATGGTAGGCTGCGGCGCAGCGACATCAGGAAATGGGACGCAATCGAGGACTTGCAGCAAAAATCCTGCAGTGACAACCAACAAAACAGGCACAGGGTCAACGTCGAGTTTGACTTTGGGCCTAACGAGCTCCAGCTCGGCCCAACCTGCCATTGGCACCGGATTTATCGATATCAGCACAAAAGACAAAGACAACAAGCCGCTCAGCCGACGCTGCACAATGAGCATTCGGCCCATAGATGCGAACGATACTGTCGTGCGTATTTGGACGGCAGGACACTGCAGCTACAACCCCCAAACAGCCGAATTTCGCAACTCGAAGTTCACTCTGCAAGTTTATTTGGATGGCGGATATTTCAGCGTACCAGCCGTTCTGAACGATGGCGAAACGATGGCAAACTTCTCAAAGGTTTTCGATCAATATCTCAACAACCCGCTCGTCTCGGTGGCCGTGCCATCGGAATACCTCGAACAACTCAAAAGCCAGATCAATAACGCCTTGCCCAACAGCACGAGTCAGGTCTGCCTCGACGAAGAGGTAAAATTTCGCAGTCAGCTCGGAAGCAAGGCTAAAAACGTTGCTTGTTTCAACCGCAATGAAATGAGGGGTCTTAAGTCGACAATCACCGTTGACGCTAAAACCGGCCCTCTCTTGAAAAAAGTGCTCGCCACGCTGCGCGACCAAGAAAACCAAGTGATGGGCAAATTCGATTTTGCGTTCAAAAAAATCATAAATTCATACATAATAGCGCACTCTTCAGAGCAGCGACGCCTCGCCGACCTGCGCAGTATTTCTTATTTGATAAATAAGAAATACTGCAGCACGGCCCCTGCAGATCGGCCAAAAGACGAAAATCGCCTTGAAGAAAGCGGCTATGCCTGCATGTTGAGAGACACTAAATTTCTCGAACCTCTCGGGCTGAACTCGATTGTCGATGAACTTAAGATTTTAGGAGATGACTTTGCAATAGCAAAAGATATTTTCGATGATGAATCAACTGAGCTCACCGCACTGCGCAAAGCGACACGTGGCTGCAGCGATGTGAGCGTCAACAACCTAAGCATCGATCAAGATCTAGAAAAGCTAACACCCTGTGACATGGGAAATATCAGCGACACATTTTGGAAAAAATTCGTTGATGTTGGACCACAAATCGACAGTTCAATTTTGTCTCCAGCGATTTTTGGATTAAATTTTGGCAGCTACTTCGGCTTTTTCACCAATTCAATTCCCACATCAGGAAGCGCTGCAAGT
>CAIZJW010000029.1 GCA_903933385.1 uncultured Silvanigrella sp. | reverse complement strand
GCACATAGCAATGCCAAGCAAACCACCCAGCACATAGGTGACGAATAGATTTCGCGCACCGGCGAGAACTTCGTACACACGTCCAAATTGGTAAAGAGCAAACATATTGAAAAGAATATGGGCTGGGCTGGCATGGAGAAACATCGGAAAAAATAGCCGGCCAATTTCTCCTTCAGCAATTAATCCGTTTTCTTTCGCTCCGTATTTGAGGAGATTTTCATATGTTGGACCGCCTTGATATTGAATCATCATATAGATGATTGCATTAATTCCAATGAGCACGAACGTTAGAAAAGGCGGCTTGTATGCATATCCGGCATCGGTGGAAGACGGCTCATTATTCATTTTCCGCTACTCCAGTTCGTTCTTGCAGTGTTCAAGAATTGAATCATTGGAGCCAGCTCCGACTGTCGCGGCGACGCGCTGATTTCCTCTGCAACGAACTCAAAAAAACTTTGCATAGTGTCGCTGTTGCCATGGACAGCAGCCAAACTGAGTGAATTGATATTTTCTCCAGTTGCTTGGATGGTCTTTTGCAAGGTCGTTTTCAATATATCCGCGCTCACACCAAGTTGCTCCCAGAGAATTGCAAACTGCTCTGCCTGAAGGGAAACGATGGAGTCTTCGAGGGTCGCTGACAATGTTTTGTTTTTGGCGAGTTTCGGACCTATGCCTACTGCCAACATAAAGTTGGTAAAGAATTTCGCTCGCTCTGCCTGGAAAATATGCTTTTCTTGCGACCACTCCATAAAAGCGAGCTGCTCAGGGCTTTGGGCAAAAGGACCGGGAATCAGCGCTGGGCTAGAAATTTGTTCCAAGCTCGGAGTTCTTAGAAAATTCCAAATAACTCGACTTCCTCCAGTCCAGCGAACCAGGCATCCTGTCGGATTTTTTTCCCGAATTGCGCCAACAAAAAAGAGGGCACGGATAAATGAAAATTGAGGACCGGCGCAGCTGATGCGTTCGAGCGTTCGGGCGGAAAGGCAACCATTGTTGCAAAACACGAACAGAACCGATTTTTTCGAAGTCGCAGGACTCTCTAAAGCGTTGAGCCAATCCAGAAAAACGGATTCGGTTGATTCGGGCGGAACACAAATAAAAATAATCGCAGGATTCACCTTTGCAAGGCACTGCGTTGGAGAAGTGGTCTCAACTGCAAACTGCACTTTTGTTTTACTTCCAGTGGCAAGTTCAAAGTCGATGCAGTTCACGAGTGGAGTACGATTGTGCAACAACACTCGGGTTGGCTTTTGATTCTCTTGGCTCGATCTCTCCAGCGCATACGCCAACAACAGGCCGAGCGCTCCCGCTCCAACAATAAGGCAATTGGTTGTTGTTGTTTCAGTTGGCTGGTTCATCTCTCTGACATCCCGCCCATGATTTCGCTCATGCTCTCAAGATTTCGACCGATAACCCTTTCAGGGTATCATAAGTCTAGAGGAGTCGCTCATGAAACCCTCAAAATCTCACGCCAATTTGTTGCTTGTTGGCGACGATCTAGAGCGCATTGCATTGATGACATCAGTCTTGGAGCAAGTCTTCCCGGGCGCAGTGATAAGCCGTTCCGGCACTCTCCGCATGGGCGCACCTGATGCGTCGCTACAAGGCGTATCAGCACTCATCCTTCTTTGGGAAACCAATGCCCAACAGGATTGGAAAACTCTTCTAGATCAGAAGAATCCAACTCACCGCAGTTGCGAGGGTTTGATTTGCGATGTTGCATCGCAATCTGGAGACCCAATGTTGCGACGCACGGCTGTCCTCGCAAAGGGCCTTTCAAGAGAGGAAGTCACATTCCTCGGAGAATTCGGAGTGGGATGCGTTCAACCAATGAACAGCAACAAGGCCGAATGGGAACAAGACTGTCTCAAATTCGCCCGCCGGATCGAAAAAATGATCCTCCTCGAGAACGACGACGGTGGAACACCTGCAGAACGCAGCGTGCGCTTATTCGAACGCGTCCTCAAAACGTGGTCAACTGTGAGCGACGAAGAAAAAGTACAAGCGTGTGACGACCTTCTGCGCAACCTTGGCGACACTGCTCGCTACTGCGAATTAATGTCGCGACGCTCTCAGCTCGACAATGATTCAAAAGCCGCCGAACATTGGCTGCGGCGATCCATAGATAAGAATCCAAATTATCTTAGGGCATTGCAGGGCCTTGCCGACCTCTATATCGAACGCGGCCAATTGCGCGAAGCATTGTCCATTCTTGAAAAGCTCAAGCTCAACAACCCACGTCACCCCGGACGACTCGCCAAAATCGCAGAATGTCACTTGGCTTTGGGTGAGTTGGAGCGCGCCGATTCGGCTTTTTCGAAATCCCTGAGCCTAGATGAACATTCCATGCAAGTGCGTGAAGACCTTGCTCGAGTGAAATTGGCCATGAACGACTACGAGGCCGCTAAGCTTTTGCTCGAGCACTGCGGAGATGTCACAAAAGTGGCAAGCTATTTGAATGCTTACGGCATTCAACTCGTGCGAGCCGGGCGCTACGAAGAGTCCATTGAGCACTACAAGAAGGCCCAAATGGTTCTCCCAACCAACACCAACCGGCATCAAATTCTCTTTAATATTGGCCTAGCTTATGCCAAGTGGGGGAGGTTCCCCGAGGCGCGGCAATATGCTCAGCTTGCGTTGGCTAGGGAACCCAATTACGCCAAGGCCGCTCAGCTCCTCAGAACGATGGAGGACCGGCTGCCCCAGTGAGGCCCCCATGACCCATCCGATTTGCTACGAACTACGAATTCATATCGACGACAAAAGCAAAGATTCACTTGTGGAAATTCTCCATGAATTCGACGAGCACAACTTTGTTGAAGGGGCTCTCGATTGCGATGTCGAATTTGAATATGATTACGACCATATTTCACGAGATTATTACGGAGAACTGGTCCGCAAGGTTCCAGTCATTCTTTACAGCGAAGACCTTACGCATCTGCAAACCCTGCGCAGTCATTTACTGATCGAGGCACTGGAACGAAAAATTCCTCTCAATGCGGAACAGATGATTCTTCAGCCTATTGCCGATCAAAATTGGCGTGAATCCTGGAGAGCATCATTCAAGCCGATCGACATAGCAGGACAATTTGCAATTCTTCCGCCTTGGGAAAACCCTCAGGATTTTCCGCATCCTCACAAGATTGTCATTGATCCAGGAATGGCTTTTGGCACAGGACAGCACGAAACAACTAAGCTCTGCCTCGAGCTGCTCCTGGAATGTAAACCGGTTCCACAAACTGTGTTTGACGTTGGAACGGGCTCCGGAATCCTTGCCATCGCAACTGCAATGTTGGGAAGCACAGAAATTCTTGGCTGTGACATCGATGAAAACAGCGTTCACATTGCTCAAGTCAATGCTCGCGACAATAACATTCACAATGCCCGATTTGTTTCGACACCAATTTCTGACATTGAAGAAAGCAACTTCGAGCTCGTGTTTGCCAACATTCAAATGCGCCCATTGACCAAAATTTTTGGCGACATTGTTGGACACACACGCCCCGGTGGAACAATCATAGTCTCTGGTATCCTCAGCACTGAAATTGATGACTTCTGTGACTTGGTGAAGAGCCATTTCGCAATTGTTAAGAAGGTTGTCACGTTGGGGCATTGGTCGGGGATTGTTTGTGAGCGGCCCATCAGCAAGAAGAGCGAAGAAATCTGATGTCATCGTTGTTGGAGCGGGTCCAATGGGCTGGGCCTGTAGCCAACTCCTCGCAAAAAATTCAATTAAAACAACTCTTATTGACAGCTCTGAGAGCGCGCACCTCATCCCTTGGATAGATGCGGGCCTCGGAGTTTTTTGGCCTTCATTAAATGACCCACCCACCCGAGCAGTGGTTGCGCATGGCACAGAGATGGCACACTGGCTGCAGAATTTCTGTGTGCAAGGACTCGGAGTCGCCAAAGCACTTTTGGGCGAAGAAAATCTGATTGACACACCTGCACTGCGCATAGGCCTTGAGAATCATGAAGTCGTAGAACTTAATTCTGCCTGCAAGGCTGGCCTCGGCCTACAACCATCGCCAAAACTCGGTTCGAATATTTTTGCTGAAATAAATAATTCACTCGTTGTGCGCGGCGGATTTGCGCGGCTGAACGAAGGCTCATTTGAATCAAAAATCGATTTCCGCAATGCAAGAGTTAAGAAAATTGTGGATACAAAGGACGGCTGTACAGCGGTTCTGAGCGATGGTTCACAGCTTCAAAGTGAAATGATAATCCTGGCAAATGGATACAAGATTGCTGAGCTAGAAAGCTGGCTCTCACCTATGCTCATCCCCATGTCTGACGTGATGTCGATCTGGGCAACGAATTTAATGGCCAGTGAAAATTCCGCACCCATTTCAATGAGAACTTCAAGTGGCCATGTCGCGGCGGTTTTTATTCCAACGAGAAACTCATCGGATATTTGGCAATGGCAGTTAAAAATGACCGGGCCTCGCTTTCTACTTCCACAAGCAGGTGCGGGAGTTGATCTCACCAAACAACCGTTGGATCGAACTTTAATTTCGAAAATTGAATCTTGGATTCAGGGAAGTTTACTTGCCAAAGTTGTTCCGCTGCTTTTGCAGACCTCTACCCATGAGGCGGCAAATGATTCTCACGAAATTTCTTTAAAGCTCCTAGATATACGCATGGGCGTTGATTGTCTCCCGTGTGACGAATTGCCGATGCTCGGGGAACTTGGGCACCAGGGAAGAATCTTGGGCGCAACCGGATGGCTCGGATGTGGATGGTCGGCGGGTTTTCAAGCTGCCAGCACATTGGTGGATATCATTCAAACCGGAAAATCAGAGCAATTGAAACCACTTCTTCGACCACAGCGGTGGAGGAGCGGAATGAATGATGGCGTCACCGGCATGACTTGAACATGCGACCTGTTGTTTAGGAAACAACCGCTCTATCCAGCTGAGCTACGGCGACAGCCACGCAATACGTTTATCCCGAAAATTGAGCTCAGTGCAATGCCGACCCCAAATCACATTCAACCACGGCCCGGCCCCAGTAAACCACCCGTGGAAGGACCCTTGGTTGTGATTCCCTTGTGAATCACGATACGTTCGCCCTGTATCCGACCCCGATCGTAGTGCTCACCAAGCACGCGCCCCCCAGATTTGATGGAGGTGAGGCGCGGAAAACGCGATTTGACAAACTGTCGCAGGCCGGGGTCATTGAACTTAACAAGTGCGGTGGCGTCGCTCTGGTGGTTCGCAATCCCATGAGAGGGTGGGGCTGGATTTTGCCTCTGCGACTGAACCCTTGTTTTCTCAAGGTTATCGAGCTTTCTCTTAAAACCTGCGACCACTCCGGTTTGGAATGACATTTTTGGTGCAGCTCCTTTGAGCGCGTTTTTCTCGCGGTAGTGGGACCAGAGCGACTCCGACTGCTGCCGCAGAAACCCGTAAACATATTCCGCCATGAATACATTTTGTTCGGTTCCGAGAATTTCCATGGTTTTGTGGGCAGCATTTTCCTGAGCATCATAGAGATCAGAAAAGACAATATCGACGAAGTAATAGCCTGTGAGAATTCCAGCAATCATGCGTTGAAGGCGATCGACTTTTTGTTTGCGGTGATTAACCACCAACGAGACGTATCTGTTTTTTTTGCGATTGAGGACACGCTCAAGATTGTATTTATGAATGAGTTCCTGAACTCTCGCCATAGCAAGAAATGCTTCATTCTCATTGGTAGACTCTGCCATTGCAAGCAGCTTTTCGACCTTGCGAAGCACGACCGCATCTTCCTCGGGAACCTCGGCCATCTCTTGCCATGTGCGCAAAGGTTCGCCCAAATCGAGTCCGGCACCACGGTATTCTTCAGGAACTCCCAAAAGATCACAGGCACGATGAAAATCTGAGCCATGCGAAGCGTCGCCCTCAAGAACTTCACTGACAAACATATGGGCGAGTTCATGTTTGAGAACTCCCAAAACCTGTTGCCAATTGTGTGATTGAATGAGGTGACGACTGACGGTAATTGTACGCGTGAGGGGATCCCATTGTCCCCACTGGCTCTTCATATCGCGGATTTCGAAGAGGGGCTTGCGAAGTTTGATTCGAAATTGAAAACAAATCGAATCAAATTCAACATAGAGCTGCTTAAGCCAAGCGTCTTCCAGAAAGGCAAGTATGGGTTTTGTTTTTGCCATGATGGGATTCCTCGGATGCAATCAAATTCTAATGCACACTATCGTGGCAAAAGAACAACGCGCAAGCTCTCTCGAGAAATCGGGCCTAAATTCAGGCAGACTGTGAAATTTTCGGTTCCAG
>CAIZJW010000028.1 GCA_903933385.1 uncultured Silvanigrella sp. | reverse complement strand
CCACCGGCGAGAACGCAGAGGCGTTCTACCTCATTTTGAAGTTCACGCACATTGCCTGGCCAGTCGTGCATCTCAAGCTTTTCAAGGCATTCGCGCGACATTTTTTTACGAGGTGCGTTAGTTGCAGCAGCGTAATCGTCGAGGAATTTGTTGACAAGAAGAGGAATGTCTTCTTTGCGCTCGCGCAGCGGTGGAACTTTCACTGGAATGACATTCAGTCGGTAATAAAGGTCTTCGCGGAATGTTCCATCTTTGACCATCTGCTCGAGATTTTTGTTGGTCGCAGCAAGAATGCGCACATCTACTTTCTTTTGTTCCGTGCCACCAACGGGAATGAATGTTCCTTCCTGGAGCACGCGCAGAAGTTTGACCTGCATTGCAGGCGATGTGTCACCGATTTCATCGAGAAACAAAGTCCCTCTGTCGGCAAGTTCAAAGAGTCCTTTTTTGTCTTTGACAGCACTCGTGAAGGCACCCCGCACGTGTCCAAATAATTCGGATTCGAGCAAGTTATCGTTCAGAGCACCGCAGTTTTGAATCACGAAATTTTGTTTCTTGCGCTTTGAGTTGAAATGAAGGGCACGAGCGATGCCTTCTTTTCCTGTTCCGTTCTCTCCTGTTACGAGAATGGTTGCATCGGATTCACAGACTCTGCCAAGAAGTTTGAACAGCCTGATCATGGGTGCCGAGCGGCCTACCATTTTACCGAAATCCCATTTTTCGCTCAGCTCTTGTGAGAGTGCTTCGAGACGCTCACCAGATTCACTGAGTGTTTTGCGCAGTGTAAGAACTTCTTCAATCACCACGTCAACAAGTTCGGTGAGGTACTCAACCTCTTTTTTACTCATTGTTGGCAGTGAATCAATGTAGGTTTCGAGCGCCTGCGCATCGTTTGGGAATTTGTTCTTGAGATAAATTCGCAGCTGTCGTTTTTGCTCCTCGGCGGTCTCCTGCATCAGGAATCCGTCTGCAAAGACCGCGCCCATGAACTTTCCTTCGATACGCAGCGGAATTGTTAGGGTGCTAAATCCGGCGTGGCATGTTCCGCTGCGTGGACTCGAGGCTTCGCTGCTCGCAGATGTGCACTGACGAGCTGTGCCCATGCAATCCTTAAAGCCTTCGTTGTTTTGCGTAATGAAAGCACAAACTCTGTTGGCAGGGTTGAAAAACCGGCCCTGCGGCACTCCACGGAGAAAGCCCCGCACGTCGGTGAAGTTCAGCTGAACTTTCCACCAGTTGCCCACAATTTGCCGCAGCCGACGAACGACGTGAAGCCTCTCAAACTCCTCGTAATTCATGACATTTATCGAATCAGCCATGCCTGTCCTCCTTGATTCGGTTCTGTCAAATTTTTCGGCAGACTGTGTTCGAACTTGAGAGTGCTGTCTGACAAAGAGACAAGCGGCTGAAAAAAGCTGGCAATTTTTTAGACATGTGGTCACGAAGTTACACTTGACGGCGGGATTGCGGCGAGGTGATACTAAGAAAGCCTCAGGTGAGCTTGGTTAATATGCCGGTGAACCTACAACGTAAGACACGGGAGCCAAAACGTCCTCGGTGTGCAAGCCCTCCGACTCAGTGCGATAGAGGGAAGCCTGAAGAGGTCGAAAGCGGCACCCACTTTAAAAAAGTGGGTTTCTCTGTGCTCTTTTTCCTCTCACCTGGGGTTTCTTTTTAAAAAGTCATTACGAATCCTGCCGAAACAGCATTGTTTTTGTGATTGAAGCTCACATCAGTTTTGTTCGAATCATCTACCTTGTAGCTGTAGGACGTCGTACGCTCTTGCGACGACTCATCGAAGCGAACATTGAGGGCATGTTGTTTCCAGGGGATTTTGTACCCCCACACCAGCGTTGATGCTGATGCGTTTCTCGTGTCGGGAATTTCTGCAAAAGCAAGCTCCTGCGATTCCATAGCACGCAATGCGAATTGGTTCTTGCCATCTACAACCCGCCGCTCTGCGCGCATGTTCACTTTTGTGAAAGGAATATGCTGCAGCCCTGCGAGGCGTGAAAGATATTTCATGGAAGAGACAGTGTCGGAGGATAGACTTTCCTCTGAGTTTAACTCTGGCTGCGAGTTCAAGGTGCTCGCAATTTGCGGAGCAGGCTCAAATGTTTCGCGCAATATTCGCTTTGCTCGCCTGGGTTTATTGCTGAGCCAGTGCGCTGAACCGGCTTCTCCATCGATGCTGCCCTGGGGTAGCTGGCCCAAACTGGCAACGTATTTGCGCTTATTCAAACTGCGAATGTTTGTGGGTTGTTGGTCCACTTCAACCACAAATCGAGGCCGCTGCGCAGTATGAGCGACCTGCTGATTTGAGCTCGACCAGAACTGCCCCAGTCCGAAATCAATAGAGATGCGCCCCTGAATGATGTCGGCAAGTGTTTTGTTCTTTTGCGCGAGTTCGTTGACTGACCGCTGAAGAAGACGTTCCCGTGCTCCCGCGCTGATTTTTGTCCATTGAACTCGACCGCCCAAAGGTGCTGTTGCAACACCTTGTGTGTGGGGGTCGGATTGAAAGCGTTCATCGAAAAGAACTGCTTGTTTGCTTTTATGTTCTTCCAAGCACGAGTGCACAAAGTTGCTGTAGTTCTTTTCAAAAATGGAAGGCACTCGGCTCGATGTTTCGCAGTTGCCAAACGAGCCTGAGCCATAAAGTGCGTTCAAATCGTCGTTGTTGAAGGCTTTGCCCAAAACATCCGTGACGCGAGGGTTTCTCGCAGCGCCCGAAGGAGTGGGTGGTTGGGTCATGAAGATTGTTGAATTGGGAAGCAAGCGAATTGGATTTTCCTGAGTCAGTGGATTCGCACTTTGAAGCACGGAAAATTGTGACGCGTTTCCATCTGGAGAAGAAACTGCCGCAAGCACAACTGCAAGCGTGCCTATTGGCTTGATGGAATTGTAGAAAGTCTGGACACTCATTGCGGACTCTCCTCCCCTGGAATTCCCTCAAGCAAGCTGCGGGCCAACGAGAAAAAGATTCATTCAACACCCTCAGGCGCTTTAAAAAGCGCACAAGACCGAGCTTTTTTGCTCTTCTTTGGCTTGTCACGAATAATGTGAAAGTGGTCAAGTGAAAAGAACGGCAGGAAAACTTGGCAAATTTTTAGACAGTGTTTAACTTTTCGATCAAAGATGACTGATTTTTTTGCATTGGAGACATCAATGAGTTTGTATGAAAAACATGTGTTTGTTTGCGAAAATCAGCGTCCTGAAGGCGATCCTCGCGGCTGTTGTGCCTCAAAAGGGGCCTCTGCTTTTACAAGCGCTCTGAAGCAAATGGTTAAAGACGCGGGCCTCAGCAAAAAAGTGCGCGTCAATAAATCAGGATGTCTCGACCAATGTGCCTTTGGAGCAGTCGTGGTGGTTTATCCAGAGGGCGTCTGGTACCGCGGAGTCACGGCTGACGATGCAAAAGAAGTTTTTGAGCAGCATATTCTGGCGGGACTCCCCGTGGAAAGATTGCGGCTCAAACGCGCTGAAAAGAATTAAAAACAGGACTCTGCCTCATGCTCACTCCTCCGCGCTCTCTTCAACAATCTGCATTTTATAGGCGTTACCTTGAGCTGACCATGCCTCTTGGAGCGCTCGATGCACTGATGCTTCCAGTTCTGCATATGCTTGCGCAGCGTTCGAGTGAAAGCCCTGAGCCACTCAAATGTGCGGGTGTCTTGTTTGCCGGCGATCACGCTGTGGCACGCGAACATGGCGTAAGTGCGTATCCTGCAGAAGTAACACCACAGATGGTTGCCAATATTGTTGGTGGCGGTGCTGCCATCAGTTGTCTTGCACGTCTGCGAGACGCTCCACTTTGGATCTGCGATGTTGGTGTTGCTCATGGATTCGATGAAATTCTGGAATTGAAGTCGAGCGAATATATTTCATTCAAACGTGAAAACATTCATAAGAAATTTCCGAGTGAAGGTTATGAACGTGGCAGCCGAGACATCACTACAATGCCTGCGCTGTCCTTGGAAGCGCACGAGCACTGCTGGAATGTGGGCTCTTCGCTTGTGGAAGAGATTATTGCCAAAACAGAATGCGACGTTGTTTTTCTCGGTGAAATGGGAATTGGCAACACAACCCCCGCGAGTGCCCTGGCTTCACTCGTGCTTCAGCGAAGCGCACAAGAGTGTGTGGGGCGTGGTACGGGTATTTCCGATGCTGTGTTGAATCTCAAAATAGGAGTTGTTGAGCGAGCGAACCAGCGTGTCAGAAATCAGCCTGGGTGGAAGGGAATTCAAAGCCTGGATGATGCCCATCATGCGCTGCGAGAGGTGGGTGGAGCCGAATTGAGTGCACTCGCCGGTGCAGCGTGGCGTGCTGCTCAACTGGGACGCTTTGTGCTGCTCGATGGATTGATTGTGACTGCCGCTTTGGCACCCTTTGCCGCGGCCGAAAAAAGTTTTTCACCGTGGTTATTGGCAACTCACGAGAGCGCCGAGCCTGTTCATGCACACTTGCTCCGAGAGATGGGACTGAAGCCGCTTTTGAAGTTGGGACTCCGATTGGGCGAGGGGAGTGGTGCTGCTCTTGCGGCAGGATTACTGAAAGATTCTGATTATCTTCTGCGCAACATGGCAACGTTTTCATCTGCGGGTGTTAGCTCAGGTCCCAAGGGCAATGAGGTCGAGAATGGCCTTGAGCCTCAGGGGTTTTGAAAAGATGTATTCAACACCTGCTAGGCGGGCGGCATTCACTTCAGGTGAATCTTGGGTATAGCCAGTGATGGCAATAAAGAGCGGCTTGCTGTCTTTGTTTCTCGACAAACGGTGTAAATCAGCCCCTTTGGGAAAGTCGGGCAAATTGAGGTCGCACAATACAATTGAATAATCCGAGTTTTGAAGCAACACGGCGGCCTCAGTACCACTTGCAGCCAATTCCACTTCGTAACCAAATTTTTGAAATTTTAATTGTAGCAGTGCCCGCAGCTCGACTTCATCATCCACAATCAAAATTCGATTGCGTTGTGTGGCTGCGGATGCAGACTCAATCATGGATGAACCCGATTTCCAAGAGTCCAGTTGATCGGTTGGTGTTTTGAAACGCGAGCTTGAATATCAGAGATATTCTTGAGTGCGAGTTCAGAGCTGATTTGATACTGATTCATGTGCGCCGCTGAAACTCCCGCCGCAATTCCTGAGTGCCACTCTATGGGATGTAGTCGAGTGGCCGCATTGGCATGAAACGATTGTGCCATTGTTTTGCCTGCAACGAGCAAGTTGTCGAATGAATTATTTGTGAGTGCTCTGAACGGAATGAAGAATGGCAGCGTTTCGCTCTTGTTCATATAGGTCGGTAATTTGCAGGTGGTGAGACCATGAAAATCCGCAACATAAGAACCAATGCCCACCCTGTCAGCAAATTGCTCGCCGGTGACGTCTTTTGAATTGTTTGCAGTGAGATCTTGAAACTTCAAAACGAAGTTGTTGAGGCCAATGCTCCTGCGCGTATCTCTCATGTAAGGAACCTTCGATAAGCCTGTCCCTGTTCCGAAAATCCCCCAAGCCCGCGCCATTCTTTTTTGAACTGATTCTGGTGTTTTGGATTTGAGGAAATAGTACCAGCCCACGGCGTGACGTTCTGCTGACTTTAGAACATTGATGTCTACTCCACCTGTCCAGTCTGACTTTTGGGCAATTGTTTTTTCTTTGTTGAAGAATACATATCCGTATGGATAATCGTTACCTGGATTCCAGTTTTGCATTGAAATATCACCCGCTGACGGGCCGCTGAGTGCAGTGCCGCGCAGTCGGCGGTAGGTCCAGATTTCTTCCCAACTAAAGGCACGCGATGTTGTCCTGAAATTGTAAAAATCAGGATGTTCAACTTTAAATGGGTTCGGACCTTCGGCGATCTGTTCAGCGTTTAGAACTGCCACAATGGGATAAACAATAGCTTGGCCACAGGTGTCATTGTTGTTCTGCAGTGCGCCATCGGCATCTTCAGTTCCTTGAAGCCACTGCGATCCCGAAAGAACCAGAACATCTCCGAATTCGGTTGCATCGATAAAAACTGGCATTTTGTCGTCGCGGCCGAGAAATGTAAGCGTCGCTTTACTGAAGTTCTTGCTGTCCTTATTTGAATACCAGTCGGCTATGTCTTCAGAAAGGTAACGTTCGTATCCTGTGCCCTGCACGGCAGTGCGACTGATTGCGCTGAGAGAAACGATTTGTCTTTCTTTTGTTTCAACTGATTTCACAACTGTGTTTAGAAAAACCTTCAGATAAGGTTCGGCATCGATCGCAGGACGAATTTTCTTTTCAACGAACGGGGCTGGCTCGTAGCATTTGTCCGAAACCCAGCACGCTCCCGGGTTGCCCGGCAGTGCCTGCATCCAGTTGTAGAAAGTTCCTTCGAGGTTCTCTGGTCGCTGGCTCTCTTTTCCAAGCCGAATGCCATTTGAGGTGATGTGTGAAAAATCGATTGCACTGACACCCGAGGAGGTCATTTGCCCTCCGGGCCAATCAGTTGGTTCAAGTAAGCAGGTCACCCGCTTCTCCCGTGCTGAAGCGAGCGCCGCAGCCAAGGCAGCCGTTGAACCACCGGCAACAATCACATCGCACCGGGGGGAGGTAAAGTTGAATTGAAAGTTGCCTTGAGTTTGATCGGTGGTGTTGAAATTGCGTTGCTTGCAACCTGTGTTTGACACTGCCAATGATCCCAACAGGAACATGACTTTTGCCAAGGGCCGACGTGAGGCATGCTGATTCATCGGATTGTCCTCTGTGCGAAAAGATTTCAATTGGAATAATAATTCGGAATGTCGCGTTGCGCAGTCTTCTCGGCAGAACAAAGCGAACGTCAATGAATTGGCTAAGAGGGGGTGTGCTTTGCAACAGGGAATGGTGTGGCTCGATGGTCAGCTCAGCTCGCTTGACGCAGCCCGAATTCCAATCACTGATCGTGGTCTGCTTTTTGGTCACGCGATCTTTGAAACTCTTCTTGCGATCGATGGCGCATTGGTGCTTTGGGATGCTCATTTGGCAAGGCTGAGGGCTGGCGCTCTCCGTGCTCGTTTG
>CAIZJW010000027.1 GCA_903933385.1 uncultured Silvanigrella sp. | reverse complement strand
CGGCGACTCCGCAAGTTGGAAGTGGAAATGCGCTTCCTAACGCTGAGCCTTTGTCATTGAGTATCGTTGATTTGAATGGTGCCGGACGGCAACGCAAATCGCTCGAGCAGTTAAAAAACTCAATTGTTGATTGCCTGGGTGCTGGCAGTCAATTCGATACAAATGCAGATATGGCCGATCCCCAGATCCCCCAGATCCTCAAAATGCGCAGTGAAATGTTCGTCAGCACTTCGTCTCCGACAAATCCGGCCGATGGACGAGTGAGCTTTTTAATTTCAGGAGAGCAAGCGACCTTGGCCGGTAAAAGCGTGCTCGATCTGGAAAAGAAATTCATTGATGTTGTCGGTGCAGATGCTGGCGTGAGGGCAGATGGCCTGGAAGATGAGCTGTACCTCAATTCACTTGTGGCTATAGCGAGTGTGGCTGCATTCAATTGCGACGTTCGTTCGTCATCGAATACGTTTTGCAATTGCTCAACAAAAAGTGATGCTTCGGCAATGCTCGGGCGATGCTTGAAGCAATTCGACCAAAGTAGCGAAGCATTTCAGAAAGCGGTTGATAGCCTCGCTGATGCCGAAAATTGTGGAGCACCCGAAAATGCCCTTGGATTTTTAAAGCGGCGTAGAGCTATCACATCGCTGATTTCTTCGTATGCATTTGCAACAGCAAAGTGATCGCACATTGAGGCGGGGAGAAGGTTTATGAGTCACAAAGATTGGACACGGCGTGAACTTCTCAAGTGGGGGCTCGGTGGCGTTGCCTCAACAGTTGCGCTTGAAAGTCTGGGGAATATGCTTCATGTTCCCGGATGGCATCGGCTTTTGGGTGGTAGTTATTTGCCTCAGCCCCATTGGGCCATCAAAGATTCCTTTGAGCTCACACGGGCACTCGGCCGCTCTGGATCAGCTTCGCAATTGGCAGCAATGCTCCAATTACAGGAGGCAGCAGCCCAACAAGAAAGCGAGCCTTGGTTGCTCATCACAGTGAAAATTTTTGACCAGGTTCATACGCCGCTTGTTTTTGCACTTGGCAAAATTGACCCCAATGATGCTTTGGCGGCGCAAAACAAAATAGGACAAGTTGTAACTGTTTCTGACGCAGATGATAAACATATTGCGATTACAAAAGCTACGCAAGCAACTCGCGAGCATTTGTCGCAGTCTGGTATTAAAAGTTTGAGCAAAAATGAGCGACTCGCCAAGCTTCGTTTCAATGAATGGTTTGGGAGTCGACTCCTCAATGGTACGTACGATGGGCAGGTTCAAAAGAATTCAAACAATGTTTTTGGTTATGACAAGTACGTCAGTGCGTTTCCAGACAATGTCGCGATTCAGGCTGGGCTCTGTGTACAGCCCATGGATAACATTCCTGTCCACCGACTTTATCTCGGTAAGGTGCGGAAAGATTTGTGTGACTTAAGTCACCTTGCGGGTCTCAAAGGGCTTGTGAAAAGTCCGCTGGGTATCACCTGTTTGATGATGGGCGAGAATTACGACTCAAATGGAAGTATGCTCAAAAATGTTGTGTTGAGCGGCCTCTCGGCGGCTGATAACGCACGATTTGATGTTGATGGTCGAGGTTTGGCTGACATCGTTGGCAACATTAATCAAAGTTTGTCCGAAGGGTTTGCAGACACGCGAACAAAAGACACGAATCTTACCTATTTGTTCGATCAGTTGAGTGTTGCCAAACCTCAGCGCCGCTCGGCGCTTCTCGAAAGCAGAGAGGCAGTCAGAAAAACGATCGATCAAATGAAATCACTCGGAGCTCTCGAGAAACAACCTCTCTTTGCGTTGAGCGAATCAATCTCCAACAAACAGGCTTCTTTTAATGGAAGTAGCTATTCGGATGTGGCTGCCAAGCAGGAGTTCATCTCACATTGCGCCTTTGTTGCCGAGACCTTAAAGATAGACAAGCAGCCCTATCGAAATTTTTCGCTCTTTCTGAATTTGAACGATCTCGATGGAAGCAACATTGACAACCCTAAGAACGGTTCCACAGAATTTAAAGCGAACTCGTTGAACTACGTTGAAGGCATGCGCCAGCTGGCAATGGGCCTCAATATTCTTGCACAAGCGATTCAAGGCAAAAACGCGTTAGTGGTTGTAGTCACTGATGGTGGCCGCGATGAAAACATGGGTGATGGCGATGGCCCAGGTTTTGCAATGCTCATGGGACCCAAAAAATTAGGGATGCTCGATGATGCTCTCCACGGGCCCATGGGCGTCATTGATTCGGAAGATAGAACTGCATTAGACCGTTTAGGTCGAACAACCAAAGGCTTGGGATGGAGCACTGGCGAAGCAAACTGGGGGTTGTGTGACAACCTCGGGCGCAGGCTCTCAGACACCCAATGCAATATGGGTGATTGGCAGGTAGGTGCGCTTCAGTTTCTGGGTGAGGCACAAAACAGATCTGTTGTTGCTCCGGAACTCGGAAGGTTTGTTCGATTTAAGAGAAAGACATCGTAGATGCATGAGCGAATTGCCGGACTGTGATTTTGGAGCGAATCAGGGCACGGGTTGAGTGAGAAAAGGTCTGAAGTTCAGGCCTTTTATTTTTTTTAAAAAACTGAAATGACTGCAAATTATTCTATTTCATTCCGCCGCCTCAAGGTTTGGGCAAGATTTGCCGACTTTGTGCTTATACGAGGAGGCAATTCAATGAGCGCCAATTCCAATGAAACTAAGTTATCTGTCGAAGGCTCATCCGAGGTGGCAAAAGAGGCAACTCAAACCGCGAGTCCTGCTGCACATCGAAGACAGGCTCTGAGCCTTTCTCTTGTGGGCGGAATGGCAGCGTTCCTTGCCGCTTGCGGAAAATACGTGACTCGCTTTGACGATGAGGCCGGGCGGAACAAGGGCTTGGGCACAGGTGCAGGAAAAATTGGCGAGGGCGAAGGCAATGCAAAGCCAGGTACTGGCGCAGTTGGGGGGGGTGGTGCAGGCGACCCTGGCGCAGGCGGTGGTGGCGGGGTTGTCCCACCTGGTGGTGGTCCTGGCACTCCTGGTATTTGCATCAATACTTCGGGCGCAGTTGCAAAAACACCCGCG
>CAIZJW010000026.1 GCA_903933385.1 uncultured Silvanigrella sp. | reverse complement strand
CACGCACGACCCAATGACACGCGCAGCAGATATCTATAACGCAGGAATTATTCTTCACGAATTGCTTCTCGGAGAACGTCTCTTTAGCAACCCTGATCCCAAAGATGTCATGGCACGTATGAAGTCGCTACCGGTGCAAATCCCGTCAACCGGCGATTCGCAGGTTGACGAATATTTGAAGCGCATGCTTAAAACTGCTCTACATTTGAACCCTCAAAAACGCTTTCCATCGGCTCGAGATTTCATGTTTGCTATTTATCAAGTCCTTAAGGCCTATGATATTCGTTATACTCGCCGCGCAATTCTGCAGTGGATGGCTGACGTGAAACTCACAACCCTCCCGTCTGCCGAGCCTCGGCAAACTATTTATATTCGATGACCGCAACTTCGACTCAACGAATTGTTTCTTTAGTGCCGAGCCTAACAGAAACCCTCTGCTATTTTGGTAAACAGCAATCAATTGTGGGCTGCACCAGC
Source organism: uncultured Silvanigrella sp. (assembly GCA_903933385.1). Lineage (GTDB taxonomy): Bacteria > Bdellovibrionota_B > Oligoflexia > Silvanigrellales > Silvanigrellaceae > RFOM01. Next base: position 9,550 of record CAIZJW010000026.1, on the reverse strand, counting down.
TTTTGCACAGAGCCAAAATCACTGCGAAAGAGCGTTCCCTCTGTCGGTGGAACCAAAGACGCGAACATTGAGAAAATTATTCAACTTAAACCCAGCCACGTTGTTGTTAATCGCGAAGAAAATACGGAATCATTGATCGCCAAACTGCGAGAACTCACTTCGTTGCATCATTTCGAGTTGATCGAAACCTTCTTAGAATTTCCGGAAGATAACTTTTCACTTATTGAAGAGCTGGCCAAAACCTTCGAATTTAGAGAGCTGGCTCAACTGTGGTGCAGATCTCAGAAATCTAAGCTCTCCGAGTTGCGAAGAAAAATGCAAAGTAAAGAAATCTTCTCATTCGTGTATTTCATTTGGATGAATCCTTGGATGACGGCAGGCAACCACACATATATCTCAAGATGCCTCGAGCTCATTGGCGGTGAAAACACTTTCAAAACAGGGACCCAATTGAACGAACGCTACCCCGTGGTAACGCCCTCTGACCAAAGAATTCTAGACGCACAATGGCTGCTTTTCTCATCCGAGCCATTTCCTTTTAAAAACAGGCATATTGAGAAATTTTTGGCTGAATCTGGTGAAAATAAGTCATTTCTAAAAGTCGATGGACAGGCACTGAGTTGGTATGGCAGTCGATTTGAATTCACGATCACAGAATTGGAGACTCTACGTGCACAAGTGGAAGAAAATTAGGTACATTGCGCGCGTCCAAATGCTGGCCATATTTGCAACACTCGTAACTCTTCAAACCAGTACAGCACAGATTTTGTCGAGAGATAATCCTCAGAAAGATTTGGGGCTTTCTCAACCAACTTATACTGTTGTGTCGTGCAACGACGGAGACACCTGTAAGCTTAAAGCAGCAGACAATACGCAAATTAAAGTTCGTCTCGTTGGAATTGACGCTCCGGAAAGCGCAAAGAAACGAGGTAAGAAGAAAAACGAAGGGCAACCTGGTGCGCAAGAGGCAAAGACTTATCTCAACACGCTCGTCGTTGGAAAAACGGTTACGTTACGCGCGTACGGAAGTGACATGTATGGAAGAAATCTGGCAGAGATCATGATCAACAACGAATCTGCAAATCTGAAAATGGTGACAGAAGGTTGGGCAGAGGTCTACCGGGGAAAGGCACCCAACACATTAGATATCAGCTCCTTCGAATTGGCAGAAAACGAAGCACGCAAGGCAAAAAGAGGTATCTGGTCGATGCCGGGCTATGAAAGTCCGAAGTCGTGGCGAAAACGACAAAAAAATTAAAGGCCGTTACTTCTCGGTCTCTTTTTGAACCTTTTTCTCTTCCAGATGACGCTTGAGATATGACGCAATCGACGCAGCGACACCTGCCGGCAACCCAGAGCGCTCTACGAGTTCCAACTCGCTCGCCTGCGCAATTGCTTCCACAGAACCAAACTCTAAGAGAAGCTTTTTTCTTCGTTTCGGACCTAAGCCTGGAACGTCGTTAAGGACGCTTTTTAGGCTCATTTTATCCCGTTTTTTCCTATGAAAGCTGATTGCAAATCGATGCGCCTCATTACGAATTTGCGTCACAATCTGAAACTCAGGACTTGCGCTTTGAAGGAATCGCGTGTCGGGAGTGAGTTCTGGCAACAAAAGTCCAGACGCATCTCGCCTGGGAATGACAATTCTCTCGGAGCTCATCGCAACATTGCCCGAGCGAAAATTTCTTTCGGTGCGTGACTTAGCAATCCCAAACAGAGGAACGGCATCCAAACCGAGGCTTTTGAGAAGCCAAGCAACTTCTCTCACTTGAGGCTCTCCACCATCCACAAGCAGAACATCGGGTACTTCATGACGTTTATCATCCTTGAATCTGCGGCGGATGACTTCTCGAAGACTTGCGAAATCGTCTTGTCCGACAACATCTCGAATAATGTACTTACGATAATCTTGTTTCGACGGTTGGCCATGCTTAAAAACAACTCCCGAGGCCACGGTTGAACCGCCCTGAAATGTGGAAATGTCGAAACATTCGATCCATGTAGGCATTTTTGCCAACGACAGAAAATCCTGAAGCGCAGACATCCGACGCTGCCCGATTTCATCGGAATTAAGACTTTCCTGTAATTTTCCTTTCGCATTCTCGACGACCATGGAGCATAGTCCCTCAAATGCCTCGGCGAACATCTTTCTTTGAGTTCCCTTGAGTCCCTTGAGTTCATCAGGCTTGGTACCGGCAAAAACGCGCACATCGATGGGGGTTCTTTCCTGCCGCTGAGCTTTATCTTTCTCAAGTGCACATAGCAGAGAAGATAATTTCCCCATTCTCGCTTCGTTCAAAATACTTCCACACGAAGGAAGAAAAACGGATTTGGGTAATTCATGGTTGGCGTAAAATTGTCCGACAACCTGATGCATGAATTCGGCCTGGAGGGCCAATTCCTGATTGACTGGTTCTTCATTTTCCAAAGAAAGTTCCGAAACTCTTTCGAGACCATCACGAATCAAATGTGAATTTGCGCCGATGAATTTTCCATCTCGAACAATTGCGACATAAACCGAAACGCTCTGACTGCTCCAAGCAAAGTCAAAGATGTCTGCATCGAATCCGGGTAGCAGTGTGACACTCTGCTGCTGGGAAAGCTGTTCCAACGCGCGCAACTGATCGCGCAACTGAGCTGCTTTTTCGAAGTTCATAGACTGTGCAGCATTGGACATGTCTGTCTTTATTTTCTGGACAAGCTCGGTCGTTTTTCCCGATAACAAGGCAACGACTCGATCCACGAGATCGTTATAAATATTTTTTTCTACCGCAAGCTTGCACGGGCCAAGACACTTTTTAATATGATAGTAATTGCACGGACGCGTCACGGTTCGGAACACATTAGGGGTGCATTTAACGAGCGGAAAAAATCTTTGAATCACGCTTTGCGTTGCCTGCAATTGAGCGGCGTTGGAATATGGACCAAAATAAACGCCGCCGTCATTGCGTCGCTTACGAGTTTGCAGAACACGGGGCCACTGTTCCTCGAGAGTCACCTTGAGATATGGATAGGTTTTGTCGTCCCGAAGCAGAATGTTATAGGGCGGACGATGGTGCTTTATGAGGTTGTTCTCGAGGAGCAACGACTCATTCTCATTGTCGACCACAATAAACTCAAAATCGTGTATCCGGGCGACTAGAGCCTTCGTTTTTGGGGTGTGTCTATCTAACCCACTGAAATAGCTTCTTAATCTATTTTGAAGATTTTTTGCCTTACCGACATACAGAACTTTCGCGTCGGCGGATTTGTGGATATATACGCCTGGATAATTGGGGACCTTTGCAAGCTTGTCTCGCAGAGCGGCCAATCGTTCGTTTGTTGTCAACGCTCCACACTCCTAAGGAGAGACTCTGGTGAGTCCAAACTCTCAGCTTCATCTGACCAATGATTCATTCCTATACGCCTGCCAATCCGAATTCGCAGCGCGCACCAAGAAAGACGGCTCTTTCAAGTCTCATATCCGCTTTGAATCGTTTCTACTGGACCAATTCCAGCGGCCGCTCAACGCTACCATGAACGATTTTGCGCAGCTTGTTTCTGCCATTACTGCGCACCACTTCCAAGTGACACCGCAATTTCGTCGCCACGAACCTCTCAATCTCGAGACCGTGTCCTATTTTACCTGTGCCATCGCGACATTATTTGCTGACCTGGAAACCGCATGCAAGGAAATGTTTGGGCTCGGTCTTCCAGTCATTCCTTCGGAACCGCCAGAGTATTCTTCAGAAGCTCCTGTTTCCAATTCTCTTCTCCAAGCTCGGAGCAACTACCTCATTCGAATCAACGAAGGCGAGATGATTTCTGAGCCTTTTGAAGGTTTCCCGTTGAAGGAATTAGGTGCCCTGGCAACAAGCGAGCAAGTGATGTTGTGGTCATGTGAGCTCTGGGACACTTTAGCCGACGCAATTCATTCATCGTTTGGGGAATATGCTGACACCGCTATGGCGTTCGCATATTGGAAGTATCAAGAGCTAGAAGCAAAGCCTGACATCGATTGGCGAGTTCGTCCTCCTGTCGGTGAGGCCTATGCAAAGGCCTTCAAACCGTTGCTCCGAAATGCGCGAGCAGAGCGCGGCTCAGGAGGCGATAGGGGCGGACGCGGCGGCAAGCCTTCCTTCTCAGACAAAGGTCGTCCGAGCTCTAACCGTCCACCGCGGGAACACGGACCACGGGAGCATGCACCAGCTGAATTGAGTGCACCTCGCGCACAACTCCCGAGTGAACAAATCGAACGAGCGCCTTCCAAGCGCGAGCACTCTGAGCGCCATGAAAGCAAACCTGAGTTCAAAGAGCGCCCAGCGCGTCGCGAAGGCAGAGAAGGGCGCGAACCACGAGGAGGCTCCGAACACCGTCGAGACCGCGGTGATCGCCAAGCTCCGAACAGCGCACCTCAAGCCAGCGAAAAGCAGCTCGAAGATGCGCTCAAGGAAGTGCACAAGGCAATCGCAGCACTCAAGGTAAATCCTAATTTGGGCGAAGTGGCTCTGAAACCAACCAACAGCTTCATTCGCAGACAGCAGCACTCGCTTGCAGTTGAGCTCGGCTTCGATACGGAAAGCCGCGGAGAAGGCCGAGATCGTGGCGTTGTCATTCGCACGTCAGGTGCACACGTCTGATTTTCGATCAGGAATGTGCGCTTTTTGTCGCCCGATTCCAAACCACTTGTCATGAGCCACGCGGGTTCTCATAAACGTCTTTATGAGAACCCGAATCAATTTAAAGCCAGTGGCTTTTTCAGCAGCCCCCAACAACCAACAATTGAATTCTATTTTCATACACTCTTTGCCCTTGTTTCTTGTCGTTCTCTGCTTGCTTCTTCTCCCAGGGAACAACGCCTCGGAAACCCCAATCCAAAGCTTTGCAAGCCTTAAAACATTTCAAGATCTTCGCTATAAATCCGGGACAATCAATGTAGAAAACAATCTTGAAGAACTAAAGAATAACTTTCTTACAAATAGTCGAATCGAGAATGCGAGCCTTCGGGAAACTTTTCAGCACGCAGGGCTATCGCATTTATTGGCACTGTCTGGCGGCCAAACAGGCCCTGCCGCAGCATTCATCTGTTTTAGCATTGTTGGCGTTCTAATTGGTTTGCTCAGCCTTCAACGTAAAATGGTCCGCTTCAGGCTCATTTTAATCATTGGCAGAGTTGGAATTCTAAGTGAACTTGCTGTCATTCTTTTTCTGGTTGGTCTCTATCAATCGACAGGTGCACTCAATCGTGTTTTCTCTTTTCGCTTAGCAAGAATTGTCGCTTACGCCGCAACCTTCCAGGTTCGCACAGGAGTAAGAAAACATATCCACATGATTCCTCACATCATAGCAACTCTTCCTTGGATGCTAGCGTTTCTGATCGGAAAAAACCCTACAAGCGATCTCTCTTTCCTACTTTCATCTTTGGGCGCTCTGACGGCCCATTTGAGCTCCTCAGTAACCTCGCTTTTATTTTCCGTTGACAAAGACAACACAAATAGCAAACCACCAGCCGTTTTCAGAGCAATAAAGGACCTAGTTGAAACTATCGCACGATGGATAACAATGACCGCACTCACAAGCGCGATCATGTGCATCTTTTGCTTTCAACTTTGGCCCATAAACAATCTCGTCAATAAAATAATGGCAAACTTGCTCGCAGGGCCCGTCGTTTTACTCATCATAACTCCAGGAGCGCTCGTGATTAATGTTTCACTCCTTCTAAATTCAGAAATAATTCTCAATCCAGCAACCAGTTTTTTTTCCTTCGGAACTTTTGTCTTTCTGAAAATCGGCCAAACATTTGCTGAACAGGGAATCACACGTGATGATTCAAGTCGTATGCTGTTTCTGAAACAGCGGCATTACGAATGGTACGATCACCCATACCTGCTCCTCCTGATTCTCATTGTCTGCATGTCTGGTCTTAACCATTGGATTCACGAGCGAAAGATTCGCAGGCTCAAAACAAACCCAGAAATATCGGCGCCTTAAACCAGCAACTCTCTGGCACCCGTGTCTTCAAAAGATTTGATAGAATGCCGATATGACTCTGGGAGGTTCAAATGAGAATCGGCTTGTTGAAAATCATTGGTGTTTTTTCATTGTTGTGCTCTCCCGTGTACTCCTTCTCTGCGGAAGCGGCCCCGAAGGCGGGAGGAGGCAAAAGCCTCGAAAACAGTAAATCCGTAAAATACAGGTCGAAAACAGAGGTCAATTTCGACGATGCAACAATTGAGGGTTCGGTGCGCACCCCATACGGCCAGTCGCTCAATTCTCGGGATCAAAACTTCAGTCGCAATTTCATCAAGTATCGGAAGCACTTTCACGATCAAATGCTGCTGAGTACTGGCGGCCTGTCGCCGTGATGTGGAGCGTTAATTTTATCTGAATCTTACTGCGCGGAGCTCAAGAGATCGTTGAGCTCGTTTTCTTTTAGAACCGGGATTCCAAGCTTTTTGGCTTGGGTGTATTTTGTGGATCCAGATTCCTCATTGCAAACTAAGAAGTTAGTTTTCGAAGTTACGGAGCTCGCGACCTTGGCGCCGATGCGCTCAAGTTTTTTAACATACACCTCACGGGGCTGAGACAATGAGCCTGTGATACAAAGATTTTTACCTGCCAATGGATGATCTGCAAAAAGATCTCTTTCACTCCGACTCGTGTCAGGGATAACCTCAACAAAGTTCTGCAGCTCCTCGACCCAAGATTTGCGACCCTCGAGCGACTCCAGAAAATCGACTGCAGATTTACCTGCCCAACCACGCTCTTCGGAAAGCTCATCGGAGGTAGCAGCCATAACAGATTCAAGCGTTCCGAACTTCGATGCAACTTCCCGACATTTTACAATTCCGCCGCGCTTGAGTCCAAGGGCTGCAAGAAAAATGGAGAGAGGAATTTTTCTTTTGTTTTGAATAGACCCGATGAGGTTTTCCGCAGAACGTAATGCGAATCCCTCAAGTTTCAGAACATCATCGACAGTCAGTCGGAAGAAATCAGCTGGCGACTTTAATAAATTCGCCTCACGAAGTTTGGTCACTGTTTTTTCCGAGAGGCCAACTATTTCTAAAGTCTGCGCAAAATAAAGAAAAGATTCCTGATCTTTGGGTGCACAGGAAATATTCTGTGAACAGTAAAGATCTGGTCCTGAAATCTGAAGAGGAAATCCACACGGACATGTTTGCGGGAAACTGTATTCGGTGCTTGAAGCTTTTTCGAGACCAATGATTGATGGAATAACTTCTCCGCTGCGGGTTATTTTAACCAAGGCACCAGGTGCATAACCACCACTTCTTATGAACTCAGCATTGTGCAGTGTGGCATACGAAATAACTGCTCCAGAGAGCTGAACCGGCTTTATATGGGCACGAAAGGTAATTTTGCCGCTGCGGCCGATGCTTGTCTCAATTGCAAGAATTTCTGTGACGGCTACCTCACTCTCCTGTTTGAATGCAATACTTCCGCGCGGGTGATGACTCGTTGTTCCCAGAGCGTCAAAAAGCTCCTCGTCGTTGAGCCGCAGAACAAGTCCATCAATTTGATGATCTCGGTCATCCTTAAATGCATTGAGCGCAAAATCCTGAAGTTTGGACAGAACATCTTCTCCCTGAAGTAACTTCGTTGTTCCCTCGGGAAGTCCTGTGTCAAATCCCATTGTCTCAAGACACTTCAACTTTTCGAAGTAGGTTTTGCCAATGATTCTTCCCAAATCAGATGGAGCTTGCAGAGTATCGTTGTGGTGAGAATCAGATTTCCTGAATGCAATAACATCATATGAACGAAACTTGAGAACATTCAAAACGTCGACAGCTTCATCCACTTCCTTTCGACCAAATGTGCCGGGAACTGCATTTCTATAGCTATCAAATCGCTCTAAAAATCTTGAGAATTCGCCTATTGGAAAATACATTTCACCGCGCACTTCGAATCGAATGTCTTTAGTTTGTGAAATGCTTCGCAGATGCTTCGGTAAACTAACTACATGCATCACATGGGATGTAACATCCTCGCCCAATTGTCCATTGCCGCGCGTGCTCGCCCGAAGAAGCCGACCCTCAAAATCGTACTCAATAGAAAGCGCCATACCATCAACCTTATCGCTCAAAACAATGTCTCGACCAGCAGCAAACTCGACCAGTTCCGAGGTTTCATAGGTTTTGGCCAACGAAAGCATCGGTGGTCGGTGTGCCACTTTAGCGGTCGAATCTTTTACCTTGTATCCAACAAAACTAAGGGCGGGATGACTGGGATCGAGGTTGCTGAGCTCTTTTTCTAGCGCGTCATAAGCCTCATCACTGATCGCTGCACGACCCAGATAATAAAGTTCTTTGTAGAGTAATATTTGCGACGCAATTTTTTCGATTTTATTTTTTTGATGCGCTTGAACTGAAATCATGACTCGGTTCACTCCTGGATTGTCCACAGAGTGAACCGAAATCATCCTGGCATCAACAGGCAGATACCAGTTCCTGCAAGCTCAATTACCGGGTCCTGAAAAAGTCGCGGCATTTAGAACAATTCGGCGTTTGCGACCCTCTTGACCCAAGGCTCCATGGTCCCAGCCCGCATATTTAAGTTTCGCTTTGGAACCATCTTGGACGAAAATTTCGGCGCGTTTGTTAAATTTGATTTCCATCTTTCCAGCATTTTGTTTTCCCGAAAAGATTCGCTTGCCATCGGCAGTGACCTGAATCTCGAGAGCCTCAGAAAGTGTTAGAACCGCAGCTGTAGTTCCCGACGCAACTACACTATTCGCAGGAGGCGCTTCATCGGGTTCAACTGACTCCTCCTCTGCCTTCGATACTGCTGCTTGCCCAGGAATTGCAGCTGCACCTATGGACTCTGGTGACGAAGGTTTAGCATCGGAAACCGAAGAGTCCGGATTGGGCTGAGCGTTCTCGACTTTTGCGCCTTCAGGCATTGTGGGAGTACCCGCTTGCGATTGAGGGAGCGCGCCAGGTTGTGACTCCACTGTTGGTGCCGCAGATTGGTTTTGAGCGAGAGCGTTCTTTTCAACCGCATCTATTGCTTTTTCTGATTCAGCAGAGCTCCCAGAGGAGTTTTTTTCATCTCCGGCAACAGCTTCGGATGCCTCGGAACTTGCTTTGTCGTTATTGGAACGCACGAAAACTTGACCAATGATCAAGGCTGCCACGCAGGCGGCCATCAGACCAACAGCCCATCGCGTCATGGAAGAAGGGCTCTTAGACTCTTTAGATTCACTTTCGGTTTTTTCGATCTCGGCTGAGTGACTCTTAATATATGTTTCAGCAGCAAGGACTCCCGGCGTTGCGGCGGGAGCAGCTTCAAGTGGCTGTGAACTATCGATTTTAAGCAGATCATCTGAAACCGCCTGATTCAACACAGATGCGTCCGGCGTTACTTGAGCTGAAATTTGTTGGATTTCGTGAGCAGGGACAGGCGCTTCAACAATGTGTTGTGGCATTACGAGAGGCACTTCTTCCTGATGCTCAATCACTCTTGGTGCCATTTCACGCGACTCACTCCGATTCTTTCCATGCTTTTTGCCCGCTTTCTTTCCAGGCTGCACTTCAATACGGGGCGTTTCCTCTGT
>CAIZJW010000025.1 GCA_903933385.1 uncultured Silvanigrella sp. | reverse complement strand
GCCAAGTCTGTTTTGATGGGTACACAGGCTTCAAAGACAACACGCCCGAGGGAGAGTATCGAGGCCTCATGGCAGGTGTTGGAAACAAGGAGTGGTGGGCGCATTTGGCTCGCGCATACGTTTCAATGCTCGTTTCTGGGTCTCGCTCGGGGGATGTTGAGCTCGACAAAATCTTCCACGGTGTTGCTCCGGTTGCGGATGGTTTGAGCCTCCAATCGGCCCTTGCGATGGCAACAGTTCCAAGTCACGCCTCAGGTGCGAGCGGAGAGTGTATTGCCCGCGTCAACGATTGGGCAAAAGCGGAATTGACTAGTTCTAATGAGAGAAGTGTCAAACTTAGAAAGATACTCGCTGACCACAATGGTCTGAAGCAACTGTTAGCAACACGTCGGGTGAAAAGTGCATATGACGCGCTCGGGATACCCTCGGCCAAAATTGAGAGTCTAGCAAAAGACACATTAAAGTCCGCATTCGGTGGCGATGAAGCAAAAACAATTGCCTACATGCGTGCAGGAGATTCGCAAAAATCAGACCCTGGATTCTTCGTTCAGGCTGCACAGATCATTCATGAAGCAGCAGCGCTCCATGACCACGAAATTGCTCTCGAGGCGAACAAAGATGCAATCTCTAACGTTGCACGCGAGGCGAATAAAAACAGCGAAGAATTTAGAAACAAACTTGCGAGCTTGGAGTCGCAGTTGGCGAAATTTGCAAAACTCGATGAGCGGGTTGGAAACCTTGAAAAGTCGCAAGCTGCAGCGTTCGGATTAATTGCAGCAATGGCAACACGACTCGGATTTGCGGATCTGGTTGAAAAGGCTAAAACCGAGATTGGAAACTTGGCAGTGCAGCCTGACCCTTCATTAACGCTGGAGCTTGGCTGCAAGGCAACATCTCACTTCTTCAATTACGCGAACGAGGGAGAGTCGCTCAAACGCTGTGACTCGGGCGTCAGCACAGTAGACGGAATGCTTGGCGACAGCGGTGGGTGCCGCACGAAACAAAATAACGTTACCAACATCAACACAAACACGAATGTGAATACCCACACGCACACTGATACAAATACCACCGTGAATCAAACACAGTATAATCACTACTACACATTACGTTATAGAAACACACGTTGTGGCGAGTTCGGTTGGTGCGACTTCTACAGAAACACCTATTGGGTCGGGTTAGGTTCAAGCTGGAGCACAAGCGTTTCTTCAACCAGCAGCTCTTCGCAAAGCCAACAGGTCACAACAAGCACACAAGAAAGCAAGTGGGTGGAGATGCAGGAGGCATTTGTGGGAGCACTGCGGACTCCGTGGCTGAGCCCCTTGGATTCAAATGCTCAAACGATTTTGCGCCGGGCTGCGGGTGCACCCTTCCCATCAGACAGAAAAACGATGATTGGCTTAAGAGTTTTTGGAAATGCATCAAAGTGGAAGATCGAAGATCCGGAATCGGGCAGAAATATCACCGTCGATGCAGATGATTTCAAGGTCTCAGACACTGCCAAAGGGCTTGTTTACGAGATCCCTGCTTCCATGTTCCTGTCAAAAACTGATGGCCGAGCAGGATTCACGGAAATGGCCAAAGTCACAGCACTCGATGCTTTCGGAGAGGCTTCGGCAAAAACATGTTTCCACAGCATGAATGGCGGAACTACGAACACATCGAGAACAAGCACTTCGTCGTCATCAAGTTCATCAGCAAGCTCGAGCTCTAGTGTACGTTACAACACCAACTCTGTTTCAATTAATCACGGTAACTATGTCAGCTGGTACACCTCGCCAATTGTTCTTGATTTTTCGGGTCAAGGAAAACTGGCGACGGTAGAGCCGCGCAAATCGAACGCGATGTTTGATATTGAAGGCAGCGGATTGAAAAACAGAGTGGGATGGATTGGCAAGAACTCAGGACTCCTCGCGCTCGATCGGAACAACAATGGCCAGATTGATTCAGGACGCGAACTGTTCGGAAACTATACAATCACGCGTAAGGGTGAGAGAGCTTGGAATGGGTATGAAGCGCTCGCTGAATACGATACGAACAAAGATGGAATGATCGACAAGAAAGACAAAATCTTCAGCCGTCTCGTTGTCTGGATGGACGGTAATGGAGATGGAAAAACACAGCGAGGCGAATTGAAAAAGCTCGCACAACTCGGCGTCACGGCAATTGGTGTGAAGTACAGCAGCGTTCCAACCCCCGAACAAGCTCAACATAAGGGCACCGACTCAACCAACTTGGCGCTCTACCAAGGCAAGTTCTACGGAACGATATGCCCAAGCACTGGGTGCGCATCCTTTGATGTGTATTTTGGCTACGATACAACCGTTCAGCCGGTTGCATCAAAATGAGGTTGAGAGACGCAGCAGTGTCAATGGGGCGGCTACTGAGCTGCCTTATTGCGCTGCCTTCGTGTGCACCGGGGCGCAGAGAGCTGCCTCTGAGACCAACTTTTTCAATCTCTGGTCAAATACAACTCTCCCCGCAAGTGGGAGCTGATGGGCCTAGCACTGGCCCATCGTTTTTTTGGATAGACAAAGAGGGAGTGAGAAGAAAGATTGAGCAACCCAATTTCGAAATCCAAACT
>CAIZJW010000024.1 GCA_903933385.1 uncultured Silvanigrella sp. | reverse complement strand
TTTTCTTCGCAGCAGTTTTCTTTACCGCCTTCTTCGCAGCAGCTTTTTTAGCAGCTGGCTTCTTGGCTGCTGTTTTCTTCACAGCAGTTTTCTTTGCGGCAACCTTTTTCTTAGCTGCTGGCTTCTTCTTGGCAGCTGTCTTCTTTGGAGCAGCTTTCTTCGCGCCAGCCTTCTTAGCCGCAGGTTTCGTTGCCGACTTCTTAACGCTCTTCTTCGTTAGCATATTTGTGACCTCCATTTTAACAAAATGTAACTTTGTCTTTTTCATCTGTAAAGACACCAATCGATTCTTTTCGATCTCAAAACACGTCAACACTCCGACTCGCACTCGCAGAGTGAGTTTCGCTAACATGCTTAGACGGAAAGTTTTCCGCTCCAAATCAAGTGGAAATGATCATCATGAGCTCAAATGAAAACAAGAGTGCGACACCCTCTCCGGACAAGTTTCGATCAACTTTTCGACATGACCTACGGTCCAACTTTTCGGTCCTCATCGGATTCGGAGAAGTGTTACGCGAAGACCTTGCCAACGCGAAGAGCCCTCATCTCGATGAATTCGACGCTGCATTATCACAGGGGCGGATGCTCCTGGACGATACGATTCAGATGATTAATCACTGCACCCTCAGCTCAATCGCAGGATTCCAAACTGAGGTCAGAAATGGTCTCCGTAAACAAACTCTTCCTGCACTGCGGACGCTCAACGAAAAAATAACTCAACTCAAAGAAACTCTTGGCGAACAAGAACTCATCAAAGACATCCTCGAAGCGTTGCGGCGGCTGACCTTGCGCTGCCATTCACCATTCGACAATCGTATTGAACTGAACGCAAACCTTCCCAACCCGCAACTGACAGCAGGCAAAGATCACCCTGGTCCAGACGCTCCACGGGTTCTCGTGATTGATGATGAGACGCACAATCTTCATTTGATCAGTACCTTTCTCGTCCGACTCGGACTCTCGGTCACCACATTCACGTCTGGAGTCAATGCTCTGCGCTCACTGGAAACAGACTTATGTGATCTCATCCTCCTTGATTTGCATATGCCTGCGATGAATGGGCTTGAATTTCTCAAAATCATTAAATCAGACGAACGTTTCAAAGAAATTCCAGTTTTGGTTGTGACTGCCTCTGATGATGCTGATGAGCTTGCTGAGTGCATAGAGGCAGGAGCTGTTGATTCTCTTCCCAAACCCTTCCAGAGCGCATTCCTAAAGGCTCGCGTTCAAATGAGCCTCGAACTACAGACCATAAAAAAACGCGAAAAGACTTTTCTTCACGAATTGAGCTTTCAGAAAAACCGTGTCGAAGAACTACTCTCGGCCATTCTGCCCAAAGAAATTATCGATGAGCTCAACACAACAGGCGAAGTTCTGCCTAAACGTTACAATAATGTATGCGTTCTCTTTTGCGACATCGTGAATTTCACCCAAAGTTGTGAGTCACAAGATCACGTCCTTATTCTTAGTCAGCTGCAAAGTCTTTTTTCGGAATTTGAGGCCATTGCCGACCTCCATGGCGTACAGAAAATCAAAACAATCGGCGACAGCTTCATGGCCGTGGCCGGATTACGAGGTAGCAACACTTTGCAGTCAGAGCTTCAATGTGTCCGCGCCGGGCTCGACATGATCTCAGCCTCTGCAGCCCATCCATCGGGTTGGAAAGTGAGGGTCGGAATACACTCTGGAAGTGTTGTAGGCGGACTGGTCGGCTCCCGTCAGTTTCTTTTCGATGTCTGGGGGGACACAGTGAATGTTGCTGCTCGCATTGAGGGGGCGGGTCAACCACAGACCCTCACCTGCTCGAAAACAACCTTTGATTCACTTGGAAGACACATTCAAGGGAGGAGCCTTGGCAGCACAGAACTTAAGGGAAAAGGAATCCAAGAAATCTTCACGATCGATTCATTGAACAAAGTCTGAACTCTATAAAAACAAAAAAACCTCCCGCTGGGGGAGGTCACATCTGCAAGAGGATTTTAACAATCCTAGGGTAACTTATTTCTTTTTCTTGGCAGCACGCTTCACGCCAACTGCGTCCTTGAGGGACTTGGCAGCGCGGAATGTAACCTTCTTGGAAGCAGGAATGCGAATTTCTTCGCCAGTCTGTGGGTTGCGACCCATGCGAGCTGCGCGCTCTTTGACCTGAAGAATGCCGACTTTGTCGATGCGAACCTTAGAGTGGTTGCTGACAACTTCTTGCTCGATCAACGAAAGGAACTCTTGGAGTACTTCCTTCGTGACCTTCTTGGGAAGTTCAGTGTGGTTTGCTGCAACAGTAGTGATCAATTGAGAGGTCGAGACGGTCGACTTTTTCATAACACGCTCCTTGTGATGAACCGCTTGCAGACGCGATTTAACCAGGAGATTAGCGACCATCTCGAAAACTGTCAAATCAGGCATTCAACTTCGATGTTCGAGGGATATTCGGAGACACCATTGGGCTGAGCTGAGAACGACCTCGTGATTCAATTTCAATCATCGATTCAAATAACTTTTTCGAAACATTGACCGTCTCAGAACGCAGGCCGCAGAAGGTAAAAGTCTCGTTACTCCCCATCCAACGAACTTCCCCTCGCAAGACGTTTCCATTTGATTGACCGCCCTCGTGCACGGTATCAGCTTCTGTTTTTGAAAATGCAGTGCGAGCAAGTCCAGCCAACCCGGCCATGGTTGGTACCTTTGATTTTTCGCCCGCAGGTTTGCCTGCGTTTGCAAAGGAATCTTTCTGAAAGATATTTGCAAGCACTTTGCTCTGGCTCTTCTGCCATTTTTCAAGAGCCTCAGCCCCAGCCTCTACAATATTCCCGGGTGGTACATACACGTTTAGAATTTGGCCTTCTCGGAAATCACAAAAGAGTTGCGACCCCTTACCTTTACCAGCCGTAGCGATCAGTAATTCTTGATTATTGACCCGAATTTTCGCTCCGCCCAAACTAACATCATCAATAATCACTGGGATGATTTTTCGAATAGGCTTGGCAGGTACAGTGGGCGTGGTTTGCTTTGGATTGGCTTTCGGCGCAGCCACGGAGTTTTTGGGTTGCACGACCGCGGTCGCTTTTCCTTTTGCAGATTTCTTTCCTGTCAATGTGACTGAAGATTTCTCTGCAACCTTCACCGCTTTTACAGGCTTTACGATTGCTGCTTTTGTCGTGGATTTTTTAGCTACCGTCGGGGCCGAACTTTTAATTTCTTTTGGCGCAGTAGATCCTTTAGTTGCCTGGGTAGGCTTTTTACCAGAGTCCACGGCTTTCTTGCCTTTAGCTTTCGCAACAACTTTAACCCTCGCCACCTGTTGGTGCTTTGCCACCTTCAAGCCTGTTTCAGCTGCTGTTGCAAATGCAGCTGGCATGAACTCGACTTCAAGAAATGCTGGCAAACTGCAATTCAAACGTCTCTGACAACGATGCTGTCCTTCAATGAATCGCTGTGCCAGGGAGACAACCAACTCTGGCTTCACAGGCTTTTTTAGCCAGCTGAGGCAATCATCAAATGCAGAGAGGTCTCGATCGATGCTTTGCTGGACATCGGGGCGATCAAAAGCCGTAATCAGAATTGGCTGTGAAAACATTTTCTTGAGTCTAGCAGCAGTAAAGGCGCCGTCTCTGTCGGGAAGATCGTAGTCAATGATGAATGCATCGAGCTCACCCGAATTCTTAGCCAGTTCGATCGCATCTGCAGAAGTGCGCGCAACAACAACCTGCACACCGGGGAAATGGTCCTTAAAAACTTCACTGGTCATGACCAAGCTGGCTTTGCTCGCATCGGCAATCAAAATTCTTTTCATGACGTTCTCCCCTGAACAAATGACTTCAAAAATTCTTCAAAAACTCACTCAAGCGAATTATTTTCCAGGAACCGACTCGCTCGCGGGCATCGGGGCCGATGGAACCGAAGCTGGCGATTCTGAGGATGATGCAGGAGCCGCACCCTGTGCATCTTGCGGCGGGGTCTCGGCATAAGGGTCGACAACCGGAGAATCGACTGTCACTCCCTTGGTAGATACATTGTCGAGCGGTAGCCCGAAATCCCAATTGAAAGTGGTATCCAATGGCCTAATTGAAGCAATGGCCCACTGACCATTGGTATACTTCAACACCGCAAGACTTTTAATATCTTGAGCGGGCACTCGAGTCTTGTCTTCACCGGTGAGCCAACTTCTAAACTTCACACGGTATTCAAGATGAACCTCTTTTTTGGGATTGACTTCAGTTTTGTTGGTTACTTCAAATTCATCAAATTCATAGCGCCTATCGAGATACGAGCGCTTAAAGACCTCAGCAGACGCAGAGGTTATCTGATCTTTAAATTCGCCTGTGGTAAAATTCTCCAGTTCTTCCCGCTGGTCCATACGGGTAATATTCACTGCAAGATCAATATAAGAGCGAAGTTGTTCTTCTGGAGAAACATCCACTCTTTTGCCACACTGAGTGGGGCCACATCCTACAAAAAAAATAAGACTCGAAATGATGGCAATTCTCTGCCAAAACTGATGCAAAATGGTAATGATGGACATGAATTGAGTCTCCAGAAAACGTGTCACCGTTCCAGAGTTTAGCAAAGCGCGGGCATTCAGGGGTTCAACGCTGTGTCGCTGGTTTGGCGCCAGAGGGAGCAGCTTCTGCCCATCCGCACACTTCAGCAGCCGTAAATGGCGCAGCTTCAACATCAACAATAACATTTTGTAGTTCAGACAACTCGGAAGAAACACTCCAAGCTCGATTGTCGATTGCTATGATGGTCGCCTTGGGTAACTTCAAATTCTTCATCGACTCGTCAGACACACTCAAGCCAAGAGCTCTCAGATCATCGAGCAAGCGCCCTAAGCGTCCCCGGAATCCTACACCCTCGAGCTTTGGCTCAACTCTGAGTTGCGCAGCTAATGCTCTACGGCTTGCATTAAAAAGAACAAAAGCCAATTCTCGGTCTTCAAAGTTTTTAGTTAGAATACAAATTCGCTGCTTTGCCGAAAACATTTGCGCGCTCAGCACATCTCTGAAAACCGAATAACTCGGATAATGCGATCCCTCGAGTCGAAACTGAACAGGACCCATTGTTGTTTGGCTATCGAACTTTTTGTTTTCAGCTTTGCCGTTTGCGGAATACAACAGCGTAAAAGCCGTCAAGGTCATCTGAATTGCCCGGAAGAATGAGCAGTTCATTTTCACGGGTGATGTAACGCCTGTAATAATCATGAATCCGGTGCTCCAAAGGAACCGTCTCAAAATTCGGATGACGCTCAAGAAAACCATGCATCTGCTGAGTCGTTTCCTCAAGTTCAGCGCTACACACAATATAAATGAGCTCTCCCTCAACACGCACTGCAGCCGCAAGACCGTCAAGCAACCGACGTTGCTCCGAAGCGCAATGCTCTATGTCAGATGGGCCTCGATGCCATTTGATTTCAGGGTGACGACGAACAACGCCCAATGCCGTACATGGCGCATCAAGCACGATTGTATCGAAAACTTTATCTTTAACATTTTCAACAACATCGCCGAGCATAATTTCCGCTGGCTCTAAGCCAACGCGCCGCAAGTTTTCTTGCAAAACACCAAGCCGCTTTTGATTGGTATCAGCAATTGTAAGATTTTCCGGAGCAACACCCTGATCCCAAAGAGCAATGGCTTTGCCACCAGGTGCAGCGCAAGCATCGAGAACCTTTGCGCCCTCTGCTGGATGAACCAACTGCACCACTAATTGAGCAGCAGCATCTTGGACAATGTAATGTCCTTGCGCAAAGGCAGAGCATGTTGAAAATTGAGGAAGACGCTCTACCTTGAGAGCGGTTTTGAGGGGCAACCATTCACTCGAAATACCCTGCGTTCGAAGAAGATAAGTGGCAAGGTCTTCACCCTCAGGGAGAGCTCTTGACTTAAGACGCCGCAAAACAATCGGTGGTGCCTTGTTATTTCCGGAAAGAAAATGTTCGAGGCGGTCAACTGCAATGTGTTTTAGCCAGCGCTCAACCATCCATTGCGGGTGAGAGAACTGAACCGAAAGGTATTCTGACAACTGCGTTTCGCGATCGGGCTTCGGAAAATACTCAGCTTTGCGAGCAACCCTTCGTAAAATTGCATTAACAAACGAAGAGGCATTGCCCGCTCCGACTTTCTTTATCGCTTCAACCGTTTCAGAAACTGCCGCTCTGTCTGGGACACGATCCATATAAAAAATCTGGTACGCGCCTACCCTCAGAGCACATGCGACCCGGGGATCGAGACTGTTGAATGGACGATCAACCATGTGCGACATGATCCAATCCATTTTGGATAACCATCTGAGGGATCCATAAACAATTTCGAAGATGAAGGCACGGTCGAGGGGGCGGAGTTCCTCTACGTGGTGCTTAAACAAGCGCTCGAGGACAGCATCAGCATGCTGACGACGCGTCATCACGTGGTTCAGTGCATCAATAGCGATAGCGCGCGAAAGTGTCCCGATGCGGGTGGACATGGATGAATTCCTCCGTGGTCCTAGTT
>CAIZJW010000023.1 GCA_903933385.1 uncultured Silvanigrella sp. | reverse complement strand
TAAATTCGTTAATTTTTTTTTAAGCTGTAATCAAAATATGTTGTTCCCAAGCGATTATGTCAGGTCAACTACCGAGCGATTATGTCAGGTGGGGTCAGGCGACCCCACGTGCCCGAATCCTCTGCGGTTTTCGGACGCGCTCCCACTTCAGTTCCGTTCCTGCAAACCAGATGGTCATTCGTCCCTTAAGGTCGAACCTAAGTTCCACGGTTTGATTTGCGAGCGAGATTTTCTCGGGATGTGTCACTCGGAAAGAATGAGTATCCAATGAGATCGTCTCACCCGGATTTACCTTTCTGTGCTTGAGGATTGAGAACACTTTGTCGAGAGCCAAGCCCTCAGGCACAGGCCTCCAATCCTCGAGCGCAGACGCAGGTTCCACAGTGAACTGTCCCCATTGTTTCGGAATGAAGTCTTCATTGAGAAACAGATTCGCTTTGCCCATGTCGGTTATTTTACGCAGCCGAAGTTCAGGGATAAGTCTGTCTTGAAAGGTTCGGAAAGTGCGCTCGATGCGGCCCTTACCTTGAGGAGAATTTGCATAAATAATCTTGATGCCAAGTTCATTGCAGACGCGCTCGAATTCCGAGAAATTCTGTCGCTTTTGTCCACCATAGAGGCCCGCACGGTCAACGTAAATAAAACGCGGGACACCAAAGCGTTCGATGATCGCACGAAGTCCACTGAGGCAGGCGTTGGTCGTTTCGCCGTAGTGAAACTGGCAGTAATGAAGTTCGCTTGTAGCGTCATCGATGATTGAGATCAGCACCCATTCTTGACCTGCGACCCATTCATGATGCGAACCATCCATTTGTAAAAGAAATCCACGGTTGCAGTGCCTTTGTCTGGTTGGACGTGGCTTTCTCCGCTGCCGCCGTTTGTTTTTGGCAACACCGATTTCCTTACACCATGTGCGCAGTGTTTCGCGCTTGATTTCGAGTTGAAGGTCTTCCAGGAGCCGTTCTTGGATGTGCAAACAATTGAAGTCGAAGTAAGTCGTTCGCACGATATCCTGCACTCGCTTCTTCAAGAATAGAGAGCTCTTATTTTTCGGGGCACGCCCATGGTTGCCATGAAAGACACCCTTGAGACCATTTTTTTTAACCTTGGCGACCACTCGGTAGGTCTGTCTCTCCATGAGCTTGAGGACGGAGGCCAGTTCCAACAGAGATATTTCCCCTTG
Organism: uncultured Silvanigrella sp.; assembly: GCA_903933385.1. Classification (GTDB taxonomy): domain Bacteria; phylum Bdellovibrionota_B; class Oligoflexia; order Silvanigrellales; family Silvanigrellaceae; genus RFOM01. The sequence goes on along the minus strand of CAIZJW010000023.1, from coordinate 14,837 downwards.
AAGATAAGACTGTACACTTTCGTAGCGGATTTGATCGTCAGCTGACACGAGTAGACCCTTCTTGGCCATGCCCCCTCCCTTTTCCTTGGAAAGGGGGAGTTTAAACCTCGGACCTGACATAATCGCTTGGGAGATAACCCCTGACATTTTCGATTGGTAATTACAGTTTGAGAAGATTCCGTGCGACGCCTCCGATACGACTTCGGAGGATTTTGATGAAAACATCAAAATGGTGCATTCGAGTGGGAAGAGCTAGTTTCGCGCTACTCAGTGCGTCAGTGGTTGCTTGTGGGTTGAACCCACAAGCGAACAAAGTCTGTATTGAACCTTCGGCGAAAAATTCATCTCCTCAGAATCTCTTGGCGTTGAGCCCAGCCGTGTATAGTTCGCCATCAAGCGGGGCAGGTTATCTCGATATCCAAAGCACAGATGTTTCCGGAAATGCAGTTTCTCGCCGTTGCAGTGTGATGGTTGCTCCCGCCGGCGGTGAAATCAATCAAGTGAAAGTTTGGACTGCAGTTCATTGTCTGTTTGATGCAGATTCGCCAGAGTTTGCTAATTCAACTTATTTACTGCAGCTCTTCTACAAGAACGGCTATATCGCCATACCGATAAAGTTTGAAGGCGTGTCAGAGCTTGCAAAGGTTGCTAGCGCCGTAAGTCCTTTTTTGAGCATGGCACCGAAGCGGGAGCGTGATCAATGGCGCTCTGCACTGAGTGAAGAAAGTGTTGCCCCGTGTCAGCAACAAACGAACGTATTTGCGACTCAGCTGGGGGCAGAGAGAAAAAATATCGCTTGTTTTTCAAAAAACGAGATTAGAGTTATGAGCGGAAAGATAGAGCCCAAGCTAGATCGTAAGTTGTATGTGAGTCAGATACTCGAAGACGTGGGACGTCGGCATGCTCAAACACTTTCTGCGTTACCAGACTTGGATAAAAAGTATCTTGCTGCTTTGGAGAGTCATCGTCCTTTGTCTGCAAAGCTTCCTATTTATATGCGCACCTATGGCTACTGGTTGAATGAAAAACATTGTTCGACGCCGGAGAGCGAATTGCCAGTTGACCATTTGGGCCGGCGGGAAACCCAAGCGTTTTGCGGTAACCGTGAGCTTTTTATTCAAAGGGTTCAGAAAACTATTCCTGAACAGTACCCGTTGTTTGCCGAGGTTGCAGACGCGAAGCCTGCAGACGCGGTGGAGCTCAGTAAACTCCACTCTTCATTGTTTGGCTGCAATATCGAAAAAATCGAAGATTTTTCCACAAAGAATCTGGAGTTTAAAACAGTCTGCGATCGGGAAAAGTTGACTCGATTGGTATGGGCGAAGCTCGTGAACAAGGGAGTTGATTCGCTGAAAGAAAACAATTTGCTCAAGCTGGGTGTTTTTGGTTTCAACACCGATTCCTATTTTACCTTGTTGTTTAACAATTCTTCGACAACCAAACCCCGTGGTAGTATCATTTCTTTGACTCCCGATGTCGGGCAAATGAGTCCAGCAGAATTCTTCCACTTCCGAGTTACAGCGAAGACGACGCTTCAGTTGCCTCGCCTACGCTCTGCAAATCGAGGTAATCAGCTATATTATCGTTGAAAGAAAAATTGAAGAGAATCTCCTGGAGCTGGTTAGTAACTCTGTTGCTTTTGGTTTTTGTTGCTTTTCAGCGCGCACCTCAAATCACCAAGAATTATGCGCTTGAGGGTTCCGTTTTTCCCACCACGCGCATTCTCTCCAGTTCAGGTGCATCTATCGAATTTCCAGTGAATTTGAACGAGCGCACCGTCGCGCTTTTTTGGGCAATCCACTGTGGACCCTGCAAGCTCGAAATGGATCGGATTCAGAGAGCCATTGCAAATAAGGAGCTCGCTGCGGAACAGGTTTTTGCTGTGCATGTGGGAGGTACCCCCGAGGCTGTTGATAGGCACATGAAAAAGCACGGGTTTACTTTTCCCGCACTCGTCGACCCCGATGGGGTGCTCTCCAATGCTCTCGATGTCAACGCGACACCCTCGCTCTTTCTCGTTGCCCCTCAAGGCAAAATAAAATGGGCATCGTCTGGCTTGGGTTTTTCAGACATTTGGCGAATAAAGAGTTTCTTCGCAGAAGAATAGTCTCATGTCAGAATTTGAGGCCGAAGCAGCGAGGCTTCAAAATGAACGGCTGCTTTTGCAATCTGGGAAGGGTGTCATTATGGTGATTAATTTATGCTTAAAAAGCTTTTATTTTGCAAACAGGACAGCTTTTTTGTTAGCTGGTTTTGCACTACCGTTTTATGGATGCCGTCCCTTCACTCAAGGTGGCGCTCAGTCAGAGATCGAAAGTGTTTTTTTCGCTGATGGACGACTCTTAAGTACCAACGTAAGAGTCTGCTGGGAATTTACATCGAGCTCAACCTCGGAATTTCGCTCACAGCTTGAATCCACTGTAAAAACAGCATTTGCAAAAACAAAATTGCGGTTTAGCGGTTGGGCAAAGTGTTCCTCAACTGTTTCTAGTTCCGACTTTCGCATTTTTATTTACGATGACTCTGGCAGTGATGCGAACTCACAATTTCAAAATTTGAAGTCGCTGGTTGTGTCTCGGAACAATGCCTTCAGAGATTTTCCAGGCCACCCTCGGGTTGAGGTCTCGTTATCAGACAAAGCTTGGGTGCGTGGAAAAAAGGCGGGAATCATTTTGAGTTTATCTGGCAAAGATGCTCATCCTGACTTCACAAATATCTATGATAAGCTGAGCTCAGCTGGAAGAAAGAATCTCATGGTTTCTTCGAGCTTGCATGAGTTTGGTCATGCCATTGGAATGCGGCATGAAGATGCTCATTCACAAAACAAGTGCGCTGCATTCGACGAAAATCTGGCCCCAGGTGACATACAAATTGGCCCCTGGAATCCGACATCCTTCATGGAGCGCTGCTTTTATCGAAATTTCAATTATGAAAAGGGAATTGTTTGGCCCAATGGGCTCGATATTGCGGGACTCAATAAGATGTATCCATGAAAATTTGCCGAGGAAAATGTGGTACCTTTTGCTGTTTGGTGGATAAAAAAGGATTTTCGCAGTGCCGATAATGCGGCCCTCATGGCTGCGCACCGATTTGCTCTGGAAAGAAAGTGTGCACTCGTCGCTCTAGTGGTGATTGAGCCGGAAGCGCGCCAGGCGCCCGAGCAGCATGTTCGACGTGATCGCTTTGTTGTTGAATCAATGAATCAAATTGCTGCGAATCTCGATGCGCTGAATATAAATATTTTCATCGCGCAGGGGAGTGCTGACAATGTGTTTGCCCACCTGGCGTCTTGCGGATTAAAAGCCGTTTTCTCGCATGAAGAAACAGGTTTGTTGTGGACTTATGCTCGCGATATGCGTCTCCATAAGTTTTTTTTAGAACGGGGTATTCACTGGCATGAGTTTCCCTTTAATGGAGTGGTTCGTCGACTCGGGAATAGAAACCTCTGGCAGGAAAAGTATCGAGAGAGAATCGAGGGGCAGGTGTTGGCTCAACCAAGCGGTATGCTTGTGCCTCTGAGTCAAGATTTTTGCACTGCTCTGAACGAAGAGAAAATGTCTTTGAAATTTTCGCGTTTTAGTCTCCATTCCCCGTGTGAATGGGTCAGTTCGGCCCTAAAGTGGAAAAACAGACAGCAGTTGGGTGGTGAGAGGGTTGCACACGCGCTACTCAATAGATTCTTGCAACCCGAGATCCACGGCAAATACATAGCAAGTTTGTCGAGACCAAAAGATGCACAATCCTTTAGTTCGAGACTTTCCCCGTACCTTGCTTTTGGTTGCATTTCATCTCGGCAGATTATTGCTCACTTGGCCAACCATGCAAAGTCAGATGCATTGAACAAAAGGTCTGTGTCGGCTTTCAGGAGTCGGCTCGCGTGGAGATGTCATTTTGTTCAAAAGTTGGAAGATTTTCCCCAACTCGAAGAACGCGAACAAAACTCTGCACTCGCAGGTCTGCGACCTGAAATGAGTTCTGATGAGTTTCAGCGCTGGGAGAGTGGTCAGACGGGCTATCCATTGGTAGATGCTTGCCTTCGCAGCGTGCATGCCACGGGGTATCTTAATTTTAGAATGAGAGCGATGCTCATGAGTTTCGCGACTCATTTGATGTGGCGGGATTGGCGGCAGCCCGCATGGGATCTTGCGCGCGCTTTTCTTGATTTTGAACCTGGAATTCATTTTGCACAGGTTCAAATGCAGGCTTCAGTCACGGGCAATAACCAAATTCGAATCTACAATCCGCTCAAGCAGTCACTTGAGAATGATCCGCACGGTACTTTCATAAAACAGTGGGTCCCCGAATTGAGAGACGTTGATGCAGGTCGAATTCATGCGCTCGAAGGACTTCCAAGTCGATATCCCCGCCCGATTGTGGATTTGAATTTGGCTACAGCAAGCGCAAAGGAAACCCTGTTTAAAAGATTTTCTGAAAGTGATGTGCGTATTGCAGCGAAGCAGGTTCAAGAAAGGCTGGGAAGCCGAAGTGGTGTGAGGAGCTGGAGACGTAAAAAATCAACGAAATCGGCTCCAAGCAAAAGCAAGCCCAAGAAAGACAACGATTCTGACATAACTCTGTTTGATTTGCCGGGCTCATGAGTCAATCTGGATGATGAAGTCTAGGTTGTCGGGACATTTTCATGAGACGAATTTCGTATTCATTTATATTGAGTCATGCAATGCGCGCATGGGCGGCGCTGATGCTTTTGTCGTCTCAAGTCGCGCGTGGCGAGCTCGACGACGTATTCTTTACACAGCGGGTTGGACTCACGGAATCGCGTGGTTCGCTTGCAAAAGAATACCGGCGACTCGGTTTGCAAACAACCTTGAGCAGATCATTTAAGTCATATCCCATGGGAATTCCCACCGATTTTGCCAACGAGATCTCTTTTTACACGGATAGCTTTCTAACCAGAGGACCCGACACACTTTATTTTCCGGTGTCCGCTCATTCTAAGGCAACGGTGCTTGAGCCAGGACTTGGCTATGATGTTTGCTTATTCAGCATGTCCTTGGTGCGCGCTTGTCTTTCAGCGGGTTTGACACTCGTTCATTTGCAAACAGGCTCTCTCAATTATCAGATGTATGTGGGTCTGCCTGCGGGTGCTCGCTTGGTTTATGTTCCTTACGATTCGAGATTTATATGGGAGATTGGGACGCGCTACAGAGCGTTTCAAAACCGCACCGATGGTTTTGCGAATAAGCACGAAGACCTTTTTACCTATATAAGTCTCGGATTGGCCTCCATTCAATCGCGTTAAGTATTGCAGAGAAATTAATTATTTTTGGATTTTTCTTCGTTCGCACAGTGTCTTCTCGGAGAGTATTCATGACGGCTTCGTTGCAAGGTGTTCTGTTGAATAAATTCACCGTGGCATTGTTTTTTACGGGTGCTTTAATTTCGATATCGTGTCGCTTCGGCCAAGAGGGTGCAACTGAGAATCCCGACGGTTCCGTTGTGGTGACCAAGGACACTGACCCCCTCGTTGAGGCTGCCAAGGGAACACATCCGATCGTAAGTCAGAGACGTGGTGCAAATGATGCAAAACTTCAGGCGCTATGGGCTCAAAAGGCTCTTGTTGCGCTTGATGCCACTTCTCGAGTGGCGACACAAACTGATGCAACGTGTGCCCGCAATCAACTTGATTCAGTTAAATGCTGGGGTTGGAACTATTTAGGATCGTTAGGACTCGATCCCGTGAGTGTGCTTTTTTCATACAAGCCCATGAGTGTTGCTTCTATCACGGAAAACCTACGTTCATTTTCATCGGGTGATCGCAATACCTGCGTCGTGACCAAAGTAGGAGCGATGATGTGTTTCGGATCCAACTTCTATGGTCAACTCGGCGATGGAACTTCTGCTCATTCCTTTAAGGCAACTGTTCCTTCCGGCTTGGGCAGTGGTGTTCTTTGGGCTGTCACGCGTTATTCAAAAACCTGCGCAGTGCGGGAAAACAAAGGCCTGAAGTGCTGGGGGCGCGGATTGGCGCCGACACCCGGAGATGTTGTGGGTGCAACGTCAGGAGTCTTACAGGTCTCTTTGGGTGAAAATCATCAGTGTCTTCTGAACGACAAATTCGGCGTACAATGCTGGGGCTCCAATGCGCTCGGAGAGATAGGGATATTAGCGAGTTCGACCTCGGTAGCAAATCCTGTAAAAGTAGAAGGTTTGGAATCAGGAGTTGTTCAGATTGCTGTCGGTGGAAATCACTCCTGTGCCTTGCTTGAAAACGGTGGTGTGAAGTGTTGGGGAAGTAACAGCAAAGGTCAGCTGGGCGACGGAACCCTGGAACAGCGCAATACGCCAGTCGATGTCATTGGACTCAGTGACGCAGTGCTCGCCTTGAGCCTGGGGCACAACCACAGTTGTGCTCTCATGAAAGAGGGTGGGCTCATGTGCTGGGGGAACAATGAATATGGTCAGCTTGGCGACGGAGGTCTCATCAATCGAAATTCACCTGTTGTGGTTGCACAACTTCAAGCCGGCAACAGAGCCTTGGCTGCGGGCTTCAAACACACGTGCGCAATGAACAAAAGTGACATAATTCAATGTTGGGGAACTGATACTTTTGGCTCACTTGGAGTAGGCTCCGTTTCAGGAAATGTAACAGTCCCCGTCACGGTTCAGGAGTTCTGAGATCGAGATGCAAATTTGTTTTGTTGCTCATTTAATTTAGAAGAAATAAAAAAGTTTTTTTGAATCATTTATTTTTTGTCGTTTGAATGTTGGCCCTTTCCATTCAATACCAAGTTTTTTACCCTGACTTGCTTGGAAATATTCAATCCGAATTTTCTGATATCCGGTTGCCAGTTGAACACTGGCTTTGCGCTCACGTGGCGTGTGTATTCCGTCATTGGAGGTCACAAGGACATCATTCACATAGAGCGCACTACCATCATCTGAGTTTAAATAAAAAGTATGTTCTCCGGCTGTTTCTATCCTAATGAGCCCCTCAAAAATAAGCGCAAAATTGTTGTTTTTGATGGATTCTTTGAGTGAAATTAATGAAGTTGTACCAGTTTTTTTGGGACTGAGTGCGGAGAGATCTGGGATTTTATTCCATCGACCCTCGTAATATTTAAAGCGTATTCCCATCGCAATGCCGAGTGGAGCCACTGGGCGCGGAGTAGCCGTACCAAGCAGTTGCTGAACTGAGTTCGCGGTATTTAGATGGCGTGCACCTTCGACTTTACCGACATAGGCTGTCTTGTAATCAGAACCATTCAAAATTGCCTTTCGAATTTCGTTCATTGATTTGCTTGGAAAAGAGTCCCACAGCAACGCAGCAGTGCCTGCAACAAAAGGGGCAGACATGGATGTTCCGGAAAGAACGGCATAAAGGTTATTGTTCATGGTGCTTAGTATGTTCGTACCCGGTGCAGCTATGTCGACACCGTCGCCAACGTTTGAAAAAGGGCTGAGTGAGCCGTTACTTTGACTCGATGTGACCGACAATATGTTTGCAAAAGAATTGGTGTAATAGGCTGGATATGAGGCTTTCCCTGATGAGTCGTTGCCAGCCGAGGCTACAAAGAGTCGATCGGAATCATTTGCAAATCGGATTGCATTCGCAAGGAGCACTGATGGGCTGGCACTCGTGTAACTGTTTGAAAGAACTTTGGCCCCATTGGCAATCGCGTAGAGCAAACCATTAAACACTGAATACGTGTCTCCAGCCCCATTGCCCGAGAGTACTTTGATAGGCATGATTTTTGTATTCCAAGCAACTCCAGTGACACCAATAGAGTTGTTCCCCCGTGCTCCAATAACGCCTGCACAATGGGTGCCATGGCCGTGTTCATCGTTGGGTGAATTGTCGTTGTCGATAAAGTCCCAGCCATGAATGTCATCAACAAAACCGTTGAAGTCGTCGTCGAGTCCGTTGTTTGGAATTTCAGCTGAGTTGGTCCAAAGATTTGGTTTGAGATCTTCATGGTTGATATCGATCCCGGAATCAACAACAGCTACGGTTGTGGCACCCGTTCCTTGTTGACTGCTCCAAACCTCGTCAGCTTTAATGGCAAATAAGCCCCAAAGTTCAGAGAGCCTTGAGTCGTCAGGACGCGCAACCGCTTTGACTTTTGCATTTGGTTCAGAGAAAAGCACGCCAGGAACGCTGTTGAGTGCGTTTATTGTGCCAATGAGATCGGCAATGTTACTTGCAGGAACTTCAACTTTAACAACATCAAACGCAAGAGTGTTCTTTGGTCCCGCTTTGAGGATTTTCTTTAGAACTTTAAGGGTGGCAGAATTCGATTTGAATTTCTTTATTTGAACATTGCCTAACCCAACAACTTCTCCCTTTGATCCTTCATCCGAGAACTTTTTAAAGTCGCCATTCTTGAATTTGAGGGGGAGGGTTGTAGCCCAGTCATCCCGAAGAATCAGGTTTAGTTCTACAACCTTTTCTGATGCATCGGCAGCAGGGAGAGCTTCCAGTAAATTTCTTGCTGCTACCGCCTCCTCGAGCAGCGCAGTAGAGACCTTAAGAATGTCTTCAGATTGGGAAGGAATATTAACGTCACTGAGTTCAGATTCTTCGGGTAGCTGCATCTCCTTTTTCTTCTTCAAGCATCCCTGCATCACGCAGAAAGCAATCAGCAGAGACACAACACTTACACCTCTCATTGAAACCTCCGGAGAGCTTCCGCTACCTCGAGCTGATTCAATCGATTCCGAAACCACTTCTGAAAGACTATTTAGCCCTCTTGATTCGGTAACGGTCGGTATATATTAACTCGTTCGCAGAACAGGCAGTGATTTAGGTTGGTTAACTTGGACAAAGGATTAAACCTGTGTCATTCAAAGGCGCAGTTTTCACGGGGGGTGAGGAATGCCTGAACTTCAGGATATACATAGGCTTCAAGCCTTCGTCACGGCCGTCGAAGAGGGCAGCTTCACAGCTGCCGTGAAAAAGTTACACATCACTCAGCCTGCTCTTTCGGCTCGCCTCAAGCTGCTCGAGGAGGGGTTGGAATGTCAGCTTCTTGAGCGCACGGGTCGTGGCGTGCGGCCGACTCCCATGGGCCTTCTTGTCTATAAAAATGCCACAGATATTCTGGCACGGATGCGTCATCTCGGACGTGTGGTAAAAAATCATCTCGAGCTACGGGATGGATGGTTGCACCTCGGTGGAGGAGCAACAGCAGTCATGGGTGTTTTTCCAAATGCCATTGCTTCTTTTCGTGAACAGTTCCCGAACATTCAGTTCACACTCCATGAGCAAGACAGCAAAGGAGTTCTTGATGCCGTGCGTAATGAGCTCATCGACGTAGGCATTGTCACACGAGAGCCCGATGCTTCACTTAATAACCCGGATGACCTTGTCGGACTGCGCGTTCATGGTGAAATTGTTGATTCCATGCGTGTGATAGCGAGCCCTGATCACCCGTTGGTTGGAGTGGCGGCCGCTTTGGAAAAAGCTGGCAAGAAGTTGTTGCCCATGCATCTGAATAAGCAACATATGATTCTATTTGATGAAGGTTCTACCGTGCGTGGCATTATAGATTCCGAATTCCGGAGGTTGTATGTTCATCCTCGGATTGTCATGACTCTTCGATCGACGCAAAGCATGCTGCGCATGGTTGAAAAGAATATTGGGCTTTCGATTGTGAGTCAGCTTTCGATGAATGAAACTGCACGTGTTAAGGTGCTTGACGTCGATGGGCTCAACATGACGCGTAAACTTGTTCTCATTTCTTCGTCGGAACGAACGCTGCCGCCGGCCGCCGATGCTTTTCTCCGGGTCCTCCTGAGTAATAACGCAGTGAGTTCTGCGCCATAACAATCATTTCGAGTGTTTCCAGGCGCAACTTCCAAAGCCTTTGAATCCGCATCACCTCAACGTACATTTCTTGCATGGGATGAATTCCCATGTCCTCGTTGCTTTCAGAATTGAGAAACTGACGGTGGGTTTCCTCTTCGGGTGCAAACCTTTGGAGTGAGCGTGAAAGTTGTCGCAATTGTCCCAGATGTTCAACCGCATCCGACACGAGCGAGTGAATTTCTTGTCGTCCTTGATCGGCAAGAAGTCGATGCAGATCTGAGTCGCCGAATCGTTGAGGCGCAGTGTTTTGCAATTCCTGTAAGCTAGGACCTGTCCAGGCAGTGCTAGAATAAGTAGATGAGTCTCTTCTTGATCCGCCATGTCCCGAAACGGAAGACGAGCGTGCGTGGTGAAAGCTGACGCCACGAATTCGATTGCGAGTGAACGTGCGTGAGGTCAATGGGCTTTACCTCAACGCAAGCGTGATTCGAGATATTGGATTGCGGGAGAATCTGCTGGTTCGCCCTTTGCTCGCAATCGTGCGATTTCTTCTAGGATTTGCCTGCGCCATCCCATGTCGAGTTGGCTTTGCGCTGCAAGTGCCTCTTGTGCGCTTCGGAAGCTTTGGCCGTCTTGTTCTTGCTGAGATTGCTTTTCTGCTTCCTCTTCATCCTGCAGTGCTGCAAGTGCTCTCACGATGCCATCTTGAGCTTCATCAATTCCTGATTCAGTTTGTTGTTTGTTTCCAGATTGAGAGCCCTGTCTTGCTTGCTGATTTCCTTTTTGAGCATCACGGGCCGCATCTTGAAAGTCTTCCGAGATTTCGGGCAGAGAGTCGAGATCTTGCTGAGATTTATCAAGTGACTCTTTATTTCCTTTCTCACCTTTGCGAGCGTTCTGTAATTCGTTGTCAGCACGTGTGAGCTTTTCACGAGCCTCCCGCATCGCGCGCTGGCGCGCAGCCTGCAGCATGGCAAGCACACTGCCGAGCTGCTTTTGTGCATGTTCCAGTGTTGCTTGCGATTTATTCACGGATTCGTTTTGTTTTTTTTCGTTCAAACTGCGCTCGAGGTCTTTGAGGTTCTCGGGCGTACGATCGAGTTTAAGGGCGTCGAGTGCAGCTTGTTTTTCTGTCAGACTCAAGCCTGAAGTTGGCTTTTCAACCATTCCACTCAATTGCTTTTTGAGGGTGTTAGCCGTGTTACGTAGTTCGTTTGTGTCTTTGCTGAGCTGAGGTAATTGTTCAACGTCGGAACGTTGGACAGAAGATTTTAAATTCTGCAGGCGAGCAATAAGATTTTGCACCTGGTTAGCTGTTTGTTCGCGTTTGAGCCTCTCAAGCAGATTCTTGATTTTCTTTTCCGTTTCACGAGCAGCTTTATCTTTGGCAGCATTTATCTTTTGCGAGCTCTCGGTGATTTTTTCCATCTGCCGTGCTGCATGACTCTGAGCTCCCATTTGGCGAGCCGATTGATCAGCTTTAGAGAGTTCGCTGTTCAGAGTGTCTTTGAGCTGCTGGCTTGAAAGTGAATTGCTCTGCAATGCCTGTAGAGATTTTTCAAGGGCCTGCATGAGGTCTTGCCGAATGCTTTCACGCGTCACAATATCGAATTTGAGTTCATCCGATTCCCCTTGAATATTCTCAGCGACCGTCTTTGCCACTGCTTTTATGAAGAGAGTGTCTTTGGGGGTAAAGGGAATTCCCTGGGTATTGAATGAAACGTTTTGTCCATCGAAGGATTGTTCGTTTGCGTTCGCAAACTCGGCAATTGGTTTTACCATACGGTAGCCCGATGCGGTGCGAACATGAAATTCAACACTCGAGAGAGGAATCTTTGAACGTGCTTTAACGTTCAGTGGGATCATTCCTTCTCGCTGCTGGCTGCCCTGTGCTTGTGAAAGTTCTACTTGTGGACGCGGTTGTGGTGTGATTTTGAGTTTCTGTTTTGCATACTCTCGGCCGTTTTTTTCAAGTTCGAGTGAAATGCTGTTTTCCGAATTTGGCGAAAGCGAGAGCTGTTCAACGATTGATTTTGCACTGTGACCGAAGCTTGCAGTTGCCGGCAAAGGTGTTTTTGTTTGTCCGATGGCCGGAGAAGCTGGTTTAAGATTCACCTGCCAGAGTGAGTCGTTCTTTCGATAACGGAATTGCACCGATACATATGCGTCCAAATCAACTTCTACTTCAGCTTCGGAAACGCCTTTTAAGGTTAATTCTTTGGGCGCTGCATCGAGATAACTTGGATATTCAATACGAAGATAAGCTTGTTCCGAGCGTAATTGACTTTCCATCCATGCGTATGCCCGGCTTGCCGGTGCAACAAGAGCCGGGACAACAGCCGCGAGCCAAACGATGATCAAACCCGAGGCAACGAAGGTCCGTTGAAATCGGATGACTCCCGCATTGAGTTTGGCTGTTTTGAGATTGAGCGCGAGGCGCACAGGGCCCAGATCCTTCTCTGCTTGTGCGGGTTGTAAAACGAAGCGTTGCCAAGCAGTGGCGAGAAGAAATCCAAGAATTGCACCCAAAAATGTTGCATCTGCTCGCCCGTAGGCTGAAACGGCTGCGGCGGTGATGCAGGTAAATGCAACAGTCCAGGCGATTGTGTTCTTTTGAATAGGAGTCACGTGAGGATTCTCTCCGCTACTTCAAAGCTGATTCATAGGCTCCTGATATGCCTGGAGGTCACCGAGAGTTTGCAGTTCGGGGTGTTCCTTGAGCATGTTCCAGAGCACTTCTGCCGTCACGAGAATATCCCCGATGGAGCGGTGGCGCGACTCAAACGTCAGATTATAATGTTGTGCGAGCGCGTCGAGGTTCTTGCGTTCACATTGCACGAGTGCCCTGGCCATCTTGAGAGTGCAAATGACGTGATAATTGCAGCTCATGCCAAGCCGCGCGCTTTCGTGCATCATGAGGTTGCAGTCGAATTCAGCATTGTGTGCAACGCCAACGCAGCCCCTGAAAAACTCATGAAAGTTGTAAAACACATCTTGGAGATGGGGTGCATTGACAAGCATTTCGTCGTTGATGCCTGTCAGGCCAAAAGTTTCAGGTGGCAACTTTTGTGCAGGATTTACAAGGGTCGAAAAACGATCAACCTCTTTGCCGTTGCGGTACTTGATGGCACCAATTTCAATGATGCGTGCGATTTTTGTGTCGAGGCCAGTGGTTTCAAAGTCGAAAATTACAATTGGAAGATTTTTAAGCAATTCCTTGGGTGCAAAGGTAGAGCCACTCACGCCTCCCATGATTGCAATAGGAGCAACCTGTCGTGCCGAACGGTTGGAGAGCAATTGATGGAAAATGCTATTCTGAAAAGATGACGCCATGCTGAAAGCTCCTTTGCGCCCTGATCGATAGCACGTTTTTGCGCAATGAAAAAACCGCCTGAGCCCGCTTGCAAAGGATTTTTGAGCATTGTAATTAAAGCGGGTTCCGAGAGGGCGGTTAGCTCAGTTGGGAGAGCGCAGCAATGGCATTGCTGAGGTCGTCGGTTCGATCCCGATATCGTCCACCATTCTTTTCATTCCATCACGGCATTTTGTAAAGTTTACGCGCGTTGAGGCTCATCACCTGACGTGCTTCATTGGCATCGAGCCCCACTCGTTCCATGCTCTTGAGCGTTAACTTTACATATTGTGGAACGGCTCCAGGTTGGCCAGAGGCATCAGAACCGTAGAGATTTCTTCCAAGCAAGTTCTTTGATTTCAGATTGCGCAGTGCTGCGTCCATGAACTTCCCTTCAGGGTCGTAGTTTGCCAAACCAAAGGCACTTATCTCCAGGTGTACATTTGGATACTTTTCCGCCAAGCGATAAACCTCATCGGTGAAGTCGAAACCCTCTCTGTTGAAATCGAAACCCATATGGCCAAGCACGAAGTCAACATCAGGATGTCGCTCAATTGCCCACTCAAGAGCTGACGGTGCGCTGCTGCGCAGATATTTCTTTCGCTCTTCCTCGCTTTTGAAGTCGCTCATTTTTCGCAGCGGTGAGCTGCCGATATGATGATAAACTGGAACATTAAATTCTCGGGCTACAGAATAAATACCGTCGAAAATTTGGTCATCCATGGGGAGTTCGTTGTGAACGAAGGCAAGTTTGATGCCCTTCATCATTCGATGTTTGAGTGAGCGCCGCAGTTCCTTGAGTTCTTCTTCGGCTGCATCAGCAAATCGATGTACGTTCACGCTTGCCATGCCAAAAAAATACCAAAGCTCTCCGTTCGGACCACGGTTGCGCGAATCGTTGAGCATCGCCTCAATGGTCGCGTTATCAACGGTTCCCCACGTGAGAGGAGCGTAAACGGCCATCAAACCGCACATGCTCAATCCGGCGTTGAGGCATTCTTGCTTAACTCCGAACATTGGAGTGTAGGGCTTCAGAACCAGGTTGGCCATGGCCTCGAGGCTCCAATCTTTGAAACCCTTTGGAAGCCAGTTTGGGAGTGTTTTATAAAGAAAGTCTTTCCCGAGTGGTCCCATGGTTCGCGCATCGCCCACGTGTTGGTGGATGTCGATCACCTCTATGGACTCGCCTTTGTAAGTCGGCGACTTCCATGCGGCAAATGAAGACGAGGGCAAGCAGAAAGAGATGAGCATCGAGAACAAAATTGAAAATTGAGCAAAGCGTGTCAGAAACATAGTCGAACAGGCTCCTATTGAAGAATTGAGGTCGTGGTAGAGTAGAACGGTCGGGTGGTCAATTATTTCATTTTACCCACCTTCAAAATATTCGCTTCGAGGCTGATATGTTGCTGAAATCAAATAGATTTTATTGTGTGGTAGGGGCTGCTTTCGGATTGGTCTCTCACTTTTCGGTTGCCCTCGGTGCTACCGCCGCTCCGTCGGCACAGCCTAGCTCGAACGCGGTTCAGCCTGCAGCGTCCGTTCCCGAAGCAGCCGATGCATCACTTCCCGATTCATCGGCTTCGGAAGATATAGACGATCGTTTCGCGACGGAAGGATACCTTGGCGTTTATGGCTCCTTGCTTCAACAAACGATTCCGGCTTTTGGAATCACCGGTTCAATTTACCTTGACGATGATTTTCGTTTCGGTGCTGATATTT